>JAFTWI010000034.1 GCA_017465345.1 Oscillospiraceae bacterium
CCCGCCCTACGGCTACAAGAAATCCGAGAAAGATAAAAATGTCTGGGAGATTGACGAGGAAGCTGCGGAGGTAGTCCGCAGAATATTTCAGCTTTGCATTGACGGATATGGACCGACACAGATTGCAAGAATACTCACCGAGGATAAAGTTCTAACACCTACTGCTTATGCTGAAATGAAGAAATCGGGAAGCATTACTTGTGCAAAGCCTTATCGCTGGTCGCATAGAACAATTGGAGCTTTACTCGAAAAACTCGAATATATTGGTCATACAGTGAATTTCAGAACTAAAACAAAATCTTATAAATCCAAGAAGCGAATTATCAATTCCAAAACAGATTGGCAAATCTTTGAAAACACGCACGAGGCAATAATTTCAAAGGAAGATTTTGATTTGGTACAGGAACTACGCAAAAACAAGAGAAAGCTTCAGCATCAGGAGGAAGTAAATCCTTTTTCGGGAATGGTATACTGTGCTGATTGTGGCAAGAAGATGTATCTCTGTCGTTCCAAAAGTCTTAACTCAGACCAAGAGCATTTGAAATGTTCGACTTATTCAGCGGATAAGGATGATTGTTCTGCACATTTTATTCGTACTGTTGTATTGAAAGAAATCGTATTGTCTGAACTCAGAAAGATGACAACATTCGTTAGGGAGAATGAAGAAGATTTCTTACAATCAGCTTATGAATGTTCTCAGAAACAGCAATCCGCGGAACTGAAAGCGGCGAAGAAAAGACTTGCACAGTCAGAAAAGCGAGTTTCAGAACTGGACAAGCTGTTTACAAGAATTTATGAGGACAATGTATCGGGCAAGCTTTCTGATGAGCGTTTTGAAATGATGTCGAAGAATTATGAAACTGAACAAAAGAAGCTTCGACAGATTATCCCCGAATTATCTCAGTTTATTGAAGCAAGTGAGCAGAAGAATGCTGACACAGCACAGTTTATCGGAATAGTCCGCAAGTATTCCGAAATCCCGAAGCTCACTCCTGAAATTATGCACGAATTCATTGAAAAGATTGTCGTATATGCACCAGACAAGTCAAGTGGACACAGAACACAGCAGATTGACATCTGTTTTCGCTTCAATGTTGCAGTTGCAACCGCTGTCGCTGACAGTATGGTTTACGACAAAAAAAGAAAGGCTGCGTAGGATTTCCTACACAACCTTTCGGTTACATATTAAATACTTCTGTATGGGTGGTCGGCTTTATGCTCGATACCCTTTTTCACATATTTTCAATAAACATTTTCAGCACGCGCTTAAGCCTTGCTACGGGAAGTCCCATCACCGTAAAGAAATCGCCGTCAATCTTTTCTATCAGCACACAGCCCTCGCTCTGTATTCCGTAAGCACCTGCTTTATCCATCGGGTCGCCTGTTGCTATATAGTCACGAATTTCCTCTTCTGTAAGCGGATAAAACTTGACATCAGTAGCCTGAGAAAAGCTGAATGTTCTTTTTCCGCAGGCAAGGCACACACCTGTTACAACACGGTGCACCTTTCCCGAAAGCTTTCTCAGCATACGTTCAGCGTCAGCCTCGTTAACAGGCTTTCCGAGAATTTCTCCGTCTGCAATTACAACCGTATCACTTCCGATTACCACACTGTCTGGATACATAGCTGCAATATGAACAGCTTTTCTTGCCGCAAGGAACTCAGCGGCTTCTTCTGATGGAACTTCAGCGGGCACTGTCTCATCAACGTCAGCGGGGACAACCTGAAATTCAGCTGTAATGTATTTCAGAAGCTCCTGTCTTCTGGGTGAAGCAGAAGCAAGAATTACGTTCATATATATTTCCTCCATAAAGCAACTTTATGTTACAGTATAGCACAAACAACTCAGCTTTTCAAGTCCTGCTGCTCCATAAGACGCACTGCATTGCGTCTTGCGTCAATCTGCATCTTCATTTCGCGGTGATAATTTATTTTCCACTCTATAGCGGCTTTATAGTTGGTGAGCACCTGAAGCTGTTCATCGACTGTCTTGCCGTGCTCGATGAGCATTTCAATTCTGTCGTCAATTGTATCATCACCCTCTAAGCACCACTGAACAAACTGCTTTATTTTCTTTATAGGCATACCTGTTCCTCTAAGACAACAAATGAGGTCAAGCCAGCCTATATCGCTGTCTGTAAACACTCTGTTGCCGCTTTCACTTCTTTCAACCGGAGGAAGAACGCCCTCTGTTTCATAGTATCTTATGGTAGGAATTGTTAGGTTCGTTTTTTCTGCTACTTCTTTAATAGTATAGGTTTGGTTTTCCAATTATCATTCTCCTTTACAAATAAATTCCTGATATTTATTTTATAACCTAAAGTGCACTTTATGTCAAGAGGCGATTTTCCGCCTTAATTTCGCGGAAAAATTTACACAAAAAATCGTACACATTTCATCTTTATTTTGTGCAGCTTAAACGTTTGAAATTCCAGTTTTTAGGTTCAATAAAGTGCACTTTATGTTAATTATCACCTTTAGACTAAGCTATATAGCTATAAATTTCGTCATAATCACCACAAAGAAAATTTGTCAAACCCCTTCCCTTTTTATTATAATCTGTTATAATAAGTTTTGCATAATTTGAAAAGTTACTTTAGGTTTTATACTACGGAACGGAGGGTGATTATGTTCCAGATAAAATGGATATGGGAAAATATGAAGGGCTACCGAGGCAGATACATACTTGCGCTGTGCATGACTGTCATCGGACAGATTATGTATCTTACAAGCCCTATTTTCAGCCAGAACATTGTTGATACCTTTATTTACAATGAAAACGCTGCTGAAAATCTCAAAAACAACAGCAAGCTGCTTATAATTCTGTGCTGCGGAATGGTATTGTTCACACTGATGAGAACTGTTATCCAGTTCAATGCAAATATGCTGTATGAAAAATGTTCGCAGGGTATGCTTTCCAAAATAAGAAACTACCTCTTGGCCAACGTTCAGAAGCAGGATATGACCTACTACGACCGTTACCGTACAGGCGATATTATGACACGTCTTTCGGGTGACCTTGATATGGTACGTCACAGCGTTGCGTGGATTATCAAGACCTTGCTTGAAAGCCTTGTGCTGTTCTGCTCAACAACCGTTTTCTTCTTTATTCTCGACCCTCTTATGGCACTTTGCCTGCTGGCCCTTACTCCGCTGATTTTTATTATTTCAGGCATGCTCCGTAAGGAAGTCGGACCAAAGTTTGTTGACCTCCGTGAAAGACTTTCCCAGCTTAATACTCAGGCTCAGGAAAATATAGCAGGTAATCGTGTTGTCCGTGCATTTGCTCGTGAGGACCACGAAATCGAACGTTTTCAGGAAAAGAATTCTGAATATTCCGAGGCTAACAAAACCGCTTCACTCACATGGCTCAAATACTTCCCGTTCATTGAAACAACTGCGCAGGGACTTATGGTTGTACACCTTATTGCAGGCGGTATTTTCGTTATAACAGGCAGACTTACAATGGGTGAATATGTTGCTTTCAGCGGTCTTATCTGGACTCTTTCCAACCCGATGAGAAATGTTGGTGCACTTATCAACGACCTTCAGCGCTTTCTTGCTTCCGCTTCAAAGATTATCGAGGTTTATTATTCACGTCCGATTGTTGTTGACCGTGCTGATGCAAAGGAAATGCCTGCACGTCTCAACGGTGAAATTGAATTTAAGAATGTAAGCTTCAGCTACGGCGATACAGAGGTGCTGAAGGATATCAGCTTCAAAATCGGTGCAGGTGAGACTGTTGCTATTATGGGTGAAACAGGTTCGGGCAAGACAACTCTTATCAACCTTATTCCTCGTCTTTATGATGTAAACAAAGGTGAAGTTCTTGTGGACGGGGTAAACGTGCGAATGATGAAGCTGAACAACCTCCGTAAGAACATCGGTATGGCCATGCAGGACGTACTCCTCTGGTCAGACACTATTGACGGCAACATTGCTTTCGGTGACAGCGATATGCCTGAGGAGGACATTGAGGTTTTTGCAAAGGCTGCTGACGCTGCTAATTTTGTTAAAAATCTTTCTGATGGCTATGACACAATCGTTGGTGAAAGAGGTGTTGGTCTTTCGGGCGGTCAGAAGCAGAGAATTTCTCTTGCAAGAGCCCTTGCAATCCGTCCGTCAATCCTTATCCTTGATGACACAACTTCTGCTGTTGACCTTGAAACAGAAAAGCATATTCAGGAAAACCTTGCAAATCTTGATTTCAACTGTACAAAAATTATCATTGCACAGCGTATTTCCTCTGCAAAGGACGCTGACAAAATCATTATTCTCAAGGACGGAATGATTTCCGAAATGGGTACACATGACGAACTGCTGAAGAATAAGGACGGCTACTATACCGAAATTTACAACCTCCAGCAGGGAAATATTGAGTAAGAAAGGGGCGATTTAAATGGCAAGAAATAAATTTGACGTTGACGAAAATCTTGAATCCCCCTTTGACATACGACACTTAAAACGTGCAATGGTTTATGTTGGTCGCTACAAATGGAGAATGATTTTATCCCTCTCTCTCAGTGCGCTCGCTGTTATAATCGGACTTTTCGCTCCCGTTATCACTCAGCACGCAATCGACGAGGTTATCCCAAGCGGCGATATACCGATGCTTCTTATATGGGCAGGACTGCTTCTCCTTACGATTGTAGTCAATATTATCCTTGCTACTATCCGTTCAAAGATTATGACAAAGGTTGGTCAGGATATTATTTTCGATATCCGTTCAGACCTGTTTGAGCATTTGCAGAGACTTTCCTTTGAATATTATGACAGCCGTCCTCACGGTAAAATTCTCGTTCGTATTATTAACTATGTAAACAGCGTTTCCGACACTCTTTCCAACGGTATCATCACTTTTGTACTGGAGCTTTTCAACATTGTTTTCATTATTGTATTTATGTTCGCAATGCACTGGAAGATGGCACTTGTTGTTCTTGCAGGTGTACCGTTCCTTATGGCGTTCATTATGTTCATCAAGAACAGACAGCGTAAGGCATGGCAGGCTGTTTCAAACAAAAGCTCCAACCTCAACGCTTATCTTCACGAGGGTATCGTCGGCGTAAAGGTTACACAGCTTTTTGTCCGTGAAGATGAAAATGCTGCAATTTTCAGCGGACTCTCCGAGGCTTACCGTGAAAAATGGATGAAGGCTGTTACATACAACAACCTTCTCTGGCCTACAGTTGACACAATTTCCGCAACTGTAAGTGCCTGCATCTATCTTGTGGGACTTCTTGTTATTGGCCCAGCTTCCGTTTCTCTGGGTACAATCGTTGCTATGTCAGGATATGCAGGACGCTTCTGGCAGCCTATTCTCAACCTTGCAAACCTGTTCAACAACTTTGTAAATGCTGTTTCATATCTTGAAAGAATTTTCGAGACACTTGACGAACCGATTAAGGTTGACGACAAGGAGAATGCTGAGACACTTCCTGCAATTGAAGGTAATGTTGAATTTGACAAGGTTACATTCGCTTATGACGAAAGCAAGACTATCCTCAAGGACCTTTCCTTCAGCGTAAAGAAGGGCGAAAGCGTTGCACTTGTAGGTCCAACGGGTGCAGGCAAGACTACTATTGTAAATCTGATTTCACGTTTTTATGACGTAAATGAGGGTGCTGTAAAGATTGACGGATATGATGTTGCTGATGTAACGCTAAAATCTCTCCGCTCCCAGATGGGCATTATGCTTCAGGACAGCGTTGTTTTCAGCGGCACAATCGCAGATAACATCCGCTACGGCAAGCTTGACGCAACAATGGACGAAATTGTTGCAGCGTGCAAGACTGTTCGTGCAGACGAATTCATCAACGAATTTCCAAAGGGTTACGATACAGAAATTACCGAGGGCGGTTCAACTCTTTCTCAGGGTCAGCGCCAGCTGATTGCCTTTGCAAGAACACTTATCAGCGACCCGAAAATCCTTGTTCTTGACGAAGCGACCTCCTCTATTGACGCTAAAACCGAAAAACTTCTTCAGGAGGGTCTTGACAAGCTTCTTGAAGGCAGAACATCATTCATTATTGCGCACCGTCTTTCTACAATCCGCAACTGTGACAAGATTATGTACGTTGCAAATCAGGGCATAACCGAGTGCGGAACTCACGATGAGCTTATGGCTAAAAAGGGCGACTACTACAAGCTCTGCACCGCAAGAGAACGTGAGGAAAACTAAAGTAAAAACAAACAGAGCCGTTGTATCAGGTACAGCGGCTCTGTTTTTCGTCTATATTTGCGTTTGGCACCCCCAGCGGGAATCGAACCCACAACTAACCCTTAGGAGGGGTTTATTATATCCATTTAACTATGGAGGCGTGTTAATTATTATACCATTACAGACAGAAAAATGCAATACCTTTCTGAAAATTCGCTTGCCCAAATTAGCACAAATGTGCTAATTTTAACATAAAAAGCTTGTCTAAAACGTCAATTTACAGAACAAGCGTTCTATAGTATAATCATAACAGAACATTCGTTGCGCAAAGGAGGGGTAATGTGGATATCGCAGAAAAGCTGAAAATACTTGCCGACTCAGCTAAGTTTGATGCTGCTTGTACATCAAGCGGAGTTAACCGTGCAGGGGGACATTCTGACGGAATAGGAAACGCTTCCTCTTGCGGAATTTGCCACAGCTTTGCCTCGGACGGCAGGTGCATTTCCCTGCTTAAAGTGCTGATGACAAACTACTGTCTTTATGACTGCAAATACTGCATAAATCGTCGCAGCAATGATATACCAAGGGCAAGATTTACCCCCGATGAAATCGCTGAGCTGACTATAAATTTCTACCGCAGGAATTACATTGAAGGGCTGTTTCTCAGCTCGGGAATTATTCAGAGTCCCGATTATACATGCGAGCAGATTATTGAGGTGCTTACAATTCTTCGTGTGAAATACAAATTCAACGGCTATATCCATGCAAAGGCTATCCCTGGTGCAAGCCCTGAACTTATCGAAAAGCTTGGCACACTTGCTGACCGAATGAGCGTAAATATCGAACTGCCCTCGCAAAAAAGTCTTGACAGGCTTGCTCCCGACAAGTCCAAAAATTCCATTCTGCTTCCCATGGGGCAGATTACACGGCAAATTCAGCAGAATAGCTATGAGATTATAAAGTATAAAAGTGCACCGAAGTTTGCTCCAGCGGGACAAAGCACGCAAATGATTATCGGTGCGACTCCCGACACGGATTTTCAGATACTTCGCTTATCGGAGGCAATGTACAAAAAGTACAGTCTGAAACGTGTTTTTTACTCGGCATATGTACCTGTTGGCGACAGCAAATTTATTAAGCCTGCTGACGAAAAACCGCCCCTTCTTCGTGAACACCGTCTTTATCAGGCTGACTGGCTGCTGCGTTTTTATGGCTTCACGGCTGGAGAAATTCTCGACGAGCAGCATCAGGACTTTAATCCGCTGCTTGACCCGAAATGCAACTGGGCGGTGCACCACCCTGAACTATTTCCGCTGGAAATTAATCGTGCACCATACGAGATGCTGCTTCGTGTGCCTGGGATTGGTGTTAAGTCTGCGCAGAGAATTATTGTGGCACGCCGTCAGGCTAAGCTCGATTACAAGGATTTGAAAAAACTTGGTGTAGTGCTGAAACGTGCAGTATATTTTATTCTTTGCATGGGCAAACGTGCTGATGGACTGATTTACACCGAAACGGGAATGATGCGTCAGCTTATGTCGGCAAGTGTTGTAAGGGAGCTTGAAAATAACGGCTACATCGGAGAACAGCTTTCTTTTTTTGACGCTGCACCTACTTTGGAGGATAGAATAAAATGTCTTACGGGAGAGATGTGATTTACAGCTATGACGGCACATTTGACGGACTTATGTGCTGTGTTTTTGAGTGCTTTGAGCGAAAGGAAATGCCTGCTGAAATTATCATCGGCGAGCCTGAACAATTCAGTTTTTCCGAGGTGCGAATAGTTGATACATCTGCTGAAAAGGCAGTTAGGGTAATTCGTGCTGTTCCTCAGAAAATCACACCCGATACCCTTGACACAGTGCATAAAATGTTTCTTTCCTGTGCAGCAAACAAGGATTTGCTTATTCTTCAGTATCTTTGCAAGGGTTTCCGCTTTGGAAAGAATATCGAAAAAATGCTTGCTGATGACACGGTAAATGCTGTTAACAAGGCTGTTTTTCACTGCACCCACGAAGCTCACCTGCTGAAAGGATTTGTACGTTTCTCCGACTTCAACGGTTATCTTGCTGCCGTTATTGAGCCTAAAAACAAAGTTATTCCTTTAATTGCGGCACATTTTACAGACCGTTTCCGCAACGAAAACTTTCTGATTTATGACAAGCCGCATCGAATGGCGCTGATTTATTTTTCCCACAAAGCTGAAATTGCTGAAAACATTGATTTTGAGCTTCCATCTGCAAGTGCTGAGGAAGAACTTTATCGTGAGCTTTGGAAATGTTTTTACCGTACAATCGGGATAAAGGAGCGCTTCAATCCAAGATGTAGAATGAATTTGATGCCGAAGCGTTTCTGGTCAAATATGACGGAAATGCGTGAAGAACTTGGGCTTTATGAAGTATCACAAAATAGAATAACACAAAAAAATGAGAGGCACGATTAAGTACCTCTCATAAATTTTATCTCTTGCGGAACTTGATTTCGGGCATTGTGTCCGAAGGCATCATAAGGTCTGCATTCTTTTTAGGTCTGCTGAAGAAAATATCAGGGTCAAGCGGATCATCAAGACGCTTGGAGCCGATTTCGTTTTCCTTCTTTTTCTTCTTGCTCTTGCTTTCATCTTCCTCGAACTGAACAGCAAATGGATTATGAACCTCTGTCTTCTGCTTCTTACCGTAACGGTTAAGCATCTTTTCCTTGTTCACCTTATTAGACTCGATAGAAGCATTGATTTCTTCCTGAAGCTTCTTCAAGTCAAAATCCGCACTGCTTTCCTTAGGTGAGAAATCATCAAATGTATGAATCGTTTCAAGGCTTACCTCACCGATAGGCGGAGTATCAATCTCAATTGCGCCAAGGTCATAATCAAGTTCATTTGAGAAAGTAAGACCGTCAATTTCTTCGCTTGAAGAACTATTTTCCTGTTCAATTTCATGCTGGCTTTCCTCTGCAAGTGCAGCCATATCCATCTTCATTTTTTCGATAAAGCTGTTATCTACAGAAGAATTGGAAATTGCAACTTCTTCAGCAGCAGCCTTTTCCTCCGCAGCCTTAGCCGCTGCTTCCTCAGCAGCCTTCTTTGCAGCTTCCTTTTCAGCCTCAGCTTTTGCCTTAGCAAGGTCTTGAACAGCATTAAGTGCACGGCTGCTCGCCTTTGGCTTGCTGTCGTCCATGAAGTCATATACGTCCATATCAACAGCAGCAGTTGTATCAACTGCTGACACAGGCTTAACAGGCTCAACAGGTGCAGTCGCAGTTGAAAGAAAATCGAATTCCGAAAGCACGTCAACTGCAGCAGCGTGTTCAACAACGCTTGGCTTTTCAATTGCAACAGGTTTAACAGGTTCAGATTTAATTTCAGCAACAGGCTCGGGCTTCAGTTCTGGTTTAGATTCAACTACAGGCTCAGGTGTAAATTCTGGTTTAGCCTCAACTTCTGGTTCAAGTTTAGCCTCAACTACAGGTGAAGCAACAGCCTCAGGTTCCTCAACAGCCTTTCTTCTGCGCTTAGCAAACAGCTCCATATAACTATTCTTAGGAGCTTCAGTGCTTACAGATGGCTCAGGTTCTGGAATTGGTTCAGGCTTAACCTCTGCAATTGGTTCTGCCTTAGCTTCAGATTTCGGACTTGTTACAGAATCCCAACTCATTCCTGCCTCTGCAGAAAGGTCAATTTCGCCGATTGTAGGAATTATATTTTCCTTCACAACATCAAGCTTTTCGCTTGAATCAATGTTCATATCAAAGCTGCCGATAGAGGAAACATCCTCAGACTTGATGTCCTCAAAAGCAGGTGCAGGAGCATAATTTGTATTCATTGAGCCATTGCTCATTGCCCTAATTGCACTCTTTACAGAAGATGCAACTTCTGCCTGTGCAGGTGTAACTTTTGGAGCAGGCTTTGGCACTGGCTTAACCTCAACCACTGGTTCAGGCTTTGGTTCCGGCTTAACCTCAACCACTGGCTCAGGCTTTGGCTCAGGTTTAACTTCAACTACTGGCTCTGGCTTTGGTTCCGGTTTAACTTCAACCACTGGTGAGGACTTTGGTGCATTGAGAGCCTTAAAAGCATTTTCAAGAGAGCTGAGTGCGTCAGCATCACTTGTCATCTCACTGGCAGCCATAGGCTTCGGTACAGGCTCAGGCTTTGGTTCTGGCTTAACTTCAGCCGCAGGCTTTGGTGCTTTGAGAGCCTTAAAAGCATTTTCAAGAGAGCTGAGTGCATCAGCATCACTTGTCATCTCACTGGCAGCCATAGGCTTCGGTGCAGGCTCAGATTTTGGTTCGGGCTTCGGTGCAGGCTTTGGTTCGGACTTTGACTCAACCACAGGCACTGGAGCAACTGCTGGTCTTGGTGCAGGTGCTGGTCTATCAGCCTTAAGCGGAGGCAAATCCTTCGCAGCGTCACTCTTCTTCGGGTCAAAGAAATCCTCGATACCCTTTTTGATGCTGTTAAGATTTTCCTCAGCAGTAGGGTCGGAATAACCCTTAAGAATAGCAAGTATATTGATATCATCATTACTTCTGCCATCCTTCTTCTCGATCATAACCTGAGAAGCGAGAAGCTTAGCTTTATCACCGACAGAAATCTTTTTCTTGTCAATGCCGCTGTTTACAACAAACAGTGGAACCTTGCCCTTGAACTGGTCAGGGTAGTTTTCCTCCATAAGTTTCTGAACAGCTTCTTCGGAGTCATTGGTATACCAGCCGACAGCCATAAACATAGTTTTAGCAGGGCTGACACCTGCGATATTTTTCTTGATAAAATCCATAATAGGCATTTTATCGCCGTAAACACACGAAGCATAGATTACAAGCTTATAGGCAAGAATCTGTGTCGGATTAAAGCCTGCAACATTGATAACATCAGCGTCATCCTTACCAAGATGTGCAGCAAGCCAATCAGCATATTGCTTCGTATGTCCGAATTTAGAAGTATATACAATTGCGACTTTCTTCATTTCCCTATTCCCCGCAAAACGGAGAGCCCTCCTTAATGTATATATGTATTGTTCTACTTACAATTTTCCATTAAAACATAATCAAATACTATACATTACAATTATATATACTTTCGGGTTACTATTTGTTAATAAAGTGTTAATTCGCAATAAGTTTGACAAACTCTACAGTTTTTAATTGAATTTTTATATATTTTTTACACAAGAAAAGCCGTGCAAATTGTAACTAAGCTGTAACAATTTAAATTGCTTATGTTTATTCAAAAATATCCCTTTATATTTTAAACGAGAAACCTGCGTTTTTACTACAGAAAAAAGAAATTTTATCCATATTGTAATCATTTGGTTACACAGCGGTACACTTTATTACAATATCATCATAGCCATTGACTTTAGTGAGATAAAATGTTAAACTCATAATATCAAAAAACTGAGGAGGGACAAATGGCACAACGGACTATTCACTATTTATTCGGTGAGTTATTTTCTCAGCACATCAAATTTAAAGATAAACAGCGTTTTTTACTTGGAAGCGTATTGCCGGATGCATTTGCAGATGTTTCCGACAGAAACAAAACTCATTTCAAACAGCAGATTGCTGAGAAAAATCAGGGGTATTTTGATTTTGATAAATTTAAGGAACAATACTTTGATTTGATGCAAAAAGACGATTTGTATCTAGGTTACTATATGCACTTGGTCGAGGACGCTTTTTACAGGGACTATATTTACTGTGGGCGTTTCAGAATGCCACGCAATATGGAAGAGGTTGGTATTCTTCATAATGACTACCACATTCTTAACTCATACATTTCAGAAAAATACCAGCTTCGCAACATACTTGAAACACCTGTAAACTTTACTGATGAAACAATTTGCGATATCGCTGATTTCAGCATCGACGAATTTTTAAATGATATGTCACATGACTTTACAGAAAATACAGTAGGTGAAACTGTTTTCATAACAGAAAATATGCTTGATGAATTTATTGACAATTATTTAGCGACAGGCATAAAGGAACTGACTGCTGTTAAAAACAGAACCACTTTTCTGAAAGCTATAGATTTGGCATATACAAGAAGCAAAAATTAAAGGGGTAATCAAAATGAAACTGACTGCAAAAATTTTATCTTTATTATTAATCTCAACAGTTTTTCTCTGCGGCTGTTCCGAAGGGACATCGGAAGAAACAACTGCAGCTGAAACAGAGACTTCAACCACTGCGGAAATTACAATGGCTGAAACTATTGCTATTCCTACGGAGACTACAACTACTGCAGCAACCGAAGAAACTACAACAACTGCTACTGAAACAACTGAATATGACACCGAAGCATCTGCTGAGGAAACATCTGCCGAAACATATTTTGATATGAATATTCCCGACTACGAAACGCTTCTTGCTGATTTTGCCGAATGCACTGTTACATACGGAAACACGGCCTGCGGATATATTCAGTCCGACGAAAGCTGGATTTATGAGGAAGTGTCCGAGGAGGAATACAGCATAACCGCCCCCGATGGAGAAACCTCTATATCAGTTTTCCTTATGAAGGATTTTAATCTTGACACTTTGCAGATTGCTTATACAACAGCTGCTGCGGTTGCACTGAACGGTGAAATTGAGGGATATGAGCACCACACAATGTCCGAGGTCAATATCGACGGAATGAACGGATACTTTCTTGTTATGAACGATCTTGACACCGATTTGGGCTTTATGCAGTATCTTACTCTCGCTGACGAGGAAAACAATATTATCTATAATTTGGTTGCCGCAAGCACAGATGACTCCTCCATAAACATAATATACCTGTCTATGATGTTCGACACATTCAAAAGATAAAAAATAAGCTGTACGGTGTTTTGCCGTACAGCTTTGATTTTTATCTGTAGAGTGAGCCGTAATGTGCGCAAGCTCTGTAGTCAGCACCCTCTGCGTCAGCTGTACCGAATCCAGCCCAGCAGTGTGGACGGTAAATTCTGTCCTCGGAAACGTTGTGCATTGAAACAGGAATACGAAGCATGGAAGCAAGCGTGATAAGGTCAGCACCGATGTGGCCGTAAGTAATTGATCCGTGGTTAGCGCCCCAGTTAGCCATCACGGAGTAAACGTCAGCAAACGCACCCTTGCCTGTAACCTCAGGAACAAACCATGTTGTAGGCCATGTCTTGTCTGTTCTTTCGTCGAGAGGCTTGTGAACATCATCAGGAAGTGTTACTGTGTAGCCCTCAGCAATCTGAAGTGTAGGTCCAACTCCCTCAATGATGTTTACACGCATCATTGTTACGGGCATTTCAGCCTGTGTCTTGAAGTGGGAGGAGAATCCGCCGCCTCTGAAGTAGCCAAGATTTGCAGGGCACCAGTCAGTAGCGTCAAGCATAGCCTTGATGTCCTCGTCAGTAACGTTCCACCACTGCTTCATAAGGTTTGTGCCGTCCTCGTCCTTAGCAAGACCTGTTGCGTCAACAGCCGCCGCACCAGAGTTGATGAGGTGAATAAAACCGTTTGCTGCTCTGCCCTCAGGCTTCCAGCCTGTAACACGCTCAACAGCCTCAGGACTCCAATATGTACGCACGTCAGCAAAGACGGAAGCACGTCCTGTCAGCAGATTGCCGAAAAGCATTGCTGTACCGTTAAGGCCGTCATTTTCAGTAGCGAGAAGAACAGGCTGTTTCTTACCGTTCCAGTCGAATGTGGAGTTGAGGATACTTTCCGCAAAGTCAGCGTTAGGAAGCCAGTCTGTCCACTGACGCTGTCCCTGGAAGCCGCCGAAAATTGCGTTTCTGCCGTTGGACTCCTCAAATCTGCCGAGTTCCTTCAGCTTGTCGTTGCCAAGCATTATATCACGGATAATCAGTGTCATCTTCACGCAGAATTCCCACTGTTCCTCGTGGCTCATAACATCAGGATTGCCAGGGTTGACTTCGGTGTTAACGTCCATACCCTCAGGGCAGTTTGCCTTTGTCCAAGCAAGAGCCTTTTCGTACTCCTCATGGTCGTAAATTTCAAGCTTTACACGGCGGAGAATTTCCGTCATATCAACCCATTCAGGACGGATACCGAGGTACTTCTGCATAAAATTAGCGTCGCACCAGGAACCAGCAATACCCATTGAAACACCGCCGATGCCAACATAAGCCTTGTTTCTCATCTGACCAACCGCTACCGCACAGCGTGCAAAACGGAGGATTTTTTCGGAAACGTCATCAGGGATAGTTGTGTCGGTTGCGTCCTTGACATCTCTGCCGTAGATTGCAAACGCAGGCAGACCCTTCTGTGCGTGAGCAGCCATAACAGCCGCAAGGTAAACCGCACCGGGACGCTCTGTGCCGTTGAAGCCCC
>JAFTWI010000002.1 GCA_017465345.1 Oscillospiraceae bacterium
GCCGTGAGGTCATCAGCGTCAGCCTTGGAAGCACCTTCCTTAATTGTCTTAGGAGCAGCTTCAACGAGCTCCTTAGCTTCCTTAAGGGAAAGACCGCAAACGTCCTTAACAGCCTTGATAACGTCCATCTTCTTGTCGCCGAAGGAAGCAAGAACAACGTCAAATTCTGTCTTTTCAGCTGCACCAGCAGCAGCGCCAGCAGCAGGAGCTGCAGCAGCAACAACAGCGGATACACCGTACTTTTCCTGGATACCTTCAACGAGTTCGGAAAGTTCGAGGATGGAAAGAGCGTCAATTAAATCAAGAATATTTGTAATTTTCTCAGATGCCATGATAATAATCTCCTTTAAATTTTATTTTGCGCTATGCGCAGTTTAGTTTCTGTGGCATAATGGCTATGCCGTTTTTGATTGCGAAATTGCAATTATGCAGCTTCTTCTTCGTTCTTCTTGTCCACGAGAGCCTGAAGTGTAGCAGCGAGGTTCTGCATAGGAGCCTGGAGAGAACCGAGGAGCTGTGCGAGAAGAGTTTCCTTGGAAGGAATCTTGGAAAGAGCAGTAACACCCTTTTCGTCGTAGATTTCTTCGCCGATGAAGCCAGCCTTAAGGTTGAACTTGTCCTTAGCTTCTTCAGCAAACTTACCGAGGATACGAGCAGGAGCAGTTTCGTCGCCGTCTGTGAGAGCGATAGCGGAAGTACCCTTGAGAACCTCTGTAAGACCTTCAAGACCTGCATTCTTAGCAGCGAAACGGAGCATAGAGTTCTTTTCTACGAAGTAGTTTACGCCTGCTTCACGAAGTTCCTTACGGAGCTTAGTGTCTTCTTCAACAGTGATACCCTTGTAGTCAACGATAACACCTGCTGTTGCATTCTTGAGCATTTCGGTAAGAGCTTCAACTCTTGCCTGCTTGGATTCGAGAATCTTTGCGCTTGGCATTAAAATTTCACCTCCGATAATTCAATAAACAAAACTATTCATTTTGCTTTTTGCTAACGGATTCAAAAAAGAAAACCTTCTCCAGATAGGAAAAGGTCGGAAGTATACATATAATACTTACCATCTTTTCCTCGGCAGGACTTACGATTTTTCAATCACCTGCTGTCTTTAGAATACGATAGCTTGTTATGTTATTTTACACAACTATTGCATTATAGCACATAAAATACGGGTTGTCAAGCTTTTTTGCAACTTTTTTATTTTTGGTTGGAATTTATACATTCCAGTATCGGCTCAATATATTTTTTGTCGGAAATGTCGTAGGAAGATGAAATCATCTTTATCATTATCTCGTCCTTTTCAGTTTTGTTTTTCTGTGCCTTCAGCGCCTTGATGAACATTTTCATCGCCATTTTTGACGGCGCAGACATCTTGTCGTAATTAAACCCGCCCGGACAGTAGAAAATATCAACTTTTTTCAGTTCGTCCTCAGTGAAATTCTTTTTCAATGTCGGTTCAATTTCGGGATTTTCAAGGGGACTACCGCCCACGCAGAAAGCAATCAGCTTCTTGTCTGACCACTTCGGCATATTTTTCTTGAACCAGTTAAGCTTGCTTATTCCGCCTGCCATCGCCCAGCCACCGAAAACAATCACATCATATTCGTCTGTATTTTTCTTTTTAGCCTCGGACAATTCAAGGCAGGCACCATTTGTTGCTTCGGCAATCCATTCTGCATAACGCTTTGTGAAGCCTGTCTGGGAATTATAAATAACTAGAGTTTTCATATTCTTACCGCCCCTTTTTTTTCTGTAATTATACTATACAATATATAATATGATTTGTCAAGTGGTATTTGGAATCTTTCGGTAAGTATATTTTACAGCGTTGTCAATCTTCCTCATCATACCGTGTCATCTTGATGTTCTTCTTGAAGTTCCTGCGTACCTTTCTGTACTTGAACTTGTCACGGATTTTGCGGAAGAAATCTCCGCCGAAGAACAGAATTACATTAAGCAGAGAAATTGCAATAGCAATTTTACCCGACCAGCCAACAAGTATAAAGCTGCGGATAATCATTGCTGCATAAACCAGTCCCAGCCATTTCATTTTTATAGGAAGGATGTAGAACAGACGCAGTTCCATATTCGGTGCAACTATTGCCATTGCAAGGAACAGAGAAAGGTTGATGAACTGTGCTGTTGCAAAGCCCGTGAAAAAGCCGCCGATTATCGAGAAAATTACTCCCGAAAAATAGAACACGTTGAACTTGAATGTTCCCCAGTAGCCTTCAAGATTTGAGCCGATGTGCCAGTAAAGGAACAGCCAGAACAGCATACTTATCGGGTCATATGCTTCAGGCAGAAATACAAAGGAAACAATTCGCCATATCTGTCCGCTGAGAATCGCATTGCGGTCAAAGATAAAATGCTGAAGAAGCGGAAGTGTCGGGAAAATATACCAGAATGCAAACACGATACCCGTGCCGATAACTATATAAAGCATAAGGTTTTCAATGCCGAATTTGCCAAATTTGCGTTCAAGCTTGTTTAAAAAGTTCAAGAAATTATCTCCCTTCAGACTGGAAATTATTATAAATATTATAACACAAAAAAATAAAAAAACAATATGCTATTGCAAATGTTTGAAAAATAGGGTATAATAAATAGGTATAAATTTTTTGGAGGAAAATCTGAAAATAAATTTCAGACTCCGAGTTTTGTTTTTGAAAGGAGGACACGCTTCTGACGAAGCGTGACAATTGTTATGAGAATTACAGAAGATATGATCATCGGCGATATCCTTGACCTTGACCCCGATACTGCACCTTACTTCCTTGAAATGGGTATGCACTGTCTTGGCTGTCCTTCCGCAAGAGGCGAAAGCCTTGCAGACGCTTGTGCTGTTCACGGCGTAAGTGCAGCTGAAATGGTTGCAAAGCTCAACAAGCATTTCGACAACAAGTAAGAGCGTGTGCCGAATATGTCAGGTCAGCCTTTCATACTCGGCACTAATACTAATCACCAATAAAACTATATACAAAAAATCATTGCATAATCAATAACGCAGGATTATGCTTGATTTTTTGTATAGTTTTTAATTGCTGATTAGTATATAATTTACATAGCTGAAAAGGCGGCTTACTATGCTGGATAAAAGATTGAATTTATGTGCGGAGTTCGTCAAGGGCGACCGCATTTGTGATATAGGCACTGACCACGCTTACCTTGTTGCTGAACTGCTTTCAAGCGGCAGGTGCAGCACGGCGGTTGCCGTAGATATAAACGAGGGACCGCTTGCGGCGGCGAGGGTAACTCTCGAAAAGGCAGGCGTGCTTGACAAGGCAGACGTTATCCTTTCGGACGGTCTGAAAAACGTACCCGAAAGCGGAATAACCGATATTGTAATTGCAGGAATGGGCGGTGAACTTATTTCCCGTATTCTTGAAGCTTGCGACTGGCTGGAGGGCAAAAATCTCATTTTACAGCCTATGACTCAGGCTCCTTACCTTGTGAAGTGGCTTTACGGCAACGGCTTTGAAATTGTTGAGCAACGTGCCGTAATTGACGGACGTTTCTGTTACACGGTTATAAATGCCGTGAAAACCAATGCTAAACCTGTAAGCGTTACACCGCTTTTTGAGCAGGTGGGAAAGCTTGATTTTTCTGACGAAGCGGCTGCCCGTTACGCTGAAAAGCAGGCTGAAAGGCTTTACGCTTCGGGACGTTCCCTGCGTGACTCGGGACGTTCGGCTGAGGCTGTGAAAAATATAGGTCTTGCGGCGAAAATAATTTTGGCAAGCGGAGGTAAACCAATGTATACAGTTAAAGATATATATGCGATGATGGACGAAATTGCGCCTATGAAAAATCTCCACAAGGGCGACAATTCGGGGCTTATTGTTGGCAATCCCGATGCAGAAGTAAAGAAGGTGCTGTTTGCGTTGGATATTACCAGCGATGTTGTCCATGAGGCAATTGAAATCAGTGCAAATGTTATTGTTGCGCACCACCCAGTAATTTTCCACCCGCTCTATGCGCTTGATGACATCAATACTGCTTGTCTTGCGTTCAAGAACAACATTGCTTGTATATGCTTCCACTCACCTCTTGATATGGCGGACGGCGGCATCAACGATATTATTTTCGATATGCTTAACCCGACTCTGAAGCTGAAAAAGCTTGAAACACTTGAACCAATCCACTCCGACGGCAGAGGCTACGGCTTTACCTGCTCGGTGGGCGAGGAAATTCTCCCCGAAGATTTGGGCAAGCTTCTCAAGGATATTTTTGGCTGTACGGTTGTACGTTATACAAATAGTGGAAAGAAAATCGCAAAGCTTGCGTTCTGTTCAGGCGGTGCAGGTGGCAATCTTCCTCTTGCAATTGCACAGGGCGCTGACGCTTATATCACAGGCGATGTGAAGCACGACCAGTGGATTACCGCAAGAAACAACGGTATTGCACTTTACGACTGCGGACACTTCCACACCGAAGATATTGCAATCCCATATCTTATCAGCCGCTTCAAGGCGGCTTATGCAGGTCTTGAGCTTGTACAAGCAAAGGCTGATACTGACCCTGTTGACTACATTTTTTAAGAGGTGCGAAAATGTTAATCTGCCCTAAATGCAAGGAAAAACTTAATATAGAGGGGCGTACATATACCTGCGCTAACCGACATTGCTACGATACGGCAAAAAGCGGTTATGTCAACCTGCTTCTTGCCAATCAGATGAACTCGGCACTCCCAGGCGATAACAAGCTTATGGTGCAGGCGAGAAAGGCTTTTCTCGATAAAGGCTATTATGCACCGCTTGCTGAGGCACTTTGCAGAGCGGTTTCGGAGTACGCTTCAAATGGGTGTAAAATTCTTGACGCAGGCTGCGGAGAGGGCTACTACACCGAGAAAATTGCTGCAGCTTGTCCCGATACGGAAATCGTGGGAATAGACATTTCCAAGAATGCGGCAGACTATGCTGCACGTCGAACTAAAGCTGTTAAATTTGCGGTGGGAAGCGTGTTTCATCTGCCTGTTGCAGACGGATGCTGTGATATGCTGACAACGCTTTTTGCACCGTACTGCGGAGAGGAATTTCAGCGTGTGCTGAAAGACAATGGGGTAATGATTATGGTTATCCCTGCCGAAAGACATCTGTGGCAATTGAAGTGTGCGGTTTATGATGAGCCGTATCTGAATGAAGTCAAGGACTTTACACTTGACGGATTTGAGTTGCTGAAACGTGAAACTGTTACGGGTGAGATTGATTTGCCCTGCAACGAGGACATAACAGCGCTGTTCTCTATGACGCCGTACTACTACAAGACAAGCACCGAGGGACAGAAAAGATTATCGGAAATTGACACCCTGACTACGGAAATCGGGTTTGAGGTGTTGGTATATAAAAAAATATAGTGGGGGAAACTATTATGTCAATTTTAGATTTTTTCAAGAATATGTTCAGAGATGAAGAAAAAGAAGCTGCTGAGGAGGAGCTTCTCAAGGCGAGAGCAACTGACTTCTATGCTGAGGCTGACCGTCGTCTGAAAGATAAGACTGTTATCCGCACAAGTAAGATTCATGACCTTGACCCTCTTGAAATCCTTGATAAGATGAACCTTTATCTTGATTTGAAGAATGATTTTGTACTCAGAAGAAAGCTGAAGAAGCTTTTCCTTGGTTTTGTTGATGAAATGAGCGACTTCGAAACTTATGAGGGCGGACGTGAAATTGAAGGCTACGATTATGAGGAGGTTGACGATGCGGAAATGGAAATCTACGTTAAGATTTCCCGTGCATCAGACCGTGACCCATTTGTGGTAATTGTTGCAATCAGCGAGTTTGAGGAATAAGACTTGCTGTTGACAAATGGAGGACATATATGAATTACATAAAGAAATCATTCAGAAGGATATTTCTGCCGATACTGATTTTCTGTGTGGCATTTACAGTGTTTGATATGTTGGTTAATTGGCTGTCAGCGTCTGTGTATTGGCATTTTGCCTATGAAAAGGGAATGCTTCAGGCAAATATGCTTGATTATTTGTCAATGATGAATATGTCAAACAACTGGCTTGTAACCCTGATATCATTGCTCGGTATGTTTGTTACTGCACCGCTCAGTATGGGGCTTTACAGCTTTTGCTTTGCACGTCTGCGAGGTGAGACCCCGAAAATCAGGTCACTGTTTGATTTCTATACAAGTCCGAAACGCTTTTTTGGCTCATTTGCTGCAAAAAATCTCGTTGCGGCAGCAGTTACGATTGCAACAGCCATTATTACTCTGACATTCGGTCTGTTTCTCACCTTTGCGGCAGAGGACAGCGGCTCGGCTGCTGCAGTAACTCTTGCAACAATGGTTATAGGAGCAATTTCTGCGATTGTTACAGCAATTATAATGTTTTTCTTTTTCTTCACGGAGTACGGCTATGCGCTTTTCCCCGAGGACGGAGTAATCAATGCGGTTAGAAATTCTTTCGCAATGGCAAAGCGTTACTGGCTGAAAACAGTGGGTATAATTGTTTTGTCATACGCAATAAATTATGTGTTTTTGTCATTGTTTCATCAGCGTTCATTTTATGATATGCTGTCCTTTATTCCGACAACTGTTACAACGTGGATTAAAGTGACCTTTGTGCACGCTGTTCTTACAGGTGACAATGCACAGGCTAAAAGCAAGCAGGCTGAGGAAGAAACGGAAGATGACCTTGTTGTCAAGCCTTACGATTTCTTTATTGAGGCAGACACACGCTTTACTGACAGTAAGACCTTTGAAGCAGAGGCAATCCGTGAGGTTGATATCCTTGCGGTGCTTGACGAAATGAATCTTGCCGACGAGGTCAAGACTAATTGGGGCGTAAAGCATAAGCTGAAAAGACTTTTTGACGACCTTGCTTTTGAGGTTGGCGAGTATGTGACCTACGAGGGCGGACGTGAGATTTCGGGTACGGAAATAGAGGAAATTGACGAGTGTGAGCTGGAAATTTCCGTTGAGATTTCACGAGGCTCGGACAGTGAGCCGTTTACGGCGGTTATTTCTATCAGCGAGGTTGAGGAATAATCGCATATTTTGAAAGGAACTATTTTTTATGGCACTTGACGGAGCATTTCTCCACATTGTAAAAAAAGAACTTGGTCACCTTATCGGCGGCAGAGTTGATAAAATAAGTCAGCCTTCCCGTGAGGAAGTGGTTATCGCTTTCCGTACTCACGGCGGCAACTGCAAGCTTCTGATTTCTGCTTCGGCAGGGTCAGCGAGGGTGCACATTACAAAGAAAACTATTGAAAATCCAAAGGTACCGCCGATGTTCTGTATGCTTCTGCGTAAGCATCTGGGCAACGGCAGGCTTCTCGATATCCGTCAGGATGGTCTTGAGCGTATCCTTTATTTCGATTTTGAGGCAATGAACGAGCTGGGTGATATGGTTAAGGTTACCCTTGCGGTTGAAATTATGGGACGCTGTTCAAACCTTGTCATCATCAACGCCGATGGCAAGATTATTGACAGCATTAAGCGTGTTGACGCTGAAATGTCCCGAGAGAGAATGGTGCTTCCGGGTATGACATACACATACCCGCCACGTGACAATAGACTTGATTTCCGCAGCTGTACAGCTGAGGATATTGCTGATGCGGCGGAGCAATTGCCTGACTGTGATTTGTCAAAGGCGCTTATCAAGATTTTTGAAGGTCTTTCTCCAATTGTTGCTCGTGAATGGGTTTACTACGCTGCACAAGGCAATGACGCTGTTAAAAGCGAATTACATGGCGAACTTCTGGAAAGACTTGCGTTTGTTATCAATCAGACAGCGAGAGAGTGCGACGAAAACCGCTGTACCTTTACTGTTGTGAAGGACAAGGAAGGCTTGCTGAAGGACTTTTCCTTTATTCCGATACATCAGTATGTTGGGCTTATGGACACAAAGGAGCTTGATTCTGCGTGTGAATTGTTGGACTATTTTTACAGCGAGCGTGATAGCATTTCACGAATGAAACAGCGTTCACAGGATATGTATAAGCTTCTGCTCAACGCTACCGACAGAATTTCCCGCCGACTTGCAAATCAGCGGATTGAGCTGAAGGAATCGGAAAACCGTGAGGAATTCAAGCTTATGGGTGACCTGATTTCCGCTAATTTGTACCGCGTTGAAAAGGGTATGGCAAGCGTCAAGGTGGAGAATTTCTACGATGAGGCCTGCCCCGAAATTGAGATAAAGCTTGACCCAAGACTTACTCCGTCACAGAATATGCAGCACTATTATGCGGAGTACCGAAAGGCTGACACAGCGGAGAAAATCCTTACTGAGCAGATTGCAAAGGGTGAGGAGGAGCTTGCGTATATCGACAGCGTGTTCGATGCACTGACTCGTACAAACGGCGAAGACGAGGTCAACGAGCTTCGTATGGAGCTTGCTGAGCAGGGGTATATCCGTGCGACAAAGCTGAAAGGCAAGCTGCCTAAGTCACACCCTCCGCTGGAGTTCAAGTCCCCTGAGGGCTTTACAATTCTTGTTGGCAGGAATAACAAGCAGAACGATATGCTGACTACGAAGCTTGCTGAAAAAAGCGATATATGGCTTCATACAAAGAATATCACGGGTTCTCACGTTATAATCCGTGCAGAGGGACAGGAGGTTCCTGACGATACGATTATCTATGCGGCAAGACTTGCGGCATTCCACAGCAAGGCGAAAAATTCTTCGCAGGTGCCTGTGGACTACGTTCCCGTAAAGTTTGTTAAGAAGCCGTCAGGCTCAAAACCCGGAATGGTTATATTTACAAATAACCGCACACTTTATGTTACACCGTTAAATCCTAATGAGGAATAATTGAATAGCTATTGACAAATACCCCCGTGAGGTATATAATTGATATATACCCCATGGGGGTATTGGAGGTTAATATGGGAAAAGAATGTTGCGAATGTAAAAAGAAACAGCGCTCCGAAGAGGAGTACAAAGCGCTGATAAACCGTCTGAACCGCATTGAGGGGCAGGTCAGGGGCGTAAAGAAAATGGTTGAAACAGATACCTACTGCACAGATATTCTTGTGCAGGTGAGTGCAATAAATGCGGCACTGAATGCGTTTAACCGTGAGCTGCTGGCAAACCATATCCGCACCTGTGTTGCTGATGATATCAAAAGCGGAAAGGACGAAACTATAGACGAGCTTGTTGCAACGCTGCAGAAGCTTATGAAATGATTTTTGGAAAGGAACAGCTATGAAAAAAAGCTTTAAGATTTCAGGTATGACCTGTGCGGCTTGCGCTTCAAGAGTTGAGCGCTTCGTGAAGAAGCTTGACGGAGTAACCGATGCAAGCGTGAACTTTGCGGCGGAAACGCTGACGGTTGAGTACGAAAAAATCGGTGCAAAGGAAATTGAAGCGGCGGTTGTTAAGGCAGGCTACGCTTTTGCTGACAAGAACGCCAAGCAGAGAATGTCCTACGAAAAAGTAATGCTGATAAGGCTTATTCTGTCGGCAATTTTTGCGTTGCCTCTGCTTGTAATATGTATGGGACATATGGTTGGAATGCCGCTTCCTGCGGTGATTGACCCGCATCATAATGCAATGAATTATGCGCTGGTACAGCTTGTATTGACTGTGCCTGTTATGATTATCGGCTGGAAGTTTTACTATGACGGTTTCCGAAACCTGTTTCACCTGTCGCCTAATATGGACAGCCTTATCGCTTTAGGTTCAAGTGCGGCGTTTGTGTACAGTATGTTCATGATGTATAAGATTACGCAGGGTACAACTGATGCGCATCTGTATTTTGAGTCCTGCGCAACAATTCTTGCACTGATTACTATGGGCAAATACCTTGAAGCACGTTCTCGCGGAAAGACTGACGAGTCGGTTAAGAAGCTTATGAATCTTGCTCCGAAAACTGCGTTTGTAATGCGTGGTGAAAAGGAACTTGAAGTTGCGCTCAGTCAGGTCAAGGTAGGCGATATCGTTGTTTCACGCTCAGGCGAAAGCTTTGCTGTTGACGGAGAAATTATCGAGGGCACGGCTGTTGTTGATGAGTCGATGCTGACAGGCGAAAGTGTGCCGATTGAGAAAAAGGTCGGTGACAAGGTTGTTGGAGCAACGCTGAACAAGAATGGTTTTGTGAAGTATCGCTCCGAAAAGGTAGGCGAGGACACAGCTCTTGCACGAATTATAAAGTTTGTTGAAGAAGCTCAGGGCACTAAAGCACCCATTGCGCGTCTTGCGGACGTTATAGCTGCTTACTTCGTGCCGACAGTGCTTGCACTTGCGGTTATTGCCTGTATCGGTTGGGCAATTGCGGGTAAGGACGCCGAATTCTGTGTGACAATTCTGATAAGCGTGCTTGTTATCGCTTGCCCCTGTGCGCTCGGACTTGCAACCCCGACAGCTATTATGGTTGGTACCGGCAAGGGGGCTGAAAACGGTATTCTCATCAAGGGCGGTCAGCCTTTGGAGCAGGCCTGCAAAATCACAACGGTTGTTTTCGACAAGACTGGTACTCTTACAGTTGGTAAACCATCACTGACAGATGTTGTGCCGTATAAAATTAATGAAAGCGAATTCATTCGTCTGATTGCTTCAGGTGAGGCGGCTTCGGGGCACCCGTTAAGCGAGGCTGTTCTGGAACACGCTGAAAAAACAGGTGTTGAACTTTCTGAGGCAGAAGATTACACAAACCTTGATGGACGCGGAATTTCTGTTACGGTTGACGGGAAGAGACTTCTTATCGGAAACCGCAGGCTTATGGACGAAAACGAAATCGGTATCCCTATGAAGCTGTTGGTGGACTCGGAAAAGCTTGCGGATACGGGAAAAACTCCCATGTTTGCAGCTGCTGACGGAGAGTTCATCGGAATGATTGCGGCGGCTGACACGATAAAAAATGAGAGCCGTGAAGCAATTTCTGAGCTGAAAGAACTGGGAATAAAGACGGTTATGCTTACGGGTGACAACAGTCGTACAGCAAAAACTGTTGCGTCGGAGCTTGGAATTGATACCTGTATTTCCGAGGTGCTCCCCGAAGAAAAGGCTATGCACATTAAAAAGCTTCAGGAGACTGGAGAAGTTGTGGCAATGGCAGGCGATGGCATAAATGATGCTGTTGCTCTTACTCAGGCTGATGTGGGAATTGCCGTGGGACAGGGAACTGATGTGGCGATTGAGTGCGCTGACATTGTGCTTATCAAGGACGATTTGCGGGATGTTTGCAAGGCGATACGTCTTTCAAAGGCAACAATCAGAAACATAAAGCAGAATTTGTTCTGGGCATTCGGATACAACTCTCTTGGTATCCCGATTGCAATGGGTCTGCTCCATATTTTCGGCGGACCGCTTCTTAATCCGATGATTGGTGCGGCTGCAATGAGCCTCAGCTCCGTATCTGTGGTCTCAAATGCTTTAAGGCTTAAAAAAGTCAATATAAACAAGTGAAAGGAATGTTGTAAGATGGCAAAGAAAATTATGATTGAAGGCATGATGTGCGAGCACTGCGTTGCCCATGTTAGCGAAGCACTGGAGGGTATCGGTGCAGCAAACATTGAGGTTTCCCTTGAAGGTAAGTATGCGATATGTGATACTGATAAATCCGACGATGAGCTTAAGGCTCTTATTGAGGACGAGGGCTACGATGTAACTGATATTCAGTAATCTAACGAAAATAACCTGAGAGAAATAAATCTCTCAGGTTATTTTTTATGTTGATGTTTTGTTGTTCTCTTCTTTGATGTCAGCAGTTGTATCTGCGACACCTTCATGCTGTTCAGCCTCCGCTTTTTCCTGATTTATTGTTACAGCCGCAGGCGGGTTGCTTATGTCAAACTCGACATAGTCCCTTGTGCGGTGGGAAAGACGCTTGCGTTTGAGCAGGTATGCAACGGATTCGCTGATAAGTGCGTAAATAACCGCAAACACAGGTACGCCCAGAACCATTCCAGGAAAACCGAAAAGACCTCCGCCGACAAAGATTGCGAACATAACCCAGAACGGAGTAAGTCCCGTAGAGTCGCCGAGAATTTTCGGACCGAGAATATTTCCGTCAAACTGCTGGAGAATTAAAATGAATATTACGAATGGGATAACCTGCTTTGGTGCAGTGATAAGCAGGAGAAAGGCACTTGGTATTGCTCCGAAGAAAGGACCGAAGAAAGGAATGATGTTTGTAACGCCGACGATTACGCTGATGAGTGCGACAAATTCCATCTTCATGATTGACATACATATGAAGCAGAGAATACCGATGATAAGCGAGTCAAGAAGTTTGCCCGAGAGAAAACCGGAAAGCGTTGTGTTTGCTTTTGCTGAAATGCGGAGCACAGTCTTGCTCATACCTCTCGGGAAAACAGCATACACAATTTTTCTTGCTTGTGCAGCAAAGGTTTCCTTGCTGTACAGAAGATAAATAGCAACGATAAAGCCGATTACAAAATCCTTTAATGCAACGAGAAATCCGATTGCACCGTCCTTGAGTTTAATGGAAAGGTCACCGAGAGAGTCAAGCATATTGTTGGCGTAGTCAATAAGCTTCGGCTGGATTGTTTCAAGCTGAGACTCGAAATATCTTACAATTTCAGGATAGTCACCAAGCCACTTTGTAATCAGCTTTTCCAGCTGTGTAATATAGGCAGGTATGTTATACAGAATCTCCATAACACTGTCCCTAACTTGAATGATAATAACAGTGAGAAGTGCAACAATTATTGCAATCAACAGAGAAAGACTTACAAAAATGCTAAGACAGCGATTGATTTTTGGGTGTGGTTTTTTCTTTTCAATGACCTTTGCGAAAATTCTTTCAAAGAATTTCATCAGAGGATTGCAGATGTATGCAATTACCACGCCCCATGTTACAGGTGCGATAACTCTGAAGAATTCGCTTATGTATCCTCCGATGACGGAGGACTTGATACAGAGCACTACCAACGCAAGACACACTGCAAATGTAAATATACAATATGCAGAGATAGTGTTGTATTTTTTATTAAAATCAATTTTCAAGTTGTCACGTCCTTTCTGCAAAAATCCAATAAGCATATTATACACCTTTTTTATATAAAAGTAAAGTTTTTTTGTCAAAAATATTGAATTTTTACTGCATCTTATCCGACACTACTGTACTATGCTGATAATTGAGCTTACAAATATTACCGCAATAAGGAGGGGCGCAGCATATCTTATTGCAAAGGAGAAAAGCCTGCGCATGGTGAATTTAAGCTTTCCGTCGTTGGATATCTCCTTTGCAGCGTTGTTTATACCCCAAACGTAGCCTGTTAAAATACAGATAAAGAAGCCGCCGAGAGGCATGATTATTTTATCGGAGAAGAAGCTGAAAAATTCAAACAGACTCATGCTTCCTATTCTGATATCGGGAATGGCACCCACTGAAAGAGATGCAAAACAGCTTGTGATAAAAATTACAGATGTAACCGCAATCGCTGCTTTGAGACGTGTAAGCTTGGTTTTGCTGCATACCCATGATACGATTACTTCCAGCAGTGAAATTGAAGATGTAAGAGCTGCAAAAAGGACGAGAATAAAGAATGCTGCTGCGATAATCGTGCCGCCGCTCATTCGTGAGAAAACAGCAGGCAGGGTTTTGAAAATAAGTCCGAAGCCTTCGGTCGGCTCAAATCCGAAAGAGAATACAGCAGGGAGAATTGCAAGTCCTGAAATAATTGCTATGATGGTGTCAAGGGTTACAATTATAACAGTGCTTGCGGCAAGGTTGTTATCTTTGGGCAGGTAACTGCCGTAGGTAATAAGAGTGCCCATACCGAGGGAGAGCGAGAAGAAAACCTGTCCCATCGCATTGAAAAGGATATGCATAAAATCGGAAACACTTGTTATTTCAGAGAAATCGGGTATAAGGAAAAATTTCACTCCCTCAATTGCATTCGGCAGGGTAAGACAGTAAATCATTATTCCCACAAGAAAAACAATCAGTATCGGCAGCAGCACAGAGCTTACCTTTTCTATTCCGTTAGCTACACCGCCAGTTACTATGGCGCAGGTTATAATCAGGAACAGTGCCATCCACAAAATCGGTTCAAAGCTTTTTGCAGAGTATTCCGTGAAATAGTCTGCACCCATTCCTGTATCTGTGAAGCTGTTGATGATATATTTTATAACCCAGCCGCCAACGACGCTGTAGCTTGCCATAACACCGAATGCACCGATTATTCCGAATGCTCCCGCAAATCCCCATTTGGGGTGTACCCTTGCGCAGGAGTCAATTGCGTTCATTCCTGCATACCTTCCGATTGCAAGTTCCGAAAGAAGAATAGGGATACCAAGCAGAAGCAGAAATACGATATATATAACTACAAATACAGCACCGCCGCTTGTTCCTGTGATGTAAGGAAACTTCCAGAGGTTGCCCAGACCGATTGCTGAACCTGCAGCTGCCATAATAAATCCGAATTTTGAGGACCATTGTTCTTTGTTTGCTTTCATGTGTGAAGTCCTTTCTGTTTTTTCTGTTGAAGTATTCCCGATGGTGTGAAATTTTATACACTTTACTGAAAATCAGCGGCAAATATTATAAAACTGTTAAAAATGAAAAAGGGTACTTTTTTTCCATCTGCGGATATGTTATAATGTCTAATATACCCACTTATTAGACCGCTCAGGTCTGCGTTACTACATTGGAGGTTCTTATGGCGAAAAATCTTGGTTTTAATGATGTAAAAAGAAAAGCTCTCGAAGCTTACTTCGGGAAGCTTAACGATATGCAGAAGAAAGCGGTATTCACAGTAAACGGTCCCGTACTTATCCTTGCAGGTGCAGGAAGCGGAAAGACCTCTGTTCTTGTTAACCGTATTGCAAATATGGTTACTTTCGGCAACGCCTATGCAAGTGAAAACGTTCCTGCGTCCGTTAATGAAGATGATATTGCGTTTCTTGACGGATATTCCGATGAAAGTGATGTTTTCCGTCTTGCTGAAATTGTTGCAGAAAACCGTGTAAATCCTTGGAATATTCTTGCGATTACTTTTACAAATAAAGCGGCAGGGGAACTCAAAGAACGTCTGCGTGCAATGCTTGGTGAGCAGGCTGACAGCATTTGTGCGGCTACATTCCACTCCGCTTGCGTACGCATTTTAAGACGTGAAATAGACAAGCTTGGTTACACTTCAAGCTTTACAATCTACGACAGTGACGACAGCCAGCGTTTGCTGAAGTCCTGCTATGACCCTCTTGACCTTTCGGACAAGACTTTCCCTGTGAAAACGGTTCTCAGCGTGATTTCCTCCGCAAAGGACAAGCTTATTACTCCTGCTGAGTTTGAAAAGGAAGCGGCAGGAGATTACCGCAAGCTTGGAATTGCTAAGCTGTATAAGCTTTATCAGCAGAGATTGCGTGAGGCTAACGCTCTTGACTTTGACGATATTATCCGTCTTACAGTTGAGCTTTTTGAGCAGGAAGCGGAAGTTCTTGCTCATTACCGCAACCTTTACAAGTACATAATGGTTGACGAGTATCAGGATACAAACGAAGCACAGTTCAGACTTGTTTCCCTTCTTGCAGGGGGACACGGCAACCTTTGCGTTGTTGGTGATGACGACCAGTCTATCTATAAATTCCGTGGTGCAACAATTGAAAATATCCTCAATTTCGAGGAGCAGTTCGATAACGCAACCGTAATCCGTCTTGAACAGAATTACCGTTCAACACAGAATATTCTCAGCGCCGCAAACTCTGTTATTTCCAACAACATCTCCCGTAAGGCAAAGAAGCTCTGGACAGACGCAGGTGACGGCGACAAGGTTACCGTGTTCAAGGCATATGACGAGTCTGCCGAGTCAAGATTTGTTGCGGAAACAATTCTGGAGCAGGTCAAGGACGGCGCTTCCTACAAGGATTTTGCAATCCTCTACAGAATGAACGCACAGTCCAACAGCATTGAACGTGCGTTTACACACAGTGGTATTCCTTACAAGGTTATCGGAGGTATGCGATTCTATGATCGCAAGGAAATCAAGGATATGACAGCGTATCTCGCCGTGCTGAATAATAACCGTGATATGCTCCGTTTCAAGCGTATTATCAACGAGCCGAAGCGTGGTATCGGTGATACAACACTGTCAATGATTGAACAGATTGCAGGCGACCTGGGCGTGTCA
>JAFTWI010000085.1 GCA_017465345.1 Oscillospiraceae bacterium
GACGGTGCAGGTCTTATGCGTATCTGTTGGGGTATCGTAATGCCGAACTCCAAACCTGCTGTAATGACAATTATCATCTTCCAGTTCCAGGCGGCTTGGAACTCCAACGGTGGTTCACTCGTATATGATGAAGCACTCAAGACTATTCCTACTGTTGTTCAGCAGATTGCTGCAGCAGGTATTGCACGTCAGGGTGCGATTGCGGCTTCCGCAGTTGTACTTATGGTGCCGCCGCTTGCTATCTTCATCGCTGCCCAGAGTAACGTTATGGAAACTATGGCGCACGCCGGAATGAAAGACTAAAAAAATTCGAAGAATTTTTTTAGTCTCCGAGTTTCACATTTTTAAAACTGATGTTTTAAAAATGCAAAACGTCGGGAGCGTATGGAACACTCACAGTTTTATAAACTGATTTAAATTTGATTTACGGAGGGATAATATGTCAGGCTTGAAAAAGCTTATTTCGCTTATTTCAGCAGCGGCTATCAGTATTTCCGTGCTTGCGGTAAATACTTCCGCGCTGGAAACATATGACCCTTACAGCTATGACAGATGGGGTGACGCCGTTGCTTCTCAGGCAGGCTACACCGCTGAAAAATATGTGGACGGTAACACAATCGGCTGCGGTGCATTCAACGAACCAGCTGACCTGTTCATTTCACATGACAAACTGATGTACATAGCAGATAAGGGTAACAACAGAATTGTGGTTACTGACCTTGATTTCAATTTCAAGAAGGAATTGAAGGAATTCAAGTATAAGGACGAGGTTCTTACACTTGCAAAGCCTACAGGCGTTTATGTAGACCAGTATACAGGCTATGTTTATGTCTGCGATACTGAAAATGACCGTGTTATCAAGTGCGATACAGACGGTAATGTTGACAGACTTTTCGAAAAGCCTACAGATGCACTCTATGACCAGGCTCTTACCTATAATCCGAGCAAGGTTCTCGTTGACAAGGCTGGCAACGTTTATGTTGTTGTTAAGTCACAGACAAAGGGTGCGGTAATGTTCAACTCTCAGGGCGACTTCCTTGGTTTCTACGGTGCAAACCGTGTTGAACAGACTGCTGAGGTTCTTGCAAACGCTTTCTGGTCTCTCATTTCCACAGAAGCTCAGAGAGAACGTACTGCAAAGCAGACTCCTATCGGCTTCTCTAACTTCGATATTGACGATGAAGGCTTTATCTTCACCGTTACAGAATCTCAGGAAACTACTACTGACCTCGTTAAGAAGCTCAATCCAAGAGGCGACAATATCCTCGACTCCCTCGGTGCAGCTGATATGAGATTCGGTGATATTCCTCCTGCTTACTACTCAATCTATTCCAAGAATTCCAGCCTTACCGATATTGACCTCGGTCCTAACGGCGAGCTGAATATTCTTGACTTCCAGCACGGTCGTGTTTTCCAGTACGACAAGGAATGCTGGCTGCTGTTCATTATCGGCGGCAAGGGCAATCAGCTTGGTCTGTTTGAATCCGCTGCTGCTATTGAAAGCTACGACAATCACCTTTATGTTGTTGACTCCATCAAGGATAACATCACAATCTTTACAAGAACAGTTTTCGGTGAAATTGTTACCGAGGCTGCTAACCTCTACAATGACGGTCTTTACGAGGAATCTCTCGAGCCTTGGAAGAACGTTCTGAAGTATGACGGTAACTACCGCCGTGCTTATATCGGTATCGGTAACGCACTCTACAATAAGTACGAGTACGAGGAAGCTATGGAATATTTTGAGATTTCCATCAGCCGTGACCGTTACAACAGAGCGTTTGAAGGCTACAGAGATATCTGGCTGAAGGAAAACTATATGAAGTGCATCATTGTTATTGTTGTGCTTGTAATTCTTAGCTTTGTCTATAAGCATTTCCGCAAGAAGGGCAAGATAGTTTACCCTTGGGAAAACAGACGCAGAAAGGGTGGTGTGTAATATGCTGGATTTGACAAAGGGACAATTCGTTAAACACGTTGTTACTCACCCTTTTGAGGGCTTTGAGGACCTCCGCTGGAAAAAGGCAGGCTCGATGGGAATTGCGTTCTTCATCGTTTGTATGCTCTTCGTTCAGCAGGTTGCATACAGCAGACTTTACGGTTTCCAGTATTACTCTGATTACGACAAGATTTTCAACATCGTACCGTATATCTTCAAGAGCTTTATTATCTTCGGTACATGGGTAGTCGCAAACTGGGCGATGTGCACACTCTTCGACGGCGAGGGCACAATGAAGAATATCTTCATTAACTCCGCTTACGCACTTATCCCTTATATCTCAGGCTACCTTATCGGTACAGTAATGTCACATTTCCTTATTAAGGACGAATACGTATTTATCCAGTCCGTTGAAATCATCGGTCTTTGCTGGTCCTTCGTTCTCCTTATTTCGGGAATCAAGGCTGTACACCAGTTCACATTCGGAAAGACAATAGCACTTATGCTTCTGACAATTGTTGCGATGATTGCTATTCTGTTCCTGCTTGTACTTCTTCTTACACTGTTCCAGCAGGTTATCATCTTTATTCTTTCCATCTACACAGAACTGTCCTACAGATTCAGAGTTTAAAATACTAAAAACGAAAAGTGGTGAAATAACGAATGCAGAAAAGGTTTAAAAAGCTGATTGCCTGCCTTTGCTGTGTGGCTATGATGGTGCCTCTCTGCGCACTCCCCGCAACTGCCGAGGATGCCGCACCTGCTGAGGAAGCTGCTGCTTCCGATACTGCAGCGGAAGAAGAGAGCGCTGAAACATATGCTATGAGCACTGAGGAGCCTCTTATAACAGATGATCAGGCATTGGCTGAAATGGAGCTTGCTGCTGAAAACAGCAAAATGGCTCTGTATTACAATAAAAAGGGTCAGATTGCTCTTGCTGACAAGGCAACAGGCGAGGTTTGGTGGTCCAACCCTATAAATGTTGACGCTGCAGCAGGTAAGGCTGCTCAGAAGACAAAGCTGAAGTCCGCTATGACAATGACTTTTGCTCAGCCTTCAAAGAGAAGCACTACCGCACAGAACAGTGGTGACCAGAAGGTTAAATGTAAAATCAAGGTAAAGAAGAATTCCGACGGAATTGATGTTACCTTTGATTACGGAAACGCTGAAATTTCCGTTCCTGTAAAATATACTCTCAAAGACGATTACCTTGCTGTAAACGTTGATACAACTCAGATTACCGAGGCAAACGGTGATAAGATTGTTACAAATCTTATCATGATGGGTGCGTTCGGTGCTGCTGAGCCGGATGAAACAGGTTATTTCGTTGTTCCAGACGGAAGCGGCGCAATAATCAATTTCAACAACAACAAGATGAACTATAAGACCTACAAGGGTGAGGTCTATGGCAGAAATATTACTCCTGTTGAAACAACAAAGCCTGCTGTAACTCAGAACGTTTACCTTCCTATGTACGGTATCGTTAAGGGCAACAGCGGTATGATGGTTGTTGCTGACAAGGGTGACACATGCGCTACAATCAATACTTATACAAAGGGTCAGGAAAAGACCAGCTACAACGCTAGCTATTTTGATTTTGAAATCAGAACAGATGACGAATACCTCATGGGCGGCGACGCTAACCCGCTTGCTGTTTATGAAAAGAGAGGTATCCTCGTTCCTGAAATCGAAGTAAGATACTATCCTGTATCCAACGATGACAAGTCCGATATCAGCTATATCGATATCGCTGACAGCTACAGAAATTACCTCACAAAGGAGCAGGGCGTTACAAAGTCCGATGCTGCTGACAAGAATGCTCTCTATATCGACCTCTATGGTGCGGTAATGAAGCAGGAAACAGTTCTCGGTCTCCCTGTAATGATGCAGCACGAAACAACTTCCTTTGAGGAAGCTAAGACAATCCTTGAACAGCTTAAATCATTCGGTGTTGACAACATGGTTGTAAACTATAACCAGTGGACAAAGGCTGACATTAAGGAAAAGGTTGCTGATAAGGCTAAGCCTGCTTCAACACTCGGCGGCAAGAAGGACTTCAACGAACTTAAGGAATATGCTGAGGCAAACGGCATCGCTCTTTATCCAGGTGTTGACAACCTCACATTTGAGTCAGGCAACGGCTACTTCACAATGACTGATACAGCAATCCGTGTTTCCAACGCTTATTCAAGACAGATTGAATATGACCTCGCTCACGGCGTTGAAAACAAGTTCTATGATGCTATCTCACTTCTCAGCCCAAGAAAGTATGAGAAGATGTTTGACAACCTTGCAAAGAGCTACAGCAAGGCTGGTATCGACAATATTTCCCTCGGCAGCGCTACTACTGTAATCTACGGTGATTACGGCAGAAACTCCGTTTCCAGAGAAAAGTTCAAGTACAACCTTCAGACTTACCTTGAGGAGCTCAAGGGCTCTGTAAGCTCTATCCTTGCTGACGGTGCAAATGCTTACGTGCTCAAGTATGTTGACCACGTTTCCAATGCTCCGCTCAACTCCAGCAAGTTCGACATTTTCGATCAGGAAATCCCATTCTATCAGATTGTTATGAGCGGCCTCAAGCCTGTTTCCACAACAGCTGTAAACGGCGATGCTCAGGTTGCTGACCTTGTGCTCCGTGCTCTCTCCGTTGGCTCAAATCTCAGATTTGACTTCGTTGCTGAAACTGCTGACGAGCTTAAGGATACACGCTACGACAAGCTTTACTACGCTAACTATGAGTACTGGGTTGAGGACGCTGCTGCTTGCTACAAGTTTGCAAATGAAGTTCTCACAAAGACTGCAGGCTCTACTATTACCGAATACAATGTTCTTTCTGATACTCAGATTGAAACAGTTTACGAAAACGGTACAACTACCCTCGTTGACCTTGAAGCAAGAACTGTTGAAGTAAACGGTAAAACAATCAGCATTTATGACTATATCGGAAAGGAGGTAATCGGCTGATGATGAAGCTTCGTAATTTATCATATGAAAAGAAGAAAGGTCTTTACGGCTACGGATTTATTGCACTCTGGTTTATCGGTGCACTGATGTTCTTCATCGTTCCGCTTTTCCAGTCGTTTTACTACTCTTTCCACGTTGTAACCCCTGAAACAGGTTACCTCGACATCAAGCCTCTTATTGAGAGAGTTGATGGCGTTGAAAAAACAAATATCTTCCTTAACTATAAGAACGCTTTTATGACCGACCCTAACTACAGACAGTATCTCGTAGAGGTTCTCGGTGATATGGCTCTTAACCTTCCGGTTATCGTAATCTTCTCCCTTTTCGTTGCGATTATCATTAACCAGAAGTTCAGAGGAAGAACCTTCGCAAGAGCTGTATTCTTCCTTCCTGTTATCATCGCTACAGGTCCTGTATATGCTATTATCACAGGTGACCTTGATACAGGAGGAAACAGCGAAGCTGCTCAGTTCTCAACAATGTTCGAGGCGGACATGGTTGACCAGCTGCTGGAATTCATCGGTATCTACGGTTTCGGTACAAAGTTTACCGAGCTGCTTACAACCCTCACTTCCGATATCCTTAACCTGGTTTGGAAGTGCGGTATCCAGATTCTGATTTTCCTTTCCGCACTTCAGGGCATCCCTGCTTCTGCTAAGGAAGCTGCTGCTATCGAGGGTGCAACATCATGGGAATTCTTCTGGAAGATTACTCTTCCTTACATTTCCCCAATGATTCTCGTAAACATCGTTTATACGGTTGTTGACGCATTTACTGACCCGACTAACCAGGTAATGGAACGTCTGCTCAGTGTACAGAGCGAATGGAAGTACGGTTACTCCGCTGCTATGGCTTGGAGCTACTTCGGTATTATCCTTGTTGCTCTCGGTATTATCTTCGCAATTATGAACAGACTCGTCTGGTACGACGATTAAGGAGGGGAGAAATTTATGGCTTCAACAATGGCAAATAAGGGTTTCTCTCCCTTCAAGAAAAAAGAGAAGGACCCTACACTCAGCGAGGTTAAGCTGACCCGTAGGGAAAAGAGAGAGCGCTTCAAGAAAAGACTTGAGTGTCTTACTCCTGAGGAGCAGAAATATCTGAAGCGTAAGCAGTTTACTGACGCTGTATGGCCTGTATTCAGAGCGCTTATCGTGTTCGGTCTTTGCTTTATCATTCTCTATCCTCTTATCTTTATGGTTTCTACAGCACTCCGTACAAGAGCTGATATGAATGACCCTACAATTATGTGGATTCCTAAGCATATCACTTTCTCAAACATTACTGATGTTGTAAAGGCTATCAACTTCTGGGATATTCTCGGAAACACTCTCGTGCTCAACATCGGCTGTTCCGTAATTCAGGTACTTACCTGTGCTATTACAGGCTACGGCTTTGCACGTTACGAGTTCAAGGGCAAGAAGATTCTGTTCTTCGTTGTAATCATGATGATTCTTGTTCCTCCTCAGATTATCCTTATTCCTCAGTATATGTTCTTCCGTTACTTCAACCCGTTGGGTATCTGGAAGCTCATTACAGGCAGCACAATCAGTCTTATAGATACACCGCTTACAATGTATCTCCCAGCGCTGACTGCTAACGGTCTGCGTGCAGGTCTGTTCATCTTCCTTTTCAGACAGTCCTTCAAGGGTCTGCCTAAGGAGCTTGAGGACGCCGCTGCACTTGACGGTTGTACACCGCTTGAAACCTTTGTTAAGGTTATGATTCCTAACGCAGGTTCAACCTTCCTTACAGTATTCCTGTTCTCAATCGTTTGGTACTGGAATGACTACTATGTATCCACTTCCTTCTTCGTAAACAACAAGACAATCGCTCTTGAACTGAAGAATCTGGATACAAACCTGAAGGTGCTCCTTTTCGGTGACGCTAACGCACAGGTTAACGTTCGTGAGCTTATCGTATGGATGGAATCCGCTTGTCTGATTTCCATTCTTCCGATTCTTGTTCTCTACGTTTGCTTGCAGAAGCACTTCACAGAAGGTATCGCACGTTCCGGTCTTACTGGAATGTAATACAAAACAAAAGCAGAGCTTTTGTTTTGTATCCGAGAAAATTGCATTGCAATTTTCTCTTATATAGAAAATTAGAATCAGAAAGCTTACGCTTTCTGATTCTTTTTTATCCTGAATTGCAATGCAATTTTCTCTTATGTAACAAATCAGAATCAGAAGGCTTACGCTTTCTGATTCTCTTTATCCCAAATTGCACTGCAATTCTACGGTATAATTCGAATCCGAAATGCCTTTGCTTTTCGGATTTCTTGCTTTATTGTGAATAAAATTAGTTATTTTGAAGTATAAGCGTGCATTTTTATACTGCTTTTTATAACAAATAAACAAAGCACTGCCCTATATTTTTACCCCAAAATGACGGAATAATATTGATTTTTTTCATTTTTGTGGTATAATTAATATATCTACAATTATGCAAAGGAAGTTACACTATGCTCGATATCAGATTCGTCCGCGAAAATCCGGACGTTGTTAAAGAAAACATTAAAAAGAAATTTCAGGACTCAAAGCTCGCTCTCGTTGATGAGGTTATTGCTCTCGACACTGAGCTTCGTGCTGCCAAGACTGAGGCTGATGAGCTTCGTGCCAACAGAAACAAGGTTTCCAAGGAAATCGGCGGCCTGATGGCTCAGGGTAAGAAGGAAGAAGCTGAGGAGGCTAAGAAGAAGGTTACTCAGTATGCTGACCAGCTTGCTGCTCTTGAAGTCAAGGAAGCGGAGCTTGAAGAAAAGCTCACTAAGAATATGATGATTATTCCTAATATCATCGATGACAGCGTGCCAATCGGTAAGGACGACTCCGAAAACGTTGAGCTTGAAAAGTTCGGCGAGCCTGTTGTTCCCGATTTTGAAGTTCCATATCACACAGATATCCTCGAAAAGCTTGACGGTATCGACCTTGACGCTGCAAGAAAGGTTGCAGGCAACGGCTTCTATTACCTTATGGGAGATATCGCAAGACTCCACAGCGCAGTTATTTCTTACGCTCGTGACTTTATGATAAACAGAGGCTTTACCTACTGCGTGCCACCATTTATGATTCGAAGCAACGTTGTTACAGGCGTTATGAGCTTTGCTGAAATGGACGCTATGATGTACAAGATTGAGGGCGAGGACCTCTACCTCATCGGTACTTCTGAGCACTCCATGATTGGTAAGTATATCGATACAATCGTGCAGGAAAAGACTCTTCCACATACCCTCACAAGTTACTCTCCTTGCTTCCGTAAGGAAAAGGGTGCTCACGGTATTGAGGAAAGAGGCGTTTACCGTATCCACCAGTTTGAAAAGCAGGAAATGATTGTTA
>JAFTWI010000086.1 GCA_017465345.1 Oscillospiraceae bacterium
AATTGCGTCGAGGACAGCGTCGGAAATCTGGTCACAGATTTTGTCAGGATGACCTTCTGTTAATGATTCAGATGTGAAAAGCATTTTTTCCATTTTAATCAATCCTTTCTTTTTTTTATAACAAGAACAGCGCTCGGAAACTACTCCAAGCGCTGTGAATTTTTACACTAAAAATTACTCATCTCTCGTATAATTCCGCAGGATTTAGCACCTTTTTTGCAAGCTAATTCAGCATTTGCAATCAGGTTGCCGGGCTTCACAGGACCAGTTCCTCCGCCACTCTTGATAAGGCCTATTCAATTAACAATATAAGTATAGCATGGTTGTCGTCATTTGTCAACAGGAAATTATTTGTTCCAGAAATAAATTACTGCAGCACAGGTTGCAATAAGAAACAATGCTATAGCATAAACAAAAGCGTAGCGCTTGATATGGCTGCTTTCTGTCGCTGCAGAGGTTGTTTCGGGAAGGACGTGCGCCTTACGCATAATTGTGGACAGCGGCTTATAAAGAAGCATTGTAATAGCACTGTTCAACACAGCTTTAAGCAGATTAAACGGCAGGAACACAGGAACAAGCATTTCTGCAACAGCCTCTCTCGGTGTTTCCATATAAAGCGGAGTAATAAGGTAGTTCCACGCAAGCATTACTACAACCATTACAACCGATCCTGTTACAAGTCCGATTACTGCGCCCTTGATTGTATGTATTTTTTTATATACGATTGCCGCTGTGCAAGCAAATGAAACGGTTGAAAGGAAGTTCATCAGAGCACCGATTGGACCTGTACCGCTGATTGTAACCATTTCAACAAGTGACACAACCGCTGACATAAGCATTGATGCAAGCGGACCAAAAAGGAAACCGCCGATTGTTATAATTACGTCCTTTGGCTCGTATTTGAGGAACAGAACAACAGGTATTCTGAAAACGAACACGGCAACATAAGCGATTGCTGTCATCATTGCCAGTACAACCATTTTTTTCGTATCCATACGGTTTGATTTTTTGAGTGTGTTTTCCATAAGATTACCTCCATAAATAAATTTATTAAGTGCAACCATAACAGAAAACGCCTGCAGACATCAGTCCACAGGCGTACTCGCGCAAAAATATTACATAATGCGTTTGTTTCTTTCATCCGGACTATACCGTTGGTTTTGGAATTGCACCAAATCAACAAAGCTTTCGCTTCGCTCGCGGACTTTACCGCCAGTGAGGAATTTCACCTCGCCCTGAAACAGTTGCTATTTAGTTGAAACAACAACTTATTGTTGTTTTTGTGACAAATTATTCGCCAGCTTCTTCGTCCTCTTCGTCGAAATCAAATTCGAGAAGTTCGTTGCAGCCTGGGCAGTTCATAGAACCTTCCTCAAGCATGCCCTCGTTAAGGCAGATTGTGTCGCCACAGCTTGGGCAAACAACCTCGTAAAGCTCGTCGTCATCTTCGTCATAGTAATCGTCGTAGTCGTCATCGCAGCAATCGCAATCATCATCGTCGCAGCAGCAATCACAATCGTCGTCGATTTCATAGAAATCACGCTCTACTTCGCCGAGATCCTCATCAATTGTATCAACAACCTCTACGATTTCGTCAATCTGATCCTGCATATCCTCAGCTGTGAGAGCGATATCCTGAAGAATATCAGCCATTGCAGCAAGAATCTTGCCTTCCTTTGTGGACTCGCCAACTTCGAGACCTTCCATAAGGCCCTTGAGGTATGCTACCTTTTCACCAAGCTTCATAGGTTAATCCTCCTTTTCGGACTGTAATAATTATTAGGTTATTTTATGCACACGGAAGAGCAATTATGCTCTTTCCATGTATTCACCTGTTCTTGTGTCGATTCTTACCATTTCACCTTCGTTGATGAAGAGAGGAACCTTGATTTCTGCACCTGTTTCAGTTGTAGCTGGCTTTGTAGCATTAGTAGCTGTGTTACCTGCAACACCTGGTTCAGTGTGAGCAATCTGGAGCTCAACAAAGTTTGGTGGTTCAACTGCAAAAACCTTGCCCTTGTAAGAGCAAACCTTACACATCATTTCTTCCTTAACGAACTTGAAGTTGTCAGAAAGCTCAGCAGAGCTGATTGGCACCTGTTCAAATGTTTCAGGGTCCATAAAGTAGTAAAGCTCGCCGTCAGTATAAGAATACTGCATATCCTTTCTTTCAACGAAAGCTGTAGGGAACTTTGCGGAAGGGTTGTAGCTCTTTTCAATAACGGAGCCTGTAATAACGTTCTTAATCTTAGTTCTTACGAAAGCAGCGCCCTTACCTGGCTTAACGTGCTGGAATTCAACTACCTGCAAAACGTTGCCGTCTTCTTCAAAAGTAACGCCGTTTCTGAAATCGCCTGCTGTAATCATAAATAAACCATCCTTGTAATTTTTTTCGCAACCACACAACGTATGGTTTACATACACTGTATGGTTTAGCAATTATGCTCATATATATTTTACTATATATTTTGCAATATTGCAAGTGTTTTTCACATTTTTTCCGCCGTAAACATAATATTTACGGAAATTTAAAAGCGGACAGATTTTATTCTGCCCGCTTTCTTGCAATTAAGCGTTAATAATTAACAATTAATACTTACGCTTACGAGCAGCTTCGGACTTCTTCTTACGCTTTACCGAAGGCTTCTCATAGTGTTCTCTTTTACGAACTTCAGCGATAACGCCGTCCTTTGCACAGCTTCTCTTGAAGCGCTTGAGAGCGGTATCCAAAGATTCGTTTTTACCAACACGAATTTCTGCCAATTTAATTCCCTCCCTTTGCCATGAGGCAGAGGTTTATATACAAGATATAACTATTTTATTATACCTTATACACCCTAATGTTGTCAAGAGTAATTTCAAAAAAACTCAACAAAAAAACTTAACATTTTTCAGTCAGGTTACATAAATACGTTATTTAACAACAATATTTACAAGTCTGCCCTTAACGTAAATTTCCTTTACGATGTTCTTTCCATCGATTGCAGCAGCAACGCTTTCGTCTGCCTTTGCGATGCCGAGAACTTCAGCCTGTTCCGCTTCGGCAGGAATCATAATCTTAGCCTTGATTTTGCCGTTTACCTGAACAGCAACCTCGATTGTGCTGTCAACGCAGAGAGCATCGTCATACTTGACCCATTCCTGCTCACTGAGAATGCCGCCGTAGATTGTGCTGTACATTTCTTCGGTGATATGCGGAGCAAACGGATTGAGGATAATGAGAAGGCTTCTGAGCTCAGCCTTATTAATGCTACCCTTTGCATAGATGTCGTTGAGGAGGCTCATCATTGCAGCAACAGCTGTGTTGAACTTCATAGCTTCGATATCTTCACTTACCTTCTTGATTGTCTTGTGCATTGAAGATACCATATCTTCGCGGTATTCATCACCGTCAACGAGGATATCCTGGAGTCCCCAGATTCTGTCGAGGAAACGCTTACAGCCCTTCATGCTGCTGTCATTCCAAGGAGCAGCCTGCTCGTAGTCACCCATAAAGAGAACATAGACACGGAGAACATCTGCGCCGTAATTATCAACAACATCGTTAGGGTCAATTGTATTTCCTCTGGACTTACTCATCTTTTCGCCGTCAGGTCCGAGGATAAGACCCTGAGCTGTACGCTTTGCATAAGGCTCGTCAACAGGAACTGCACCGATATCGTAGAGGAATCTGTGCCAGAAACGGGAGTAAATCATATGACGTGTAACGTGCTCCATACCGCCGTTATACCAGTCAACAGGCATCCAGTAGTTGAGTGCTTCCTGAGAAGCGAGTGCATCAGGATTCTTAGGATCACAGTAGCGGAGGAAGTACCATGAGGAACCTGCCCACTGTGGCATTGTATCTGTTTCACGCTTTGCATCGTGTCCGCACTTAGGACACTTGCAGTTTACGAAAGAATCAATCTTTGCGAGAGGACTTTCGCCGTCAGAGCCCGGCTGGAAGTTGTCCACCGGTGGCAGCTTCAGCGGAAGCTCATCATATGGTACAGGAACCATACCGCACTCTGGGCAATGTACAATTGGAATTGGTTCGCCCCAGTATCTCTGACGGTTGAATGCCCAGTCCTTCATCTTGTACTGAACGCCCTTTTCGCCAACACCCTTATCAGCGAGGATACCAAGAACCTTTTCGATAGCGTCCTTCTTGTTTGTGATGCCGTTGAGCATATCGGAGTTGACCATTTCGCCGTCGCCTGTATAAGCTTCCTTGGAAATGTCGCCGCCCTTAATTACTTCGATAATATCGATACCGAACTTCTTAGCGAAGTCATAGTCACGTGTATCGTGAGCAGGAACAGCCATGATTGCGCCTGTGCCGTAGCCCATCATTACATAGTCAGCAACATAAACAGGGATTTCCTTTTCTGTAAGAGGATTGATAGCTGTGAGACCTTCAACCTTAACGCCTGTCTTATCCTTGACAAGCTGTGTTCTCTCGAACTCACTCTTCTTTGCGCACTCTGCCTTATAAGCGTCGAGGGCATCAATGTTAGCGATTTTATCTCTGTACTTCTCGATAATCGGGTGCTCAGGTGCGATAACCATAAATGTTACACCGTAGAGAGTATCAGGACGTGTTGTATAGATACGGAGTTTTTCGTCGTTTTCCTTGATGGAGAAGTTTACGAAAGCACCAGTGGACTTACCAATCCAGTTTTCCTGCTGGAGTCTGATATTAGGAAGATAATCAACCTTATCAAGGCCCTGAAGAAGCTTGTCAGCGTATTCAGTAATTCTGAGGTACCAAACTTCCTTTGTCTTCTGCACGATATCGCTGTGGCAGATATCGCACTTACCGCCCTGGGAGTCTTCGTTGGAAAGAACAACCTTACAGCTTGGGCAGTAGTTTACGAGTGTCTTATCTCTGAACACAAGACCGTTCTCAAACATCTTGAGGAAAATCCACTGTGTCCACTTGTAGTAGTCCTCTTCTGTTGTATCAACAACTCTTGACCAATCGAAGGAGAAACCTACTCTCTTAAGCTGGCTTGTGAACTTAACAATGTTGTTATCTGTAACAACTCTTGGGTGTACACCTGTCTTTACAGCTGTGTTTTCAGTTGGCAGACCGTATGCGTCAAAGCCGATTGGGAACAGAACGTTGTAGCCCTCAAGTCGGCGCTTTCTGCTTACAACTTCAAGACCTGAATAAGCCTTGATGTGACCAACGTGCATACCTGCACCTGATGGGTATGGAAACTCAACAAGGGCATAGAACTTAGGTTTCTTGCTGCCTGTTTCAGCCTTGAAAGTATCATGCTTGTCCCAGTATTCCTGCCACTTTTTTTCGGTAGCAGCGTAATCGTATCTTTCCAAAAAAATCATTCCTTTTTATTTAATGTAACACGGAAAAATCCGTTTTTTATTCCTTTGTATCATCGGCATTCGCTTCAAAGACTTCTCTGAAATAAATGCCAAGATTTTTGTTGAACAGCAACAGCAGAAGTGCAATTGTATCAAGCACCAATGCGATTGCTGCCGCAATTATGTAAGCAAGGACAAGCTGCCTTGCCATAAAAACAATCATTACAGCCAGCACGGGAATTTCAGCAATAGTCAGTATCACCGCAAAATTTCTCGCGGTCAAGCTGCCCTTTCCGATATGGTACGCAGCGGCAAATCCTATTGCAGCCATCAGTATATTGAAGCTTACCAGCGAAAAAAGAGACACAGCAAAGCACATAACCGATACGATTAACGCTGTTTTTCTTCCCTTTTCGGCCTTGTCTGACAACATCATACTTTACCATACCTTTCCCGTTATTGCTATTAGTCCAGATATTTTGAAATGTCGATATCCTCACCGTCGCTCCAAAGGCGTTCAAGATTGTAGAAATCACGGGTTTCCTTATAGAAAATGTGGATTACAACATCGGAATAATCGAGAATAATCCAGTTTGAACCGTTGTTGCCCTGAACCTGCTTAGGCTCTCTGCCCTGCTGCTTGAGTCTGAATTCAAGTTCGTCGGCAAGTGCCTTTGTCTGTGTAGAGGAAGTACCGTCTGCAATTATAAAATAATCAGCAAGAATTGTCAAGTCCCCTATCTTTATCACGCGGATATCCTCAGCCTTTTTGCCATCGAGAATTTTTACCGCAGAAGCAATAAGCTCTTCCTGTGTCATTTATACTTCAATCCTTTCCTTTTTCTTTTCGGTTATGTAATGATTATACGCTTCAATAGTGTGGCACGGAAGCATTGAGCCTTTTGCCACAACGTCCGTCACCGAGAATTTCAGCGCTTCAAGCATTGCCTTTTCAAGACTCTGATAAGCAAGCTTTCTCATCTTATTTACATCTTTGTAATTACGGTCAGCAGAAATCAGGTCCGCAAGGTAAATAATTTCCTCCAGTCTGCTCATTCCCGCACGTCCTACAGTATGATAACGCACCGCATTAAGCATATCATCATCGTGGATATTCAGCACATTTTCAGCGTACCAAGCACCTGCTACAGCGTGAAAAAGCGGTGGCGTGCAAAGCTCCACCTCGGAAACATTCAGCTTTGACTTTTTCACCATTTCAAGCTGTTCTTCCTTGGGAATTTCCTTGCAGATATCGTGGAGAAGTCCCGTAATATACGCCTTTTCCTTATCGGGATAATCAAACTTTTCGGCAAGCTTCCTTGCTTCCTCCGCAACGTTAAGGCTATGCTGAAAGCGTTTTTTTGAAAGCCTTATTTCCAGAATATCGGTAATTTCAGCTGCCAAGCACATAGGAAAATCCCCCTTTTAATCGGTATAGAGCTTGTTCTCCAGTATATATTTTACTACATTTTTGTGCACATAGCAAGATATATCCGCATTTTTTTTGATTTTTTCACGGATTTCTGTTGATGAAACCTCATATGCGTCAGTGCGCAGAAGCATTACATTGCCGTACTTACGGAGTTTTTCAGCCTGCGTTTCAAGCTCAGCCATATCAGTTTCGCCGTACTCACGGGAAGCGGCAATGAGAGTACACATTGAGAGGATTTCCTCGAAATTTTTCCATCGCTCAAATGACAGAAGCATATCGCTGCCCATAATGAAAAACAGGTTGTCATCGGGGTAAAGCGCGTGAAAATGGCGAATTGTATTAACGGTATAGCTTACCTCTGAAAGCGAGATTTCGTAATCGCTGACGGTTACGAAACCCATATCCGCAAAGGCAAGTCTGCACATTTCAAGGCGGTCCTCCGAAGAAGCAGGCTTGCGCTCCATATTCTGCTTGAAGGGCGAAATCGCCGTTGGCATAATGATTATTTCGTCAAGCTCGGTCTTGTCATAAATCTGCTGAACGAGGTTGACGTGTCCCTTATGCACGGGGTCAAAGCTTCCGCCGAAAATTGCCCTGTTCATTACTTTGTTTTAAGGTCGATTTTCGGGTTCTGCGGGTTGCGCTTGAAAAGCACGAACTTGCTGCCGATAACCTGAACAACCTCGGACTTTGTCTTTTCTGCAAGCTCATTTGCAGCCTCGGCAGGTGAAAGCATACAGTTTTCCTGCACCTTCATCTTGATAAGCTCACGCGCCTTGAGTGCATCATTTACCTGCACAACAAGTGTGTCGATTACACCGTTCTTGCCGACCTGAAGAATTGTATCCTCTGTTGAAGCTATGCTTTTGAGCTTTGCTCTCTGTTTGCTGTTTAACATTTTAATCTATCCTTTCTTTTATAAGAAACTCATATATTCTGCTGTTGAAATCCTTTGCTTCCTCGTATGCGGAATGTCCCAGATTTTCATACACATATATCCCGCAATTCAGCTTCTCCGCAATTTCTACTGAAGCCTTTCCTGTGACAACCTTATCCTTTTTTCCACCAAGCACAAACACGGGACAGTTGATTTTATCCAGTTCGTCATAAGCTTCGCAGGTAAGACAGGCTTTCGCAAGAGTTATAAAACGCTTTACGTCTTTAGGCTTCTGCATTATTGTCAGAAGCGGCATAAAAAGCTTATATCGTCTGACGTACTCCTCGGAATACATTTTCTCAGCCATATCCTTTACAAAGGTTTTCATATCACCTTTTCCAGCCATTTCAATCCAGTTGTTCACAACTGTTTTAACAGTTTCATTGTTGCGTGAAAGCGTTACACAAAGCACTAATTTATTCACAAGGTCAGGTCGGTCAATTGCAAGGTACTGTGAAATCATTCCGCCCTGTGACACTCCAACAACATCTGCCCTTGATATTTTCAATTTGTCCATTGCTGCCGCAACGTCTTTTGCAATATCTCTTACGGTGTAACCCTCGGGGATATTTTCCTTTCGGTCAAAAACGTACACCTTATATTCCTTTGTAAAAATACGGAACATATACGCAAGAGAAAACGATGCACCCTTGATACCACGGGTATTTAGTCCTTGTATCAGAACAAGTGGCTTATCTCCGTTGCCGAAAGTAATATAGTTAAGCTTCATATTGTCGGTTATCAGCGTGCCCTCTTTTGCGTTGTAAAACATTTATATCACCCTTTACTTTACCGAAATATCGTCAAGGGAAAGTGTTGCGACAGCGTTAAGGCTTTCGTCTGCACGTCTGCCTGCGAGGTAATCGTAGTAAGCCTGACAGCCTATCATTGCCGCATTGTCGCCGCAGAGGAACATTGCAGGCATATAAAGCTTGAAGCCGTTTTTCTTACATTCCTTTTCAAGCAATCCGCGCACCGCAGAGTTTGCGGAAACACCACCTGCAAGCGCAACAGTTTTATAGCCATAAGCCTTTGCCGCACCGATTGTTCTTTCAACGAGAATTTCGGAAATTGTTTTCTGAAAAGCCGCTGCAAGGTCGTTCTTGTTCACCGTTTCGCCTTTTTGCTCAGCGTTGTGTGCGATGTTTATCACGGCTGTTTTAAGTCCCGAGAAAGAGAAGTCGAACTCGCTTCCTGTTACCTTCGGGTGTGGAAGTTTATAAGTATTCGGGTTGCCTTCCTTGGCCGCCTTGTCGATATGCACGCCACCAGGATACGGAAAGCCGAGGACTCTTGCTGCCTTGTCGAACGCTTCGCCTGCGGCATCGTCACGTGTTCTGCCGATTACACGGAATTTTGTGTAGTCAAGCACCTCGATAATGTGTGAGTGTCCGCCGCTTGCCACAAGGCAAAGATAAGGCGGTTTCAGCGGCTCGTCGCTTTCTGCGCTTGTAAGGTAGTTAGCGGCGATGTGTCCCGCAATATGATGTGTTGGGATAAGCGGCTTGCCTGTTGCCATTGCAAGTCCCTTTGCAAAGCTTGTACCAACGAGCAGTGCACCGATAAGTCCGGGTGCGTAGGTTACTGCAAAAGCGTCGATGTCGTCAAGTGTGCAGTTTGCTTCTTCAAGTGCACGCTGGACAACGTCGAGAATATTTTCACAGTGACGTCGTGACGCAATTTCAGGGACAACTCCGCCGAATTTTTTATGCTCCTCAATCTGCGAAGAAACGATGTTTGAGTGGATTTTCTTTCCGTCCTCAACAACCGCTGCGGCTGTTTCGTCGCAGGAGCTTTCTATTGCAAGAATTTTCATATTTTTCAATCCTTTCGGAACAATAAATCTATCTTTATTTACTCAATTGTTTATTATATAAAACTGCATTTTCTCTCGGCTGTTCATAAAAGTTTTTGCGCAGACCAACTCGCTCAAAGCCGCTTTTTTCATACAGTGAAATTGCCGCTGAATTGCTCTCACGGACTTCAAGCCAGACAACTTCAACCTCAGTTGGAAGCGTGTAAAAAAATGATTTGAGAAGCATTGCTCCAACACCTTTTTTTCGGTGCTGTTCAGCCGTTGCAACGCTATAGATATCAGCGTTGTCAAAAAGGAAAACGCCTGTAATAAAGCCTGCGATTTCGCCGTCAGCTTCAGCAACCAACGTTACCGCATTTTCCTGCGTGAGTGCGTCTGCAAAAGCCGCCTCGCTCCAGGGCTGAGGTATGCTTGCCTTTTCAATTTTTGCAATTGCGGAGACGTCCTCCTCCACCGCTTTTCTGATTATTATATCACTCATTATTTCTTTTTGCAACCTCATCGCAAAGCTCACGCAAATCGTCGATACTGCTTAATTTTCCGCAGCGATTACGAAGCTCTGCCGCGCCAGGCATACCCTTTAAGTAGTACGCACACTGTCTGCGTGCCTCGCTCATTCCGATTCGCTCGCCTTTATATTTTACCGCAAGCTCAACCTGTCTGCACATCATTTCGAGGCGCTGTTCAAGGGTTGGCTCGGGGAGAATTTCTCCTGTTTCCATGTAATGTTTAATCTGTCCGAAGAGCCACGGTCTGCCGTAGCTGCCGCGTCCAATCATAACAAGGTCACAGCCTGTTTCACGGTACATTGCCGCCGCTGTTTCGGGGGAATTCACATCGCCGTTTCCGATGACGGGAATCCGTACTGCCTCCTTGACCCTGCGGATGATTTCCCAGTCAGCCT
>JAFTWI010000087.1 GCA_017465345.1 Oscillospiraceae bacterium
CCTGCTCTTTATAATGTAGGTACATCTCAGAATAAGTATACTGAAACTATTACTGTATATATCTATAATAACTTCCACGATACAAGCCTTAATAACTTCGGTTATTCTGCTGCTGCATCAGTAATCCTGTTTGTAATTACTTCTGTTCTTGGTTCTGTATGTTTTGCTATCAACAGAGATAAGGATGTAAAGGTCAAGAAGAGCAAGAAGACAAGCAAATTGCTGTAAAAGGAAAAGGAGGTTATAATACTATGAATATGGTTGAAGAAAAGGTAAATCGTAGTAAGCCAAAGCCACTGGATATAATCGTTACAGCATTTATGATTATCCTTTGCGTGCTCAGCTTAATCCCAATTTATATTCTTGTTGTTAATGCTACAAGAACATCTGTTGATATTACAGGTAACGGTGTATCCCTTATTCCAGGTCTTAACCTTTTTAAGAATATTGGTACAATGCTTGATTGGTCTGCAACAGGTAAAGTTCAGTACGATGCATTCACAGGTTATATTAACAGTGCTATTATTGCATTCTCTTGTACTTTCTTAACAGTACTTTTTGCAGGTGCTACTGCTTATGGCGTTTGTGTATATGACTTCAGACTTAAGGGTCCTGCTTATACATTTATTCTCGCAGTAATGATGGTTCCTGTTCAGGTAACATCAGTAGGTTTCTATCAGTTTATGTCCAAGATTGGTCTCACTGATAATTACCTTCCACTTATCATTCCTGCAATCGCAGCTCCACAGGTTGTATTCTTCATGCGTCAGTATATGAAGTCTTCTTTCCCACTTGAAATTGTAGAAGCTGCAAGAATTGACGGTTCTAACGAATTCAGAACATTCTTCACAATTGCAATTCCAATGATGAAACCTGCATTTGCTGTTCAGGCTATCTTCGCATTCGTTGCAAGCTGGAACAACTACTATATGCCATCTATGATTCTCGTATCCAGAGAACCAAATCAGATGACACTCCCAATGATGGTTAATACAATTCTCTCGAACGATAAACTTGCTGACTTCGGTGCTAAATATGCTGCAATCATGCTTTCTATCATTCCTGTAGTTGTTGTATACTTCATCTTCTCCAAGTTCATTGTTGAAGGCGTTGCTCTCGGCGGTGTAAAGGAATAATTAGGATTTATAAAAAGCTGTACAGTTAATTCTGTACAGCTTTTTTATTGCTTAAATATAGTTTGTTAATAGTATTTCTATTGACAAATATGTGTAAAATATGGTACAATTGTATTTATAGTGAATACACTTGTTTTTATCACAAGGACGTTGTTGAACGGAGGGTAGTATGAGTAATTCATCATTTGTAGTTATCAGTACAGATGTACTTCCTGAAATATTTCCAAAGGTTTTGGAGGTAAAACGTCTTTTGGCGTGCGGAGAAGAAAAAAGTTCTGCTTCAGCCTGCAAAAGAATTGGTATCTCCAGAAGTGCATTTTACAAGTACAAAGAGTGTGTCTTTGCCTATGAGGAAAAGCTTACTCAGAAAATTATTTCATATTATGCTGTTCTTAAAGACGAACCAGGAGTGCTTTCGGCTATACTTGCAGAGTTTCATCGACAAGGTGCAAATATTATTACTGTAAATCAGAATATGCCGATAGACGGAGTTGCAGCTGTAAATATTACTGTAAGACTGTTCGGTGCAGAAGCTGATGCATATGGACTGAAAAATGATTTGGCAGCAATTAATGGCGTAGTTGACGTTAAGTTTATTTCAGGTGAGTAAATAGGTGTATAAAAATTTTAAAGGGAGTTATTTGAAATGTCAAAAATTGCAGTTTTAGGTTACGGTGTTGTAGGCTCAGGTACAGTTGAGCTCTTCTATAAAAACAAGGATAAAATCTGTGCTAAGTCAGGAAAAGACCTCGATATCAAGTATATTCTTGATATTCGTGATTTTCCAGACAGCCCTTATGCTGACAAATTTACAAAGAACTTCGATGATATTGTGAACGATCCTGAAGTAACAATTGTTGCAGAGGTAATCGGCGGTATGAAGTTCTCTTACGGCTATGTAAAGGCTTGTCTTGAAAAAGGAAAGAATGTTGTTACTTCCAACAAGGAACTTGTTGCAGAAAAGGGCGCAGAGCTTCTGAAAATTGCAGCTGAGCATAACTGTAACTTCCTCTTTGAAGCTTCAACAGGCGGCGCAATTCCAATTATCAGACCTCTCCATGTTTGCCTTGCTGGTAACGATATTTCTGCTGTTGCAGGTATCCTCAACGGTACAACAAACTTCATTCTCACAAAGATGATTAATGAGCAGATGGCATTCAGTGATGCTCTCGAAATGGCTCAGAAGCTTGGCTACGCTGAACAGGACCCAACTGCCGATGTTGAAGGTCACGACGCTTGTAGAAAAATTTGTATCCTTTCTTCTCTTGTTTTCGGTAAACACGTTTACCCTAAGTGGGTTCACTGTGAGGGTATTACAAAGCTTACTCTCGAAGACGTTATGTATGCACAGAACTGGGGCGGAGAAATTAAGCTTATTGGTTCTGTAAAGAAGTGCGATGACGGTAAAATTCTCCCAATGGTTCGTCCTGCATTTGTTTGTAATAACAATCAGCTTTCCAACATTTCTGACGTGTTTAACGGCGTAATGGTTTATGGTGATGGCTTTGATGAGGTGATGTTCTACGGCAGAGGCGCTGGCAAGCTTCCTACAGCAAGTGCTGTTGTGGGAGATATTGCAACAGTTGCTAAAATGACCTCCACATCTATTTCTCAGACATGGGAGGACAGTACTGACGATAGCTTTATTGCCGATTATAAGGATGATGTAGTTTCAATCTATGTTCGTACAAATGGCGTTCCAGCTGAAAAGATTTCTGAAGTATTCGGTACAGTAGAATACCTCAGCCGTGAAAATCAGCCTGATGGTGAGCTTGCTTTTATTGCACCTGCAATGAAGGAAAAAATCTTTGACGAAAAGCTTGCACAGCTTGGCGGCGAAATTCTCGGAACAATTCGTGTTCTTGAGCTTGAATGATTTCTGAAAGGAATTTCTTCAGATGATTAAAATACAAATCCCCGCAACAAGTGCAAACCTTGGCGCAGGTTTTGATGCTCTGGGTCTTGCATTGAATTATTACAACTATGTCAATATTGAAGAAGCTGACGGAATTCATATCGAAAGTCTTGATGGCACCGATGTGCCGAAGGACGCTTCAAACCTTGTTTATGATACAGCAAAAACCTTGTATGATATCTGTGGAAAGCCACTCAAGGGTCTGAAAATTCAGCAGATTAACAATATTCCTATGGCACGAGGTCTCGGAAGCTCCTCCGCTTGTATTATTGCAGGTCTTGTCGGAGCAAACCAGCTTCTCGGTGAGCCTATGGGTCTCGATGATTTGGTAAATCTTTCAGCACAGATTGAAGGACACCCTGACAATACTGCACCTGCACTTCTTGGCGGTATTGTAACAGCTGTTTTTGATGGCAAGTGCGTGCATTGGGTTAAGCAGGAGGTATATACAACTCTGAAATTTGTTGTTGTAATTCCAAATTTTGAGCTTAAAACAGAAAAGGCGAGAGCTTGTCTCCCAAAGGAAATTTCCCATAAGGACGCAGTTTATAACCTTTCAAGAGCAGCTCTTTTCTCAGCGTCGTTGCTTACAGGTAAATACGAAAACCTTCGTACTGCTGTTCACGACAGACTTCATCAGCCTTACAGAATGGAGCTTATCCCTCACGGCAGAGATGTTTTTGATACAGCTTACAGCCTCGGTGCTTATGCCGCTTACCTCAGTGGTGCAGGTCCTGCGCTTATGGCAATTGTTGACGCTGACAATGAGTATTTTGAAGGAAAAATGCGGTTTGCACTTGATAGAATGGGACTTTCTGACTGGGAAGTTCACGAGCTGCATATCGACAATATCGGAACAAGAATTATTAACTGATTAACAGGGGTGATTTTGGTGGAAATTGAATATTTCTCTGAAACACGAAATGACAGCGATATTATTGATTTGTACCGCGCCCTGAAGTGGTACAAATTGCCCGGCTACACTGATGATGACATCGAAAAAGCTAATAAAAACAGCTTTTATTCAGTGTATGCCTATGACGGTTACAAGCTCGTGGGGTTGGGCAGAGTAGCCTCTGATGGTCATATTGCTGCGATAATGAGCGGAATTTGTGTACGTCCGGATTATCGCCGTAAGGGTATAGGGGAGCAGATTGTCACCCGTTTGGTGTATTACTGTCAGTCAGGCAGCAATAAGCTTAATGTACAGCTTTTCTGTGAGGACAGCCTCATTCCGTGGTATGAAAACCAAGGCTTTGAACGTCATAATAGGGGAATGTGGAAGAAGATGGTTCTGCCCGAGGATAACTGTCGCCTTCGCAGAAATTTCAGGGATATCTATGGAATTGAGCAGATTACTGATATCGCACCCGACTTTTATTGGTATAATTTTGACGCTTTTGGTGATTTCAAATATTATAGCTCCCTCAATAGTAGCGGAGAGCTTGTGCCAAGCGTTTTTATGACTCTGTATTGCGATGAACCAAAAGCATTTTCTGTTGATATTATCTTTGAAAATGTTCGTAGGTTTGAAATAGGCTGTATGGGAGTCAGAACGGTTTTGACGGGCTTTGATATAATGAAGGTGCGGAATACCGATATGCTGAACGGAATGAATTATCGTATCTGTTCTCTTGAGGACGATGATATCAATTTTTTCTGTGAAAGCTTCAGAATTATTAATGTTCAGACAGAGGAAAAATAAATGATAAAAGTTAAAACATATTCTCCTGAAGAAACTATAGAATTTGCTGAAAATATCGGAAAGCTTCTTCACGGAGGCGATGTTATCGCATATAAGGGCGGACTTGGTGCAGGGAAAACTACTTTTACTCGTGGACTGGCTTTAGGAATGGGACTTCCCGATGAAGTGTTTTCACCAACCTTCGCTTTGGTTAATGAATATAGAGGTAAAGGTGTGACGCTTTACCATTTTGATATGTACAGAATTATGAATGCAGAAGCACTCGAAACGACAGGCTTTTATGATTATCTTAGCGATGATAGCGTCGTTGCCTGTGAATGGTCGGAGAATATCGAAGGGTGTCTGCCTGTAAAGCATATCACCATTACAATAAATCATAGTGGTGAAAATGAAAGAGAAATCACCGTTGAAGGAGATGAGCGTTTTGACGCTGCTCGGAATTGATACTTCCGGAAAAACTGCATCGGTTGCTCTGTGTACCGAGGATAAAGTCCTTGCTCAGACAACTGTTTATACATCACTTACCCATTCACAGGTTATCCTGCCAATCTGTAATGACGTGCTGAAAAATGCAGGTGTGGAGTTGTCTGATGTTGATGGGATAGCAGTTGCTATGGGTCCCGGCTCATATACAGGACTCAGGATAGGCATAGCCGCTGTAAAGGCGATATGCTTTGCGCAAAATAAACCTTGCATCGGCATATCAACTCTCGAAGGACTTGCCAACAATGTGTCATTGCATAAGGGCATGATCTGTGCAGTAATGACTGCACGTCTTGATTTGGTGTATTGTGCAGTGTTTGAGTCTGATGGGTGTAAAGTGAAACGCCTTACTGGCGATGAAATTCTTCCATTGGAAGAATTGAAAGCTAAGCTTGAACAGTACAGCGGTACAATCGCAGTTGTTGGTGACGCTGCTGATAAGCTTGAAGGCGAAAATTTTATAATTGCACCGCCTCATTTGAAGCTCCAGCTTGCAACGGGACTTTGCTCAGCAGCCTTTGATAAGGAGTTAAGTACACCAGACAAGCTTGATGCTGCATATCTGCAGATTACAAAAGCCGAGAAGGATTTGCAGGGATAAAAAAACACTTGCCTGAACAGCTTTTGTGTGGTATAATATTTAAGTAAAAACTCTTTTGGAGGTAGCTATGATTGCAATAGGAAGTGACCACGGCGGTTACGAGCTTAAAGGTGAAGTAATTGCGTGGCTTAAAGAAAATAATTATGAATATATGGAGTTCGGCTGTATGGATGGCAATAGTATTGATTATCCCAACGTTGCTGAAGAGGTTTGTGCGAAGGTGCTGGACGGAACAGCTGAATACGCAATCCTTATCTGCGGTACAGGTATCGGAATTTCAATGGCTGCAAACAAAATCAATGGTATAAGAGCTGCACTTTGTACAGATACTTATATGGCAAAATATACCAGACTCCATAATAATGCAAATGCACTTTGTATGGGCGGACGTGTCCTTGGTGCAGGTGCAGCACTGGAAATCGTTGATACCTTCCTGCATACAGGCTTCGAAGGCGGCAGACACCAGCGCCGAATTGACATTCTTACCGATATCGAAAATAAGATGAAAGGATAATCATTATGAATAAAGTTACTATAATCGAACACCCTCTCGTTCAGCACAAAATCTCACTTCTCCGTGATATCAATACAGGCTCCAAGGAGTTCAGAGAGCTTGTTTCCGAAACAGCAATGCTTATGTGTTACGAAGCAACCCGTGACCTCCCTCTTAAAACAGTAGAGGTTCAGACTCCTGTAGCTATCGCAAAAACAAAGGTTATCTCCGGCAGAAAGCTTGCTTTCGTTCCAATCCTCCGTGCAGGTCTCGGTATGGTTGATGGTGCAGTAAAGCTTGTTCCAGCCGCAAAAATCGGTCACGTAGGTATGTTCCGTGACCCTGATACAAAGGAAGCAGTTCAGTATTACTGCAAGCTGCCTTTTGACATCGCTGAACGTGACGTAATTATTACAGATATTATGCTCGCAACAGGCGGCACAGCTGTAAAGACAATCGAAATTCTTAAAAATGCCAATGCAAAGAGCATCAAGATGATGTGTATTATCGCTTCTCCTGAGGGTATTGAAGCAGTTCACAGCGTATATCCTGATGTTGAAATCTACTGCGGTTCTGTTGACGAAAAGCTTGACGAAAGACTTTATATCGTTCCTGGTCTCGGTGACGCAGGCGACAGAATTTTTGGTACAAAGTAAGCATAGAATTTAGGGGATACGCTTATTTATTAAGCGTATCCGTGTTTTATTTCTGTATGGATTGGAGATGTTGTTATGTGCGGAATAGTCGGATATGTGGGCAAGGAAGCTTGTACTGATATTCTTGTTGAAGCTCTCAGAAAGCTGGAATACCGCGGTTACGACTCAGCGGGTATTGCCGTTTTTGAAGATGATAAAATCAAAACTGTTAAGGCAAAGGGCAAAATCAATGACGGTCTCGCAGCAAAGCTTGATGAAGGTGAACCTTTGCAGGCTACCTGCGGTATCGGTCATACAAGATGGGCTACACACGGTGAACCATCAGATGTGAATTCTCACCCAATCGGAAACGGAAGAGTGTCAATTGTCCATAACGGTATCATCGAAAACTATCGTGAGTTGAAGTCTTTCCTTATCAGCAAGGGTTACGGCTTTGAAAGTGAAACAGATACGGAAACCGTTGCAAAGCTTCTCGACTACTATTACGAGGGTGACCCAATCGAAGCAATCGAAAAGGCTCTCGGAGATATTGAGGGTGCGTACGCTCTTGGAATTATTTTCAGAGAGCATAAGAATAAAATTTTCGCAGTCCGCAAGGATAGCCCGCTCATCGTAGGCAAGGGCGAAACTGAAAGCTATATAGCTTCCGACGTAACAGCAATCCTCGAACATACCCGTAACTACTACTTCCTTGAAAGAGGAGAAATAGCTATTCTCAGCGAAAATGGTATTCGCTTTACAGATATTCATGGACTCGAAATTGAAAAAGAACTCCAGACTGCAACATGGGACGTTACCGCCGCACAGAAGGGCGGCTATGAGCATTTTATGCTCAAGGAAATCCACGAGCAGCCTGAAGCTGTACGAAATACAGTTTCTCCACGAGTTAAGGACGGACTTCCTAATTTTGAGGAATGCGGACTTACAGCTGAAAGAATCCGTAACTACAGAAATATTTATATCGTAGGATGCGGCTCAGCAATGCACTCAGGCATGGTCGGAAAGTACCTCATTGAGGATTTAGCTCAGACTCCGGTTATCGTTGATATCGCTTCCGAATTCAGATATAGAAATCCTCTCGTTGCTGAAAATGATTTGGTTGTAATTATTTCCCAGTCTGGTGAAACAGCCGATACTCTCGAAGCTTTAAAGCTTTCACGTAAAAAGGGCGCAGATACCCTTGCGGTTGTAAACGTGGTAGGCTCATCAATCGCCCGTGAAGCAGATATGGTTATCTATACCAACGCAGGTCCCGAAATTTCCGTATGCTCCACAAAGGCATACGCAGTTCAGGTTGCGTTTATGTACCTCTTTGCTTTTGCAGTAGCATATGCTCACGGCAAAATCGACGAAGCAGAGTGCAAACGCCTTACAGCAGGACTTCTTGAAATCCCTGAAAAAATCCAGCTTTGTCTCGACGATATGTCAAACTACCAGTACGTTGCTTCAAAGCTTATCAATGCAGACAGCCTGCTCTATATCGGCAGAGGTCTCGACAATGCTCTCAGTATGGAAGGCTCTCTCAAGCTTAAGGAAATTTCCTATATCCATAGTGAAGCTTATGCAGCAGGTGAGCTGAAACACGGCACAATCTCCCTTATCGACGATGGTATGCCTGTAATTGTTGCAGCAACCCAAAGCCGCCTTTTCGATAAAACAATCTCCAATGTCCGTGAAGTAAAGAGCCGTGGCGCAAAGGTTGTAATTATCTGCCGTGAGTCAGTGAATATTGATAAGGATTGTGCAGATTATAAGGTTGGACTCCCTGATGCAGAGGATTTATTCCTGCCGCTTCTTTCAGTTGTGACAATGCAGCTTATTGCTTACTATACAGCCGTTCAGAGAGGCTGCGATGTTGATAAGCCGAGAAACCTTGCAAAATCCGTTACTGTAGAGTAAATGAAAGGAAAACCTTAAATGGAAAAAGAACTGATTTCAGTTATCGTGCCCTGTTATAATGAGCAGGAGGTGCTTCCGCTGTTCCGTGAGGAAATACTTCGTGTGTCATCGGAAATGGCCCAAAAGCACCCGCACCTTGAATTTGAGTTTCTATTTATAAATGACGGTTCACGTGATAAAACCCTTGAAATTCTCCGTGATTATTCCGAACAGGACAGCCGTTTCCGTTATGTTTCCTTCAGCCGTAATTTCGGCAAGGAAGCTGGTATGCTTGCAGGTCTTGAAAATTCCAAAGGTGACTACGTCGTGATAATGGACGCCGATTTGCAGCACCCTCCAAAGCTTATGCCTGAAATGTATGAGTATGTTTCAAGCGGAGAATATGACTGTGCAGGAACAAGACGTGTGTCACGAAAAGGCGAGCCGAAGCTGTTGTCATTCTTTTCAAGAAGCTTCTATAAGGTTATCAATAAAATTTCTCAAACCCAGATTGTTGACGGAGCGCAGGACTACCGCTTCATGACCCGTCAGATGGTTGATGCAATCCTCGCTATGCCTGAATATAACCGCTTCTCCAAAGGAATTTTCAGCTGGGTCGGTTTCCGTACAAAATATATCGAGGTTGAAAATACCGAAAGAGCAGCAGGAAAAACAACATGGAATTTCTGGAAGCTGTTTCTGTATTCATTAGAAGGTATCTTCGCCTTTTCAACAGCACCTCTTGCCCTATCTGTAGTAATTGCAATGCTGCTTTTCGTCCTTGCAGTTGTGTTTGTAATCATTGCAGTTGTTAACTCAGCAGAGTATCTCGCAATCATAGCAATGGTGTGTCTCGTAGGTGGTCTGCAGTTGTTCTGTATGGGCGTACAGAGCCAGTATATCGCAAAAACTTATATGGAAGTAAAGGACAGACCAAAGTATATAATCGGTGAAACCGAAGAAATATACAGAAAAAGAAAGGAACGATAATTATGAATATCTGGCACGATATTTCCCCGAATCGTATCACAAAGGATAACTTTTTTGCCGTAATCGAAATCGAAAAGGGCAGCAAAATGAAGTATGAGCTTGATAAGAAAACAGGCTTCCTTATGCTCGACCGTGTTCTGTACACCTCAACTCACTATCCTGCAAACTACGGTTTTATCCCAAGAACCTACGCAGAGGACGGCGACCCACTTGACGTTCTTGTGCTTTGTTCTGAGTCAATCTGTTCACTTGCACTCGTAAAATGCTACCCAATCGGTGTAATTTCCATGCTTGACAACGGTGCACGCGACGATAAGATTATCGCAATTCCTTTCAATGACCCTACATATAACACGTATTGTGATATCAGCGAGCTTCCAAAGCACATTTTCGAGGAAATGTCACATTTCTTCAGCGTATATAAATCCCTTGAAGAAAAGGAAACCGTAATCGACGAAATGAAGGGCCGAGAAGAGGCAATCGCAATTGTTGAGCGTTGTATCGACAGATATATCGACAGTTTCTGCAAGGGTAGAATTTCTGAATAAAAACTAAGGTCTTTGAGTAGCTCAGCACTCAAAGACCTTTTTTCAATATTTAACAGCTTCAGCAATTCTATCCGCAATTTCTTCCGCTGAACCAACCCCGTCAACAGCAATCGTCGAGTGTTCTCTGTAAACAGGCACCCTGCTGTTGTAGATTTCTTCAAGCTGTTCCTTGGAGTTGTTCACAACAAGCGGACGGTTTGTGTCCCCCGAAATTCGTCCGTAGCAAGCTTCAAATGGAATATCAATGTAAACAACAATGCCCGCTTCCGAAGCAATTTCAGCATTTTCCTTTTTCAGCATAGCACCTCCGCCGCAGGCAATAATAGCATTTTTCTCAGCCAACTCACGAATAACCTCAGTTTCGGTGTCACGGAAATATTTCTCACCCTTTTCAGAGAAAAACTGCGGAATGGACATTCCCTCACGTTCAACTATGTAATCGTCCATATCAATAAATCCACAGCCGTTTTTCCGTGCAAGAATTTTTCCTACAGTAGACTTTCCGCAGCCCATAAATCCGCATAAATAAATTGACTTCATATTATTTTTCCTCATCTTCAGGCATATCAGCCGTAAATTCAATAATTTTGTTGTGAAGCTCCTCCTCAAGACAAGAGTAGAACATCGCAAACAGCACGTCCACAAGTCCTAACAGGAACATATTCTTGTTTGTAATCTCAGCAAGGGAGGGAACATTGGTGTAAATGTAAGTCTTGTACCAATCTGCAGTAAACGGAGGAAGCTTCTTTCCCTTACGAACGAGATATTTCGTCTCCAGAAAAGTTTCCGAAATCATATCCTTATAATTTTCGGCACCCTTCTCCATAACCGCCGTGTACAAACGGTAAAGCTGGTCATCAGTCATGCAGTCATCACCGTTTTTTACATTTTTCAGCGTCGGAATACGAACGGCCAGAGAGTACACAATCATCGGCAGTACACGGTTGTATTCCTCGTTCTGCATCTCCACGCAGGTTCTGTCATTAATTCTCAGACCAAGCGCCTGTAAGCTGTCTGTGTCCGTAATATTGTTCAGAACAACCTTGAAAGCGTCCTTGATATTTACATTGTAAAAATCCTTTTCCGTAATGGAATAAATGTATTTTATAGCGTTGTAAAGACTAACGCCGCCCTTGATTATCGTATCGGCAATACCATTTATCGCCGCCGTTTCATTAATAAAAAGCATTCAGAAGCTCCTTTCGGTCAATCCTTTTTACCGTAAGCGTCCTCACGGGTAAGTCGCTCCCACTGGGGCATTTTTATCTCAACATGTTTCTTTTCACGCTTTTCGGGAGCCACCTTTTCTCCCTCTTCTTCATCGCTGTAGCCTGCCATAAAAGCATCAAAAAGCGTGTCAAATGTCTGAGGAACAAACGGTTTTACGATTACCTCATCGGAAGAAACAATAGTCGCAACCTGTGGTTCAGCAGGTATAGGCTCAGGTTGGGTTTCAGTCTGCTTTTCAGCAATTGGCTCAATAGGCTTTGGTGCAGGAGCATTGTTTTTTTCATATGTCTTTTCAACAGGAGCATGCGGAGTCTTAGTCTTGCTTGCCAGCTTAACCTCCTCGCAAAGCCTGTCGGAATAATCGAGAAATTCATCAAGCTGTGAGAGTGTAGCCTCACCGATTTTGAGATTGCGCTTCATATTTGAAAGATACTGGGACCATTCCTTGAATTCATTTTCGTCAATGCCCTTTCCAACACGTTTGTACAGTGCATTGTAAAGCTTCTGACAGCGCTTTTCGGTTTCAGGGGAAATAGTAACGGAAAGCTGTTCCTGCTTAGGCTCTGGCTCAACAATTACAGCAGGTACCTCCATAGTCTCGTCAGCCATAGAAGCCTTTGCAGCCATAGCAATGCTTTCAAGCAGTTCCTCATACTGCATACGGCAGGTCTTTCCTGAGCTGTTAATTCTGTCACATCTTGTATTTTCATCGGTGACCGTAAAATATCTTCCGCAGCCCTCACATTTGCGCATATAAATTCCACGTTGAATCATAAGCTCAAATTCAAGGTCAATAACAGCCTTTAAGCTGTCGGGAAGATAAAGCTCAGTTGGATTGTCACGAATTGCTTCAAGTGCAAAATTCATATCAATTTCACCGGGACGTGACATATTCTTTACATAAGCATAAGCCTCCATAGCAACCTGGTCATGAATTTTAAAACAGTTTTTGCTTTCAAGAGCAGACATATCCTGTCCCTGAGAAAGAGCCTCGGAAAAACGTCTGTAAATAGCTTTTGAGACCTTGCTTACAGCAAAAGCCGCATTCGGCAAAGTAGCAGGAGTACATAATCTTACAGATGGAAGCGCATTGTCAGGGCATCCCAGCTCATTTGCCGCAACAGAAACCGCAAGGTCAAAGTATTCCTTTCTTGTTCGGATAATTTCTTCCGTAAGAGGAGCATCTTCCTCAGAAGTGCCAAAAATGAAATCAATCTTGTTTCGTGCGTATTCCTGAAGTCTTACAATACTTGTCCAGCGATTCATTGCACGGTTTGCCTTGTATTCGGAAATTCTGCGGAAAATTGCAGTCTCATAAAGATTTTTCGGAGTAATACATCTCGCCCAAAGTTCTTCAAGACCGATTCTTTCACTGTGGCAGATATATTCGATGATGCAGTCTGTAACAACCTCAGAATAATCTGTCGCAAGACAAGCCTCGATAAAAGGGTGAGCACGGCTTACAACAGTTTTGGCGTTGGAAATGATATTCTGCGGCAAACGTCCGCTTTTGCGTGCAAGACGACCAGCTTCAATACATTGCTCCCAGAAATAAGTAAAATCAAATTCAGTAAAATGAAGAAGCGTCTTGGATAGTTCAATTTTATAAAAATTATTGTTATCATAAACCGCAAATTTTACGATACTATTGTTCATTTCCGAACTCCTCTCCGAAACAAAACTATATATATTTAATTATAACACATAAATCTGTCCATTTCAATTATTTTTGCAAAAAAACACCGACATCTCAACTAAAGGAGAAAATTTTAAAAAATACTTGCAAAAGAATAAAATATGTGATATAATGTTAATACTTACGGAGTATATCCGATATATAGGTGTGCGGGCCCTGTGCAACGGAACACCGTGAACCATGTCAGGCGGGGAACCGAGCAGCATTAAGCGGAACGTTTTGTGTGCCGCAGTCAGCCTGCACACCTATGTATCGGATTTATTTTATTTTAGGGTGGTACGCTGATGCGTGATTTGCTGAATACAGTGGCGGCTTTTATCAAAAGATTTCTTCCGTGGCTTGCAATTCATACAGTAATTTTCTGCGGTGTCGGAGTTTATTATGCAGTAACAAATTATGGTGCTGATAATGCGGTAAAATATTACCTTCCTTTGCTGTACGGCTTAGCCGCAGCGTTTGTTGCAGCAATCTTTGCTTATATCACATTCGGCAGGGAAGACAAGAAATATAATATGGCTGCATTAAGTGAGTTCGATGTGAAGCTTATCTGCGGTCATTTTGCAATGAAGCCTGTAAAGAGTGTTGTGAACAGTACAAGGGATATATCCTTTTCAAGTCACCGTGCAGCTGTAAAAAACAATAACCTGCTTGTCGAAGCGGTTATTGATATGCACCGCTTCGATTTCAATACTTCTCTCGATAAGCTTGAAGAGCTTGCCGAAAAGAAGCTTTCAAATAACCAGAAGGCAGTGCTTGCATTTTATACAGGCAGGTGCTACCAGATGATGGGTTACCCCGCAAACGCAGTAAAGCACTTTGAAACATGCCTTGAGCTTGGTATGCGGCTTAACGACGTGTACCTTCTTGCCGCAAGGTGTCTTACCCAGAATGGCAGATTTGATGATGCTATTGAGTATTATAACGTGCTTATTGAACGTGAAAGCTATTTCGAATTTATATATACAGATATTGGTCTTGCATATCTGAAAAAAGGCGACGGTGAAAAGGCTCTGGAGTATTTTAAAAAATCCGTTGATGAGGGAATGAATTATTCCTTTGCACTCGGTGGCTGTTCTCTTGCCTGCCTTCAAATGAAAGACCTTGAAAAGAGTGACGAATACTATAAAGAAGCTGTACGCTGTAATATGGAGGACGTCAACGGCTTCAAGATTTTTTATTGCAATATAGCCGAGTCGGTCGGTCTTATAAACGAAATTGACGAAAGCATGAAAGTAAACAACGATAAAATAAAGGAGCTTGTCAGATAAGGAGTGAGTTGAATGTATAAGGCACTTTACAGAAAATATCGTCCTATGACCTTTGACGATGTGGTTTCTCAGCCTCACATTACCACAACTCTCCGTAATCAGCTTATTAACAATAAAACTGCCCACGCTTACCTTTTTACAGGCTCCCGTGGTACAGGTAAAACCACTTGCGCACGAATTCTCGCAAAGGCTCTCAATTGTCAGCACCCCGTTGACGGAAACCCATGCCTTGAGTGTGAAATCTGCCGTGACGCAGATGCAAGCGCACTTGCTGATATTATCGAAATCGACGCAGCTTCCAATAACGGCGTAAACGATATCCGTGATTTGAGGGATGGTGCAGTTTATACCGCTGAGCGATGCAAATATAAAATTTACATCATCGACGAAGTCCATATGCTCAGTAAGGAAGCCTTCAATGCATTGCTTAAAATAATGGAGGAGCCGCCTCCGCATGTCAAATTTATCCTTGCAACTACAGAAGTCCACAAGGTCCTGCCTACAATTCTTTCACGATGTCAAAGATATGATTTCAGAAGAATTCTGCATACCGATATAACTGACAGACTTATGTATGTTGCCGAAAAGGAGCAGATTAACCTTGACCGTGAAGCTGCCGAGCTTATTGCCAAAACAGCCGACGGCGGTATGCGTGACGCACTTTCTCTGCTTGATCAGTGTGTAGCATTTTCCGATAATGTTACACTTGATATCGTTTCAAATGCAGCAGGAATTGCAGGACGTGAACCTGTTTTTGATATTATCGAAGCAGTTGCTGATAACAATGCAGCGAAAGCCATAGAGGTTATCAACATGCTTTATAATATGTCAAAGGATATGCAGAAGCTTTGTGAGGAGCTCATTTCTCAGTTCAGAAATATTATGCTCGCAAAGGCTGTGCCCGAAAATATTGATTTGCTTGTGTGCATGCCAAATGAGATTGAGCGTATAAAAACACTTGCTGATAAGCTTTCACTTGATGAAATAATGGCAAAGCTTGAAATTCTCCAGTCCTGCAACGAGCGTGTTGCTAAAGTCAGTGCGAAGCGTGTGGAAATGGAAATGAGTCTGCTGAAATTGTGTGCAGTAAAGCCTGTGCAAACAGCTGCTCCCATAAGCCCTGAGCTTATTACCAAGATAGAAGCACTTGAGCAGAAGCTTGCAAATGCAAATTTCCAGCCAAATGCTTCAAAACAGCCTTCAAGACCACAGTATGTTCCTAAACAGCAGAATGAAGCTGCTGACCTTTCAGCTGTACAGTCTGTGCAGTTTACTGATGAAACAAGATGGCAGGATATCCTCGAAAAGTTTGCGGAAATCTGTCCGTCTGTAAAGGGAGCTTTGACAGGCTCCTACGCTAAAAAAGGCGGCGGATATATGCTTATCACAACCGAAAATGCTTTCTTTATCCAGCTTCTGCGTAACAGAGAAAATGCCGCTAAGCTTAAAGAGGCAATAAGGATTGTAACAGGTGAAAATTTTGCAATAAGAGCAAAATGTACAGCTGACGAAAATGCTGAAAAGAATGACAAAATGAAAGGTATTCTTACCAGGGCACAGGAAAATAATATTCCTGTCGAACAGCAATAAGGATTTACTGTTTCAGACGAAACGTAATCATAAATTTGTAAAATCACGGAGTGTCTTCCGCCGATAGGCATTTCGTTTAATCTATTAATTTTTCACGGCGGAGAAACGGAGTAAAAAAATGAAAGCAAGATTACCACAGGGCATGGGCGGAGGCGCTCAGAATATGAACAGCATGATTAAGCAGGCTCAGAA
>JAFTWI010000088.1 GCA_017465345.1 Oscillospiraceae bacterium
CCAAACCTCTGAGCTGCCCCTGAAATTCAGCACCGCACAAACTGCATCGAGAAAGCCCACGTGCTTGTAGACACGGTTAATCTCCTCCTGCTTGCCCGTGAAAAGCTCACGGAGATAAGCGTAGGTATACATATCACGGAAGGTGAACATTTTCAGATAGGTTTCTGCAATATCCGCAAGGTCGCCGCCCGACTCCTTGCCAATCTTCGCAAGAAGCCTTGCCGCTGAGGAAAAGGGCTTGTAAAGCTCACCGAAGCGTGCAAAATAGCTGTCATTACTTACCTTGCTCAATTTATTTGCACAAAACAGAATACGGCAGAGATACTTCATCATTCCAAGATGACGTTCAACCCTCAGGTTGATTTTGCAGTAAATCGCTATGTTTGCGATTATTCCCGCAAGCGCACCGATTACCGCACCAATTCCCGAAGCAATCAGAAAGCCCAGCAGACCTGCCGCAACGGGAAGAAAAATCAGCGCCATATACATCTGAGACTTGCCGATATATTCCATCCCCTCCGCACCACGCAGGCAGGATTTTGCCACGCTGTTGTAATTGCAGATACCAAGGTTGTGAAGTGCCTTACAGGTTTCAAAGCGGAGGTTTTCGTCACTTTCAAGCAGGTCAAGCAGATGCAGAAAATCAGCTTCCTCATCAGGGGTAAGCTGTCTGTGCAGAAGCGCGTAGAGATACTCCTCACCCACAGAACTTTCACAGGTGTTGATACGGTCAAAAACCTCGTCCATATCAAGGTCATTCCAAGTGATATCATCGGCATTTATGCTGTCAATTCCGACGTAACGATAATACTGAGTAATACTCTCCATTTCGTTGTCACGATTGCTGTCGGGAGGATTATCAAATGCACCCCTTACATAGCTTTCAAGCTGATTTTTTCTTATCCTTGCCGAAGTAACCAGCACAACAATAATTACTACCATCAAAAGTAATATTACCACACAGGCTAAAATCAGGTCTTCCATTAATAGCTGCCTGCCTCCTCATTATTTAGAAGCTTGACAGCAGAGCTTGTTCCAATTCTTTCACAGCCTGCTTCAAGGAACATTTCCAAATCCTCACGGGATTTTACACCGCCTGCAGCTTTCATCTTCACATTCTCTCCTATGTGCCCCTTGAAAATACGGATATCCTCAATCTTCGCACCGCCCGTGCCGAAGCCTGTGGAGGTCTTGATATAGTCGGCACCGCCCTCAGTCACGCACTGGCAAAGCTTGATTTTTTCCTCGTCAGTAAGGTAGCAGGTTTCAACGATAACCTTGAGAATATGATTTCCGCAGATTTTTTTAACAGCGGCAATCTCTCTTGTTACCTCGTCAAATTCGTTGTTCTTTACCATACCGAGATTAATAACCATATCAATTTCATCAGCACCGTCAACAATGGCATTTGCAGCCTCGATAACCTTTACCTCGGTTGTGTTGTAACCAAGAGGAAAGCCTATTACCGTGCAGATGTTAAGACGAGGAAATTTTTCTCTTGCGTATCTTACATAAGCGGGAGGGATACAAACGGAAGCTGTGCCGAACTTTTCTGCTTCGATACAGAGTGCGTCAATATCAGCCTTTGTGCTTACCGCTTTAAGCTGTGTATGGTCAATATGGGACATAATTTCGTTGTTTGTCATAAGTAACAATCCTTTCGTTATCAGATACAATAATTATAACTTATTTAACACGTTTTGGCAATAGAAAAAGGCTGTGGAAATCCACAGCCTTCAGAATTATTCTTCAATGTAAACCTTCTTCATCTTCTGCTCATTAACAGGTCTGTCACCAAAGCTTGTCTTTGTTGTTGCAATTTCGTCAACAACGTCCATGCCTTCAACTACCTTACCGAATGCAGCATAGTCGCCGTCGAGGTGAGGAGCGTCCATATGCATAATGAAGAACTGTGAACCAGCGCTGTCCTTCATCATGGAACGAGCCATGGAGATAACACCTCTTGTATGCTTGAGGTCATTCTTAACACCATTGGAAGCGAACTCGCCCTTGATATGATGTCCAGGACCGCCCATACCTGTTCCCTCAGGACAACCGCCCTGAATCATAAAGCCTTCGATTACACGGTGGAAGATAAGACCGTCATAGAAGCCGTCCTTTACAAGCTTCTCAAAGTTTTCTACAGTGATAGGAGCAATTTCAGGATAAAGCTCCAGCTTGATTTTCTTGCCGTTTTCCATTTCAATAACTACCATAGTGATAATTCCTTTCAAAGTAAATATTACTGTTACAGTATACCATAAAACCAATTCAATTGCAAGAAAAAAATCCCTCAGAGCCATAAAGCTGAGAGGGACTGCGTTCAAAGGGTGCGACTAAGCCGATAAGCCGAGTTTTGTCGTGTGCGGAAATCTATCTAGGCAGATCGTTGCCGAAATGCTCAAGCCGTCTTTGCAATACGTCTGCCGAGCAGACAATAACGTATTGTTCCAAAATGACGTTGCATCGGGTAGGGTTTACATAGCAGTACGGTCTCCCATACTCTGGTGAGCTCTTACCTCGCCTTTCCATCCTTACTAAAACAAGCATAGCTTGTCCAGCGGTATATTTCTGTTGCACTGTCCCTAAGGTCGCCCTCGGCTGCCGTTAACAGCTACCCTGCTCTGTGATGCTCGGACTTTCCTAAAGCTGATGATAAGTCAGTTTTCAACCGCATAGCTTACTCGCAAGGTTTATTATAGCACGACGAAAAGGGGTTGTCAAGTTGTACAAGCTGTCAAATAATATTTTGTCATAACACCTATTGCCAAATTATTTGGAGTGTGCTACAATAAATCTTGGGGACGGCACCCATAACAAAAAACGGCACACAACTAAATATCAGACAAAGGGGGAGAAACCCATAGAAAAAAACGTAATTGTCGCAGATGAATTCGGAAAAGAAATCGGTCGGACTTACCCGAAGCGGGCAAGAGGACTGGTTAAAAACGGTCGGGCAGAGTATGTCTCTGACTGTGAAATTCGTCTTTTGCAAAGGCATACTCATGCTCCTGAAAATATGGAGGATTTTATTATGAGTAATGTTATAAATTTTAATGCAAGAGAATTCAAGTTTGACTCAACCTGCGACTCAAATGTCTGCAGCAGAATGGTCATTAGTAACAACATCGTAAAAGTTGTTGAGCTTTATTAAATCGGTGACTGTAACTTGTCATGGACACAAAGTAAGTGC
>JAFTWI010000089.1 GCA_017465345.1 Oscillospiraceae bacterium
AAAACGCTTCTTGAAACCTGCGGAATGGGACTTGAAAACAGAATGAATGTCCCCGTAGGAAATCTCAGGGGCGGTCAGCGTCAGGCGATTGCACTTATAATCGCCTCAATGACAGACATCGACTTGCTTGTCCTTGACGAGCATACTGCGGCGCTTGACCCTAAATCCTCGGAAATTATTATGCAGCTGACCGATAAGGTTGTCAAGGAGAAAAATCTTACAACCCTTATGGTTACTCATAATCTGCGTTTTGCAATCGAGTACGGCAATCGACTTGTTATGATGCATGAGGGTAATTGCATTATGGATATCAAGGGCGAAGAAAAGCAGAATGCAAATGTTGACGACCTGCTTAAGGTGTTCAACGAAATCAGTATAGAAAGTGGAAATTAACAAAGAAAAAAAGCTTACAGTTTTTACGCTGTAAGCTTTTTATTATCTATTGTTTTTTCTTTCCTCACGGAGCTTCTTTTTGAGTTGTTTTTCTTCATACATAAGCTTGTCAGAAATTTTAATCAGCTCTTCAAAATCAAGCTCGCCTGCATTTTGTGAAGCATAGATACCTACGCTTGCAGATATCTCATAAGGTTTTTCATATTCAGCATTACGTGCGTTAATAAAATCATTGAGTCTGTTTCTGATTTCTGTTTCGTCGCAGTCACCTGCAATAACAGCAAGCATTTCATCGCCGCCGAAACGCACACATAAAGCCTGAGGCGGACAAGCATGTCTTAATGCTGCCGCAACCGTAGAAATGGCAACATCACCTTCACCGTGACCGAAATTGTCATTGATAAATTTCAGACCGTCAAGGTCAGCAAGCACTACAGTAACCAGACAATCTTCGTTGTTGGTAAGGTGCTTGTATGCCTTAGCAAAACCACCTCGGTTGTACAGACCTGTCAATGAGTCAAACTTGTATAATTCCTCAATCTGTTCACGGAGATGATGCTGATAACGCATATTGCGGAATCCGCCGATAGCGTTGTTAAGCGCCGTAACTGTCTGAGGAATTTTATAGTAATTCTGTATAGCATAGTTGTGATAATGGAAACAGGCATATCCGAGGGGAACATCAAGGAAGCTCAGCGCCGTGAAAATTACAGCACATCCCCTGTCAAGCATTTCACCTAAATTCGGAACGATATCCTTGGCAGGAAATTCATATGGAGTGAAATTATCAACATAATCCGTATCCATAATAACATAGAGTGAATCACCGAATTTGTTGTTTGTTTTTGACACGAGAGGGTTTATTGTCTTGTCAATGCATTCCATATTCAGCATAAAGCACATATCGAAAATTACCGAGCGCTTAAGCTTTTCAGATACCTCTTCAATAGTTTCACAGCTTTGGATTTTTGCTGAAATTTCCGCAAGAACACGTTCCTCACCAAGATATTGATTAAGATTATTACCTTTCTGGTTAAGGTGTTTGGAAATATTGAAGCCAACTTCATCTGAACAGCCGCAGGACTGCATAAGCTGAAGCTTAGGAACAGCGTAGAAGCTACCCTCTGTCAGTTTACCCGAAAATACATCAGGGATAATATTTGCAATCTGCTCAGCAAGCTCAGGATAGCTGCACATAGATGATGAAACTCTCGGCTCAGCGTAGTAGATATCCTCAATTCCGTCGAAGCCTGTTACAATAACATCTTCGGGGATATTGTAGCCATAGTCCTTGAAAGCATTGCACACTGCAATAGCCATGGAGTCATTTGCACAAATCATTGCATCGGGAACATTACCGCTTTCAATAAGCTTTATGGTAGCTTCACGTGCAGGTATACTCCAGAAATCTCCATAGCTGACCATATCGTCACTGAAAGGGATATCATACTCATCGAGAACGGATTTGAATACATTAAGACGGTTTTCAGAAAATTCGTTATTTCTCATGCCGTTCATATAATGAAGCTTTTTAGGCTTATGGACAGTAATAACGTGGCGAACCATTTCCGCAAAACCGGCTTCATAGTCAAAAGTAACATTGACATGACCATCATGCTGATTGCCGATAATAATCACAGGAACTCCATCGTCCTTAGCATTTTTTATAATTGAATTGAGAATTTCTTCATGCTTGAGCTGTTCTTCATATATAATAATTACGTCAATGATATCATTGCGCAAAAGCTCAAAAACAGAAGACTCGCCCTTTGAAACAGAATCTTTGTGATAAAGGTCGGAGCAGGTGTTCAAAACAAGGAGACCATAATTTATTTTTTTCAGACTTTCATTCAGCGCAGCCACAAGCTCATTACAAGTAGTAAGGTGAACCTTTGATAAACAGAGTGCAGCAACTTTTCGATTTCCGAGCATAATAAATAGCCTCCTTTCAAGTGTAATAAAATTACAGTTATTATATCACTTTTGAATATTTTTTGCAATATCAATCTTGAATTTTGGTACGGTTGCACAAAAAAATAATGAGTGTCTGTCGAAAATGATAGACACTCAATTGGATAAATGTGGTTAAAACGCATAATAACCTGCTGATTGCGGGGAAACCATTGCTTTTCCGCCTGCAAAGGATACTGCTTCACCGAAGCTGTAAATGGTTTCTTTTGGAGAAATATTACAATCAAAAGTTACCTCTCTGTCTGCGGGATTGATAACAATGAGAATTTTTTCATTTTCCGCACTTCTTACATAAGCAAGGGGATAAGTGTTCTTTTCCGCATAAATAAATTCAATCTCGCCCTTGCTCTGCAAAGCTTTGTGCTGCTGACGGACAGCAATAAGTTTTTTTACTTCATGGTAAAGTGAATTGCTGTCTGCAATCTGCATTTCAGCAGTCGGACGGTCAACACTTTCGTCCTGCGGAATATACAGCCTTTCCTTTGGTGCAGAGCTGAATCCCGCATTAGTTGAGCTGTCCCACTGCATAGGTGAGCGTGAGCCTGTTCTTCCGTAGCCGCCTTCTACAGAAACGAGATTTTCGACATAGCGCATGCCGATTTCATCGCCGTAATAAATGAAAGGCGCACCTGGCATTGACAAAAGAAATGCAAATGCAATTTTCAGATTGTCACCGTGAATTGAGCGGGCAAGTCTGTCCATATCGTGGTTGCCCGACGGGATACATATCAAACCTTTGCGCTCAGATTTTTCGTAGTTTTCCTTATATTTTTTCACGAATTCGGATACGTCACCCTTGCCTCTGTCAGAGAAAAACGGCTCCTCACAGCGGAACAGGTCATTGTAATGTGACGGACCAAAATGCAGCAGAAAATCCATATGGAAGCCGCCTTGAATTGATTTGTCAGGTTCGCCCCATTCGGAAACCATTGCTGCCGATGGAAATTCTCTGTCAAGAAATTCACGGACATTCTGCCACAGTGCAATTGTACCCTTGCTGTCCTCATCGTGCTTCACAAGTGAACCTGCCATGTCAACACGGAAGCCGTCACAGCCCATTCCCAACCAAAAGCGCATTATATTTTTCAACTCTTCAAGAGTAGCCTTGGGTCCTTCGTCGTCCATAGACTGCTGCCAAGGACGGTCAGGCTTGTAAAAGCCGTAATTCAGCGCAGGTTGATGAGAGAAAAAGTTGACTGCACAGCTTCCGTCACGGTCGGAAATTCCTCGGATGCAGCCCATACCCTGTGGTTCTTCCCAGATAGAGTCTGTCCATACATAACGGTCAGAGAATTCATTTTTTTCAGCCTTCAGTGATTCCTTGAACCACTTGTGTTCAACAGAGGTATGTCCGGGAACAAGGTCAAGAAGGACATGCATATCACGCTTGTGCACCTCTTCAAAAAGGCACTTCAAATCTTCATTAGTGCCATAGCGAGGGGCAGCGGAGTAGTAATCGGATACATCATATCCAGCGTCACCGAAAGGTGACTCAAAACAGGGATTAATCCATATTGCGTTGCAGCCAAGCTCCTTTATGTAGTCAAGCTTGCTGATAATGCCGTTAAAATCACCGATGCCGTCACCGTTAGTGTCGCAGAAGGACTGGGGGTATATTTCGTAGAAAACAGCGTTGTCAAGCCATTCGGGCTGATGTGTGCTCATAGTAATTCTCCTTTTCGGTTTATTTGCGGATACTTGTAATATCTATCCTTATATGATATAATAATACAAAATAAAGTGGAATTCTACCTTTATAATACGTTTTTATAATACTATAATACTTTTGGAGAGAATTATGATTTTGGAAGAAAAACGGAGACACAGCTCTGAGCTTGTGCCGTTCAGCTATTATAAATGTCTTATCCCTGACTATTTTGTTTGTGTACCGCTGCACTGGCACGGGGAATTTGAGATTAACTATGTTCTGGAGGGAAGGGCTGAATTTCTGTGCGGCGAGGATAGATTTGTCTCTGCTGAGGGAGATATAATAATTATACCTCCAAATATGCTCCACGCAATTTATACTCATGACAGTTATGAGCAGCGTTATGATACAATAGTGTTCAGTGCTGATATGCTTGGTGCGTCTGAGAATAACAGATGTGCCGCGGAGTGTGTCCGTCCGTTAATCAGCGGTACACTGGGAGTAAACGTGCACATCACGAAGGAACACCATTATTACAGTGAAATAAAAACAACTGTTGAGAATATTTTTTCCTGCGCAAAGGGTAATTCTCCACAGCTTGATATGCTTTTGAAAAGTGAGTTGCTGCGTCTTTTCTGGCTGCTTGAAAACAGCGGTGATATCTATCCTGAATCGGAAAAAAGACTTGACTTCAGCGAAAATCTCCGTCCTGCCATAGAATATATAAATGAAAATTTTACTGAGAATATTACTGTACAGCAGCTTGCAGATATTGTGCACCTGAGTAAAAGTTACTTTATGGGACGATTCAGACAAGCAGCAGGTGTAGGGGCTTTGGAATATGTGGTTCAGCTGAGAATAAAGAAAGCATGCATTCTGCTTAAAGACAGCAGAATGACAGCTGCAGAGATAGCTTTTGAATGTGGCTTCAGAAACCTTTCCAACTTTAACAGACAATTCAGAAAAGCTGTAGACTGTACACCGATTGAATACAGAAAAATCAACAGATGTGAAAGATGTTCCGAGGTTCTGGGAAAGTCGACCAATGGTTGAAATTATATCTTGGGCAAACCAGTTTTTATTTGTAAACCCATTTGGGTAAAATTATCTCTTGGAGTCTGTTCCTGCAATTCTGTTTATTTGCTCTGTTTTTTCTGTTATTTCTCCTGCAACAAATACCCATGATGCATAGGTCCGCTCCCTTTTCCTAAATCAAGCATAGCGGATAATGCGCCCGAAATATATTCTTTGGCAAGTTGTACCGATTGCTTCAAATCGTATCCCTTTGCAAGATTTGAAGCAATTGCACTTGAAAGGGTACAGCCTGTCCCATGAGTATTCGGATTATCAATCCGTACACTTTCAAACCACATCATTTCGCCGTTATCATAAAGCAGGTCATTGGCATCATTAATGCTGTGCCCGCCTTTCAGAAGCACCGCACAGCCGTATGCTCCGTTTATGTACTGAGCCGCTTTTTCCATATCGGATTTGTCAGTAATTTTTATTCCTGATAGCACCTCTGCTTCGGGAATGTTGGGAGTAACCAGCATTGCTAACGGCAGCAGCTTTCCCATGAGCGTTTCGACTGCATTTTCGGAAATCAGCCTTGCTCCGCTTGTTGCAATCATAACGGGGTCAACCACAATATTCCTCGCACTGTAAAATTCAAGCTTTTCAGCAATAGCTTCTATCAGCCTGCCATTCGCAGTCATACCGATTTTTACCGCGTCAGGGAAAATGTCCGTGAACACAGCGTCAAGCTGCTGCCCGAGAAATTCGGGTGTGACCTCTGAAATTGCAGCAACTCCCATAGTATTCTGGGCGGTGAGTGCGGTTATGGCACTCATTCCGTAAACTCCGTTTGCAAGCATTGTTTTCAAATCCGCCTGAATTCCTGCACCGCCGCTTGAGTCGCTTCCTGCAATTGTGAGGGCGGTTTTAATTTTGCTGCAATTCATTGAAAGCCTCCCTTAATTCCTTTGCCGCAATGCACGGGTCATCTGCTTTCATAATTGCCGAAACAGCACAGATACCGTCAATCCCGCTGTCCTTGAGAACATGGATATTATCCTTGTTCAAGCCGCCGATTGCGTTGACCTTGATGGGTACGGCTTTCACGATTTCCTTCAGCGTTTCAACACTTGTGAGTACCGTTTTCACCTTTGTAGTTGTGGGGTAAATTGCACCTACACCAAGATAGTCCGCACCCTGTTCGTATGCTTCAAGTGCCTGTGGTACGGTCTTTGCGGTTGCACCTACAATCTTATCCGTGCCCATAAGCTTTCGCGCAATTGCAACAGGCATATCGGACTGCCCGACGTGCACGCCCTCTGCATTTACCGCAAGGGCAACGTCAACCCTGTCGTCAATAATAAGGGGAATATCGTACCGCATTGTAATTTCGTGCACCTTTTCAGCAAGAAAGAGGTACTCCCTCGTTGTACGCTCCTTTTCACGAAGCTGAATGAGCGTTACTCCGCCCTTGCAGGCTTCTTCAACACGGCGGAGAAATTCTTCCTCGCTGTAATTCGTGCTGTCGGTAATAAAATACATTGTTGTATCAAGCTTTTTCATAAGCACCTCACATATAGATATAGTCGTTCAGAACAGGCTGTAAGCCCTCTGCGGCAATGTCCTTGTACATCACATCAAGGCTTCTGCCGTCGTTGATTTCGAATTGTTCGTCACCCTCGTTTCCGTCAGTTCCCTTGCCGTTATACTTGCTTTCGTGGTCGCCGATACCCGTGGAAACTCCTGCGGAAACCTTCGTTGCGGCAATCTTCACGATACCGTTGCGGAAACTTTCGCTTTCCCTTGACGAAACGGTAATTCCGACATAAGGCAGAAAAATCCTGTACGCACAGATAATCTGACAAAGCTGTGTTTCGTGAACATCAAGGGGATTGATTTTGTCGTTGTTGATTATAGGTCGCAATCTCGGACAGGACAGGGACATTTCAGCGTGAGGGTATTTGCGCTGTAAGAAATATACGTGCAGTGCGCTTGCAAGTGCGTCTTTTCGGAAATCAGACAAGCCGAGAAGCGCCGAAAATGCAACACCTCTCATTCCGCCCATAAGCGCACGTTCCTGTGCGTCGAATCGGTAAGGGTAAACACGCTTATGTCCAAGCAGGTGCAAATCGGAATAGCGGTCGCTGTCATAAGTCTCCTGAAATACCGTGACATAATCCGCACCGCATTCGTGGAGATAACGGTACTCATTAACATTAATGGGGTAAATCTCTAAACCAACCATACGGAAATATTTTCGTGCAAGCTTGCAGGCTTCACCGATGTACTCAACGTTACTCTGCGCACGGCTTTCTCCCGTGAGAATGAGAATTTCCTCCATTCCGCTGTCAGAGATAATCTGCATTTCACGCTCAATCTGCTCCATATCAAGCTTCATTCGGTTGATGTTGTTGTAGCAGTTGAAGCCGCAGTATACGCAGTAATTCTCACAGTAATTCGCGATATAAAGCGGCGTGAACATATACACGGTGTTGCCGAAATGCTTTGACGTTTCAAGCCTTGCCCGCTCTGCAATCTGTTCAAGAAACGGCTCTGCGGCAGGGGATAAAAGCGCTTTGAAATCCTCAATTGTGCAGGTTTCGTGCTCAAGTGCCGCCTTTACGTCTTTTGCAGTATAGTGTGAATAATCGTAGCTATCCATTTCGGAAAGCACCTTTTCCATTATGTCGGAATTGATTTGCTCCATTCCGTCCATATATTCCATATGATTTGTACGGCTTGCAGGGTCGGTTTCAAGGCGATGCTTTTTTTCAAGTGCAGGGGGCGAAAGATGTTCGCCGTCCACAAAAAATCTGTTATCCATTTTGCCCTCCTTGATTAGTCACGAAGAAAACCTGTCAGCGGGTCGGAAGCACTTGCTCCTCTTGTAAGCACCCTGCCAAGTCCAGAAAGATATGCCTTGCGTCCTGCTTCAACAGCCTGACGGAAAGCCGCCGCCATAAGAGGTAAATCTCCAGCTGTAGCAAGAGCCGTGTTCGCCATAATTGCCGCCGCACCCATCTCCATAGCCTCGCAAGCCTGTGACGGTCTGCCGATACCTGCGTCAACAATAACGGGCAGGTCGATTTCGTACACAAGTATCTGAATGAACTCTCTCGTGGCAAGTCCCTTGTTTGAGCCGATGGGCGCAGCAAGGGGCATTACAGCCGCCGCACCTGCGTTGACAAGGTCACGTGCCGCATACAAATCGGGGTACATATAGGGTAGTACAACAAAACCCTCTTTTGCAAGGATTTCGGTAGCTTTGATAGTTTCGTTGTTGTCGGGAAGCAGGTATTTCGTGTCACGCATAATTTCAATTTTTACGAAATCACCGCACCCGATTTCACGGGCAAGTCTTGCAATCCGGACAGCTTCCTCCGCTGTTCTTGCACCCGATGTATTTGGGAGCAGAGTAACTCCCTTTGGTATGTAGTCGAGGATATTTTCCTGCTCCTTTGTGTTTGCACGGCGCACTGCAAGGGTGATAATCTCAGCACCTGCGTCACGGACAGCCGCTTCAATAAGGTTAAGGGAATACTTGCCCGAACCGAGAATAAAGCGTGAATTGAATTCGTGTCCGCCTAAAATAAGTTTATCGTTATTCATAGTGTAAATCCTTTCTATACTTCATATTTGCCTGCGATGATACGCAGAACTGTGTTCGCTTGATGTGCGGCACAAAGCATTACACGAGGGGCAAAAAGCGTACCGTCATTGTCAACATCGCTCATACCGTCACCGCAGATATACAGCCGCTTGCCAAGCTTTTTTGTAGTAATTGTATTGCTTGTGTGCAGTCCCGACATTCCTGAAGCTGCAACTATGTACTTTTCGGGGTAACGCTCCGCAACTCCGTTTACAAGCATTGCCTTGCACTCCGCATTGTCAAAACACTCGCACACAATATCGCAATCAGCAATAAGTGACAGATTTTCGTCCGTCAACTTTGCCGTGTGAGTGATAACCTTGCAGTAAGGCGCAATCTCAGCAAGCATCTGCTTCATAGCTTCTGTCTTGCACATTCCAAGCTGTGAAACAGCGTACTGCTGACGGTGCAGGTTTGATATATCAACCTTGTCAAAGTCAATAAGGTGAAGCGTTCCCACACCTGCCCTCGCAAGTGAAATTGCAACATTTGAGCCAAGACCGCCAAGTCCGCAGACCGCAACGCTGGCTGATGAAATTTTCAGCTGCAAGTCTGCCCCGTGCCGCTGTTCGAGAACACCAAGCCATTCTTCCCTTGTCATATCAACCGCCCCCTACAAAGCTTACAATTTCAACGTTGTCGCCGTCCTGCAGAATTGTGCTTTCGTAAGTAGCTTTCGGTACGATTTCGTCGTTGATTTCAACCGCAATATGTCTGACATTGTACTGAGTCCCCTCAAGATATTCCGAAAGGAGCATACCCTCGCACTGTACCTCGTTGCCATTGATTTTAACCATTTTTACACCTCCTGAAAATAAAAAAAGAAGCTACCGATTTCGATAGCTTCTTAGTTTGCAATATTATTCATTGCACCGACGTGTCAGCGTCAGTGCTGTCACAGTCATCCCTACGTTGGCATTATCCAAATCAGGTTATCGGTCGGAGGTTATACCTCCCTCTCAGCCTGTAACACAAGCTCCCGTCTGTTAAATTGTGTTATTATTATACACCTGTATTTTTCAAAAGTCAAGATGCAAATGTACACTATTATGTATATCTGCAATGCCGCCGCAATATAAAGCGTTTGTCTATCCTTAAAGGCAATTTCGATATTGCAGTTTATTGGTGCAGTACCGATTATTGGAGAATGATACTGAATTTGAAATATTCAACAGAAAAAATCCGCCCTTTCTGAAAAGAGCGGATTTAAAAAGTCATTTAATAAAGACCAAAAAGGTAATTCGTATGCCCCAAAGCCCGTAAATACGCACTTTGTAAGGGCTGAAATTATCTTTTTGAGAACTGAGGAGCGCGACGAGCAGCCTTGAGACCGTACTTCTTTCTTTCCTTCATTCTTGGGTCACGTGTGAGGAAGCCAGCCTTCTTAAGAACTGGACGAAGCTCAGCGTTAACCTGAAGAAGAGCTCTGGAAAGACCGTGACGGATTGCACCAGCCTGACCTGTTACGCCGCCGCCTGCAACTGTGCAAAC
>JAFTWI010000090.1 GCA_017465345.1 Oscillospiraceae bacterium
AAGGATTCATATGCACATTGCTATGTACCTTTCCTCACCCAGCACTACTCTGAAATAATCCTCGTGGATATGCGATATATCCAGATGTCATATAAAAATGTCGTAAATCCCGAGGATTACGACCAGGTAATGTTCCTGTACAACGCTTCCTCATTTATGACAGATATCAATGTCCGTAAGCTTGCCTACGGATAATATGTACAAGTAGCGAAAAATCCCAAACTGCATAAACTGAATTAATGGGTAATATCAGTTTATGCAGCGGAAGTGGTATGCAGCAGAATAATACTAATCTTTAATAAATCTGTAGACAAAAATTCTTCGCAAAAGCCACTTATGCAAGCTTTTGCTCGAATTTTTGTACAGTTTTTGATTAAAGATTAGTATAAGCGATACCCGTAGGGGAGCTTCAGCATACGCATATCCTGTGTATGCCCGTATAATATATAGATTTAGGTCAAATGTCAATCTTTTTGACATTTGACCTTGATTTTTTATTGGAAATATTATATAATAAAATGTGGTATGCTTTATTTAGCGAATGGAGGATTTTTTGTGAATAATATAGCTTCAGCTTCAATTTTAAGTGCAGACTTCTGTAACCTCGGCAGAGATATTGCAAGAGCAGAGGAAGCAGGTTGCAAATATATACATTTCGACGTTATGGACGGCGTGTTCGTTCCGAATATCAGCTACGGAATTCCTATTCTTAAATCAGTGTCAAAAATTGTGAAGGGTGTCCTCGACGTGCACCTTATGATTATCGACCCGATTAAATATGTCAAGGACTTTGCCGATAACGGTGCAGATATTATTACCTTCCATTCGGAGTCTAAATCTGAGATAATTGAAACAATCAATGCAATCCATAACTGCGGCAAAAAAGCTGGACTTGCAATTAAACCCAATACACCTGTATCCGAAATTGAGCAGTATCTCGATAAGATTGATATGCTGCTTGTTATGACTGTAGAACCGGGCTTCGGCGGTCAGGGATTTATATACGAAACCCTTGATAAAATTTCCGAAGCAAAGAAAATAATCGACAGCAGGGGACTTAGCGTTCCTATTCAGGTCGATGGCGGAATTAACGAAGAAACAGCTGAGCTTGTAAAAAAATCAGGAGCTGAAATTCTTGTTGCCGGCTCATACCTTTTTGGAAATAAGGATATGAAAAATGCAGTTGAAAAGCTTGTAAAATAAAGGTGAATTTAATGAATTCAAAAACGAAAAGCAACTTCAGCATAATGGTTGATATGCTGATTGTTCTGATAGTGTTAGCCGCAATGGCAATATACTATTACGGTTTGAGAGCAGCATTTGTTATAGTAATTATCACAGGTGTAAGCGTGATAACTGACTTTATTTGCTGCAAAATCAGAAATATAAATACCGAAAAAGATATTTCAGCTGTAATAACAGGACTTACATTGGGACTTATGATGTCTGCTTCTGTTCCATATTATGCAGCAGTAATTGCAGCTGTGTTTTCAATAATCGTGGCAAAACACGCTTTTGGAGGTCACGGTTGCGAAATATTCAATGCGGCAGCAGTGGGATTTTTGTTTACCTCCCTTTGCTTCCCGCAGAATATGCTTACATACCCTAAGGCATTTTCAGAAATACCTATGACATCAATCGTATCTCCCGATATGCTTTCATCATCATTTTCAAACGCATTTCTCTTTACGGAAAGTGCAGATTTGTCATTGATAGATGCGCTTATAGGAAAGTTCAACGGACCTATGGGTACAGGTTTTGTGCTTATTATGCTTGTAGCAGTTGTTTTCCTTATGTTCAGACGCTCCGTTTCAGTTATAACATTTTTTACGGAATTTACAGCACTTGCTTTGTATGCATTTTTCAGATATAATAACGACTTAATGAGCGTTGTGTATTTCTTTTCAAGTAATATGCTTCTTTTTGGAATGATTTTTCTTTCCTGCGATTACAGCATTATCCCTAAAACACGAAGCTCACGTTTAATTTATGGCTTGATTTTTTCATTATGCGTTATCTTTTTCTGTGATTATTCATCAACAGAAAATGCTGCTATTTATGCAGTAATTATTTCATCACCATTGGGAATTGAACTTGACAGAAAAGCACTTTCCTTTGCGGATATGATTAATAAAAGAAAGGGTCTGCTTCGTAAAGTAAATAAACCCTTGACACATATCAATGAAACTCTTGAAATTCTGGAAAATAACGAACAGGAGAAATAACAGTGGCAAACGATAACAGCTGTAAAGGGATTATAAAAAATGCCCTTTTATACAAAAATCCAATATTTGTAAGTGGAATGGTTATTGCACCTGTAGTTGTAATGGCGAATAATATTCTTGATGCAATAACTCTCGTTTCAGCCTTTTCTATTATAACTTTCTTTACACTGTTGGTGTCATCTTTTGTGCCCAAAAATATAGTATATACAATCAGAATTATTCTCTATACAATTATCGGCGCATTAGTTTATGTTCCATCTGTAATATTAATGAAATATATAATGCCTGAGGGTGTCGAAGCACTGGGAATATTTTTCCCGCTTTTCATAACCAGCAGCTTTATTATATCACGTTCGGAAAGTATCTTTTTTCTTGAAACAAAAGGAAAAATGTTTCTGGATATTATATTCTGCATTATCGGCTACGATGCAGCAGTTCTTCTTTTTGCAGCAATAAGAGAAATCCTTGCCTTCGGTACAATCGGAGGAACAATAATCGGTATGCCGATAGAATTGTCAGCATTTCAAAATCCGTTCGGAGGATTTATTCTTCTTGGACTTGTAGCAGCATTGTTTAGAAGCATATTGCTTTTTATTAAACGAGTAAGACAAAAATAAAGGTGTTTTTATGGAATTGATGGGAAATATAATGATGACTGCCTTTGTCGCAGTTTTTGTTGAAAATACAATATTTTCAAGAGCACTCGGTACAAGTACTCTTGTGGTAGTGGCAAGAAACCGTAAAAATCTTTTCGGCTTTGGATTATGTGTAACATATATTACAGCCCTCATAAGTGTGCTGACATATTTTGCAGATAAGCTATTGATAAATAACAGCAACAGTTATGTATATATGCCGGTTGTATATATATGTATACTTGGTTTTGTTTATATATTGACATTGCTGTGCATGTGGAAATTTGCACCTAAGCTGTTCGCAAGAATGAGAAAATATGTCCATGTTTCAGCATTCAACTGTGCTGTGCTCGGTTCAATGTTTCTTATCTCAAAATATTGTGAAACCCTCTCCGATTATTTTATTCATGGACTTGGAATAGGTCTTGGTTTTGTACTTGCTGTTTATTTAACAGCAATAGTATATGATAAAATATATTCGGAAAAAGCACCGTATGCATTCAGAGGATATCCGCTTATGCTTATCTATCTCGGCATCTTAAGTATGGCATTTTGGGGATTATCGGGACATACTCTAAATTATTGAAAGGAAGGGTAATATGGCTAAAGGCGGAAGAAAAATTTACAGAACCTCAGCAAATTCCCGAAAGAAAAGAACCCGTAAGGCGTTTAAGGTTTTCTTTGTAATAATTTTACTCGCTGCGCTTGTTTTTCTCGGCTACAGTATAGCAAAACCTATTCATAATTATATACTCAATAAAACAGGTGATAATATCGTTGATGAGGAAGTGTGGACTCCTCCGGTGGTTACTGAACAAAATGAAGAGGATTCTGAATCTGAAACTAAAACTGAGGAAACAACACAGATTGATGAAGAAGAGAAACCATTATCATCTGTAAAGTTTTCTGCTTACCAGCTTCCTGTAACAGCTCTCGTTTCAACAGATACTCTAAAGGCTGCACTCAATACGGCAAAGGGAAGTGGATATACCTCTGTTTCTGTCCCACTTAAAGAAAAGGGAGGTAAAATTTATTATACCACTGCTTCCGAAATGGCAGCCAAATCGGAAGACGCTGTTGCGGGAACAATGTATGCAGGTCAGATTGCTTCAATAATAAAAAGCGAAGGCTTTACAACAATTGCATACATTAACCTCCTTGAAGATAATAACCGCTACGGAGAAAGCCGAACAGGCTCATATCGTATTGCAAGCGATGATTCAACATGGCTTGATAACGCACCTTCTAACGGAGGTAAGCCATGGCTTTCACCTTTTGATGAGGCTACACAGTCTTATGTTGAATATTTGGCATATGAAGTGTCAACAGCAGGATTTGACTATGTTGTTTTTGATGGAGCAGTTTTCCCTGCCTTCAGAAACTCAGATATGAATTATATCGGAGATATTGTAAAAACAGAAAATCGCTATAAGGCTCTTGTAAATATTGCCAATATAGCTGCTGAAACTGTCGGATTGTCAGAAACAAAAGCAATCCTGAATGTTTCTGCAGCAGGTATTATATCAGGAACAGAAGAAGTGTTCAAGCCTGCCGAGCTCAATTATGAAATGTTTGCAGTTGAATATGTTCCTTCCGAGCTTCCTGCTATAGCATTAATAAATGGAGAAGAAATTGCCCTTGCAGAGCTTCCTGCAAACAATAAAACCCAGTTGATTTTCTCAGAAATCGAAAGACTTGTCGGAGAAAATGTAAAAATAATTCCTGTCTTTACACAATCAGATTTTTCGCAGGCCGACTTTAATGAGACTATTACAGCGGTTATATCTCTTGGCTGTGATTCATATATAATCAAGTGATGAGTGAAAATTATGTGATAAAAAAATTACAATTTGCATTATAATTATTACAATTTTGTATTTTCCATTAACATCTGAAAATATATATGGTATAATTTATATGTAATACAATTTTATCCCGAAACATTCAGAGAGGAGGACATGCTTCTTTGAAGCGTGGTCAAGCCATGGCAATAAATGAAAATTCTCAGGGCGAAAGATTTGCAGAGCCGCCTAAAAAGAAAAAACGCAAAAAAAGAAAGGTAAATCCGATTAAACGTACCTTAGCTGTAATAGGTACAACTATCCTTTCGCTTATCCTTATCGTTGTTATTACAGGCTCCATCATTGCAGCAGCCCTCACCGTTTACGTTCTCCAGTTCGTAGATCAAGAACAGGTAGATATCTCACTTTCCGACCTTGATTTGGACTATACAACATTTATCTATGGATACGACGAAAACGGCGCAACAGTCGAGCTGGCAAGCATCAGCCGTAACGCTGACAGAATTCCTGTTTCCATCGACAGAATTCCTCAGCATGTTCAGGACGCCTTTGTTTATACCGAAGACGAGCGTTTCTATGAGCATGCAGGTGTTGACTGGAAACGTACTTTCACCGCATTCCTTAACGAGTTTCTCAGCTTCCTTGGTTCACGTCAGGGCGGTTCTACAATTACGCAGCAGCTTGTTCGTAACGTAACAGGCGATGATAATCCTGACTGGGACAGAAAAATGCGTGAAATTTTCCGTTCCGCTCAGCTTGAAAAATATTGTACAAAAACAGATATCCTCGAAGCATATCTGAACTATATCGGTTTCGGCGGAAGTGCCGCAGGTATTCAGGCTGCTTCAATGAAATATTTCGGTAAGGATGTTTCAGAGCTGACAATTGCCGAAGGCGCATGTCTTGCAGCAATTCCTAAATCTCCTGAAACCCTCAACCCGTTTGCAAACGAGGAAGCTAATCTTGAGCGTCAGAAAACCGTTCTTTGGCTTATGTACAAGAATGCTTGCATATCTCAGCGTCAGTACGAAGCTGCAATTGCCGAAGAGGTAGTGTTCAGAGACCCTCATGCTAAAACAGATAACGAAGAAGACAACGGTATCCAGAATTGGTTCGTGGATATGGTTATTAACGATGTTGTGTCTGAATTCCAGGAAATCTACGGTATTGATTATCAGGAAGCAAGTGATAAACTTTATAATGGCGGTTATGAGGTTTATACAACCATTGATATTGCAATGCAGGACGCAATTGAGGCTAAGTATAAGGACTACACAACTTTCTCCGAAACTGTACTTAATGACCCACCTGAGTCAGCATTCATCGTAATGGATTATACAGGCAACATCAAGGCAGTAGTCGGACGAATTGGTGAAAAATCAGGCTCCAATGTATGGAATAACGCTACACATTCCAAGCGTTCACCTGGTTCCTGCATCAAGCCTATTACATCTTACTCATATGGTCTGGAGTACGATTTCTTCCACTGGTCAACCGTGTTTATCAACAAACCGCTTGAAGATGAAATTCTTGATGATGAAGGGAACCCAAGAAAGTGGCCTTATAACTATAACTCCAAATCGTGGGACTACGGCGGATACTTCACCTTCCAGGCGCTCCAGCGCTCCCTCAATACAATTCCTGCCCAGCTTATTGAGCAAGAAACTCCGCAGGAAGTATTTGAGTTTCTCCAAAACCGTTTCCAGATTACAACACTCGTAGCAGACGACGCAAACTTAGCTCCTCTTTCTGTAGGTGCGTTTAAATACGGCCTTACACTTAAAGAGCTTGTTGCAGCATATCAGGTGTTCGGCAATGGAGGTAAATACTACAAACCGACTTCCTACACAAAGGTTGTTGACGCAAACGGTCAGATTGTTATTCAGCATAAATATACTCCTATCCAAGCAATCAGCGAGGATACTGCGTATATTATGAATAAGCTTATGCAGACCGTTATCGAAGGTCCTAACGGTACAGGTAGAGCAGCAAAGCTCCAGAATACACCTCTTGTCGGAAAAACAGGTACATCTCAGAATTGGCACGACCTTTCCTTCGTAGGCTGTACACCTGACTATGTCAGCGGCGTATGGTACGGCTATGAAAACCCAAAGGAAATTCCGACAGGAACATATTACAGTTCCTCACAGGTTTGGAAGAATGTATTTGGTGAAATTGCAGAGGCAGAAGAGGGCAAGGAATTCCCCGAATGTCAGGACGTTCTTGAATTCTACTACTGTACAAAAACAGGTAAGCTTGCAAGTGCAAAATGTCCGACAGGTTCTGTAGGCTATTATAAGCAGAGCAACATTCCTGAAATGTGCTCAGGTGTCCATCAGTCCGACCTCGAAGAGGAAGAAAAAAAGAAAACTAACGAAGATTAAGGATTATAGGATATGAATTTGATTAGAATAGCTTGCCCTTGTCATTTCGGGCTTGAAAGCGTGCTTAAGTTTGAGGTTACAAAAATCGGCGGGCAGGATATTGTGGTTTCTGACGGAAAGGTTACTTTTTCGGGAGATTTCTCTGTTCTCGCCAAAGCAAACCTCTGGCTTGCAACTGCTGAGAGAGTCCTTGTTCAGCTTGCTGAGTTTGACGCATACAGCTTTGAGGACTTATTTCAAGGCACAAAAAATATTCCTTTCGAGGACTTTATCGGAGCAACAGACCGCTTTCCTGTAAAAGGTCATTCTCTCAATTCTGAGCTTCACAGCGTACCCGATTGTCAAGCTATAATCAAGAAAGCTGCAGTTGAACGACTGAAAGCCGTATATGGAATAAGCTGGTTTGAGGAAACTGGTGCGCTTTTTCAAATTCAGTTCAGTATTTTGAAAAATCACGTTACAATCTATCTCGACAGCTCAGGCGCAGGACTCCACAAGCGTGGCTACAGAAGAAATTCCAATGCTGCACCAATCAAGGAAACCCTCGCTGCAGGTATTGTTGACCTTGCTCACGTAAGAGGGGACAGCATTGTCTGCGACCCATTCTGCGGAAGTGGAACAATCCTTATCGAAGCCGCTTACAAGGCACTTAATATTGCTCCTGGTTTAAAGCGTAAGTTCGCAGCTGAAAACTGGAACATTATTTCCTCGGGAATATGGTCTGACGAACGACAGAACGCACTTGACGCAATTCGTAAGGACACCGACTTCTTTGCTTACGGCTATGATATTGACCCTGAGTGCGTCGCACTTACTCAGGAAAACTGCCGTAAAGCAGGTATACAGAAGCGTGTTCAGATTAAGCAGGCAGACGTTCGTGACTATGTGAACGAGGATAACGTTATCACAATCAGCAATCCACCATACGGTGAAAGACTTCTTGAGCTGAAAGAAGCCGAAAAGCTCTATGCAGTAATGGGACAGCACTTCAAAGCCGACAGGGAACACCCTTGCTTCGTGATTTCACCACACGAGGAGTTTGAAAAAATCTTCGGCAAAAAAGCAGACAAGCGCCGTAAGCTTTACAACGGTATGCTGAAATGTCAGCTTTATATGTATTTCAAATAATTGTTATCGGGAAAGTTTTACACTTTCCCGATATTTTTTGCAAATAAGTGTTGACATTCAATATTATATATTGTATAATACTGAAAAAGAGGAGGTATCGTTATGAAATGTTCAAGATGCGGTTCATATAATGTTACAATACAAGCAGTTACCGAAACACAAACCAAAACCAAACACAGAGGCTGTCTCGGCTGGGCACTGTGGATACTTCTCGCCGTTTGTACCTGCGGACTTGTGCTGATTATCCCCGCAATAACAAATACATGGACAAAAACGAAAACGAGAACGCATAGCGAAGCAGTGTGTCAGTGCTGTGGGCATAGGTGGAGAGTTTAAAATTAACTGTTGCAAAGTCAGAAAAAATATGCTATAATAAATATGTAATCGGAAAGGTGCGCCTGACCGTGAACAACTATAACATAAATCCCTGTTCTGACGCCCGAAGATTTTTCTGAGGGGAAAGGCAACGATAGAATATTGCACTATTATTGTACCTGTCGGCAGAACTGTCGGCAGGTTTATTTTTTGGAGGAAATATGGACACAAGAGTAGCACTTATAGGAATTGTCGTGGAGAATACTGAGTCAGTTGAACAACTCAACAACGTTCTCCACCAGTACAGCAACTACATAATCGGCAGAATGGGTATCCCATACCGCGAAAGAGATGTTTCAATCATCAGCGTTGCAATCGACGCACCTGCCAACGTTATAAGTGCACTGTCAGGCAAACTCGGTATGCTTGACGGAGTTTCCACCAAAACCATTTACTCTAAACTAATGGAGAAAACTAATGAATAGAATAATTTCACTTATCGACAAGCTTGAACAACAGCATGTCTTAACCAAAAGCGAATTCGTCGAAATAATCGAAAACCATACCCCCGAAACCGACGAGTACCTTTTCGCCAAAGCACGTAAAATCCGTGAACAGCACTACGGCAAGGACGTGTATATCCGTGGACTTGTTGAGTTTACCAACTACTGCAAGAACGATTGTTACTACTGCGGAATCCGTCGAAGTGCTAAGCAGACCGAGCGTTACCGCCTTACCAAAGAGCAGATTTTGTCCTGCTGCGAACAGGGATACGCTTTAGGTTTCCGTACCTTTGTAATGCAGGGCGGCGAGGATGGCTTCTATACCGACGAAAAAATGGTCGATATCATTTCCGCAATCAGAGCAAAATATCCCGATTGTGCGTTGACCCTTTCAATCGGAGAGCGACCCCGTGAAAGCTATCAGAAATTTTACAACGCAGGCGCAAACCGTTTCCTACTGCGACACGAAACCGCTGACAGATGTCACTACAGCAAGCTTCACCCCGAAAATCTTACACTTGAAAACCGCAAGAAATGTCTTGCTGATTTGAAAGAAATCGGCTTCCAGACAGGCTGCGGATTTATGGTAGGTTCACCATATCAGACGAATGAAAATCTTGCCGATGACCTGATTTTCATACATGATTTCAAGCCCCATATGGTCGGTATCGGACCATTTATCCCTCACAACGATACCCCTTTTGCAAATGAAAAAGCAGGTACACTTGAAACAACCCTGCTTATGCTTGGACTTGTCAGACTTATTCTGCCAAACGTCCTGCTCCCTTCAACAACAGCACTGGGTACAATCCACCCAAGCGGCAGGGAAAAGGGTATCCTCGCAGGCTGTAACGTTGTAATGCCTAACCTTTCACCGCTTGATGTCCGTGAAAAGTATCTTTTGTACGATAACAAAATCAGCACTGGCGACGAAGCAGCAGAAAGCGTTGCAAACCTGAAAAAGCGAATGGAAGCCATAGGCTACGAAATTGTAACCGCAAGAGGCGACTGGAAAAGCGAATAACTTAGGCAAGATGTCCCTCCGCCTAAGGGCGGCGGTCCATTTTTTCATTCATTAGGAGATATAATCTCCTAATGAATGAAAGTTGGCTTCGCCAACTCATGCCACGTTAAATGACGTGGCAGACCACTTATTGAATTACGGTTAACACCGTTCAAGAAAGGAAATATAATTATGTACAATCCAAAATCACTTAAAGCTGAAGAATTTATCAGTGACGAAGAAATCCGTGAAACCCTTGCCTATGCAGATGCAAACAAGGATAATATCGAGCTTATCGATAGCATTCTTGAAAAGGCACGTCCTAAGAAAAACGGTAGCTATGTAACCTGTGCAGGTCTTTCTCACCGTGAAGCATCAGTACTTCTTGCTTGTGAAATCCCTGAAAAAATTCAGGAAATGTATGCACTTGCCGAGGAAATCAAGCAGAAATTCTACGGCAACCGTATCGTAATGTTTGCACCTCTCTACCTTTCCAACTATTGCGTAAACGGCTGTGTCTACTGTCCTTACCACATGAAGAACAAGCATATTGCCCGTAAGAAGCTTACCCAGGAGGAAGTGCGCAAGGAAGTTATTGCACTTCAGGATATGGGACACAAGCGTCTTGCACTTGAAGCAGGTGAGGACCCTGTAAACAACCCAATCGAATACATTCTCGAATGTATTGACACAATCTATTCCATCAAGCACAAGAACGGTGAAATCAGACGTGTAAACGTAAATATCGCTGCAACAACAGTTGAGAATTACCGTAAGCTTAAAGAAGCTGGTATCGGTACATATATCCTTTTCCAGGAAACCTACCACAAGGAAAGCTACCTCAAGCTTCACCCAACAGGACCAAAGCACGACTATGCTTACCATACAGAAGCTATGGATAGAGCAATGGAGGGCGGTATCGACGATGTTGGTCTCGGTGTACTGTTTGGACTCGAACTCTACCGCTACGAATTCGCAGGTCTCCTTATGCACGCCGAACACCTTGAAGCTGTACACGGAGTCGGACCACACACAATCAGCGTACCACGTCTTAAGAGAGCAGATGACATCGACCCAGACCAGTTCGATAATGGTATTTCCGACGAAACCTTCGCAAAAATCTGCGCACTTATCAGAATTGCTGTACCATACACAGGTATGATTATCTCCACAAGAGAAAGTCAGTCTGTAAGAGAAAAGGTTCTCCGTCTCGGCGTATCCCAGATCAGCGGCGGTTCAAGAACTTCTGTAGGTGGCTACGCAGAGGAAGAACGTCCTCACGACAGCGAACAGTTCGACGTTTCTGACCAGAGAACACTTGACGAGGTAGTCTGCTGGCTTATGGAAATGGGCTTCATTCCATCATTCTGTACAGCATGCTACCGCGAAGGCAGAACAGGTGACCGTTTTATGAGCCTTTGCAAAACAGGTCAGATTCAGAATTGCTGTCATCCTAACGCTCTCATGACCCTCAAGGAATACCTCACTGACTACGCTGAACAGCGTACAAAGGAAGTTGGCGACGAGCTTATTATGAAGGAGATCAACAACATCCCTAATGAAAAGGTAAGAGAAATTGTAATCAAGAATCTCGAAGAAATTACAAAAGGCAAGCGTGATTTCAGATTCTAAGAAAGGAACGGTGCTGTTATGAGCCTTAACAATACACCATCCGCAAACCGTGTCCATATCGGAATTTTCGGCAAGCGTAACGCTGGTAAATCCAGTGTTATGAATGCTCTGACAAATCAGAATTTGGCAATCGTTTCCGACGTCAAGGGTACAACAACCGACCCCGTCCTAAAAGCAATGGAGCTTCTTCCTCTTGGTCCTGTTGTAATGATTGATACCCCAGGCATCGACGACGAGGGTGAGCTTGGCGCACTCCGTATCAAGAAAAGTTATCAAATGCTCAATAAAACTGATGTTGCCGTTGTTGTAATCGACGGGGCAGAGGAGAGCACAGAGGATAAACAGCTCACTGAAAAAATCAAGGCGAAGAACATTCCCTATGTGATTTTCCATAACAAGTCAGATATCTTTACAGTCGAAAAAAAAGAGGGACATCTCTATGGAAGTGCCCTCGAAAAAGTCGGTATAGATGAATTGAAACAGGCAATCGTAACCCTCGCCAATAGCGATGATAACGATAAAAAAATTGTAGCTGATTTGATTGAGCCGTTCGATATTGTTGTACTTGTTGTACCAATTGACGCAGCTGCACCAAAGGGCAGACTTATCCTTCCACAGCAGCAGACAATCCGTGATATTCTCGATGCTGGTGCAGTTTCAGTTGTTGTAAAGGACACCGAACTTAAAGAAACCCTTGCAAAGCTTGGAACAAAGCCGAAGCTTGTCATAACCGATAGTCAGGCTTTCGGAAAGGTATCAGCAATTGTACCTAACGATATCCAGCTTACTTCATTTTCAATTCTTTTCGCTCGCTACAAAGGTAGCCTTGAAACTGCTGTCAAAGGAGCAGCAGCAATTGAACAGCTTAATGACGGAGATAAAATTCTTATCTCTGAGGGGTGTACCCACCATAGACAGTGTGGTGATATCGGAACAGTAAAGCTTCCAAATATGCTGAAAAAATACACAGGTAAAAGCTTTAACTTTGAGTTCACCTCAGGAACAGAATTTCCCGACGATTTAAGCAGTTATAAGCTTGTAATTCATTGCGGCGGCTGTATGTTGAATGAAAGGGAAGTTAAATACCGATACCTTTGCGCTGCAGAACAAGGAGTTCCAATAACGAATTACGGAACAGCAATTGCCTATATGAATGGTATACTCAAACGAAGCATAACACCGTTTGAAGAAATATGTAATCTGATTAATTAAAAAAAGACCTGAGCTTTAAAAGCTCAGGTCTTAACTTTTATCCATAATATGCAGTAATCACAGTATCACTTCTGATATTTTCAAGACTCTTGTCCCAGTATAAGAACGGAGCACCTAAGGAGTCAGTAACAGGCCAGAAAGGCGGTTCAGCAGTTTCTCCATCAGCAACAGAAACATTATGGAATGTACCATCAATAATGAATGTAACAGTATGATATGTGCCTGTATCAAATACAGCAGTAATGGTTGTATCCATTGTGATGTTTCCAAGTGATTTGTCCCAGCGTAAAAATGCATTTCCCTTGCTGTCCAGTACAGGTATATATGTAGGAATTGCAGTTTCTCCGTGATCAACCTCAACCTTGAAGCTGTCGTTTTCGACAATAAATGTTACTATGTGTACATTAGGTTTGAGTATAGCAGTAATTGTTATGTCCTCAGTAATGTTTGTGTAGTCCTTATCCCAGCCTGAGAAAACATAACCTTCAATATTGAGCGTTGAAGGCAGATTAGCAGATTCACCGTGCTTAACCTGAACAACTGTAGATTTGTCACCAATAACAACAGTAACATTATGCATTGTGCTGTCAGTAGTAGTATTATCATTGTCATCAAAAATATCATTATTATCAGTGCTGAATGATTCCTCAAACATCGCAGTAATGATTGTGTCCTCAGTAATGTTTTCGAAAGAACCGTCCCAGCCGATGAACTTAAGACCGTCAATCTGTGGGTCATCAGGTTTTTCAGCATTGCCGCCATGAGGAACTTCCTGAATGGTTTCTTCACCGTCAATGATAATTGTTACCATATGGTAAACATTGGTCTTTGTAGTGGTTGTTGTCGCAGCTGCAGTGGTTTTAGCAGCTGTTGTAGTGTGTCCCGGCAGAGTTGTCTCAGTCGGAGGAGGATTTGTTGTTACAATAGGCTCTGCTGTCTGAATTGTATCAGATGTATCTATTGGTTCTGTAGCAGCAGTTGTAGTAGTTTCAGCAGGCTGTTCTTCAACTGAAATTCCATTGCTGTCATCGGATTTTGTGTCATAAACACTTTTGAGTTCAGCAGCAGTATACGGGAATTTTTCTCCGACGATATTTGCAATAGTAATAAGAGTTTTCAAATCAAACGCAGAAAGCTCATTAAGGTCAATATCAAGATTAAGAGCCTCAAAAGACGGACCGTTTTCTGAAACAACACGTCCCCATTTTTTCTCAATCTGCATCTCTGCATTATTGACTGCATTTCCTAATGAATCGTAAAGCTGAATCTGGCTGTTCCCCATAAATGTATGTAAATCGGTGTACGACATAAATTCATTTGTGTAGTAGGAAACTTTAGAAACGCTGTTTGCAGTAGTAACAGAAGAATCTGCTGTACGCAAAATAACGGAGGAGTGATCCTTGTCAGCAAAATTTGCAATTACTGTTCCGTTTCTGATAAACAATTCGCCGTTTTCTTTTCCATTGAATTCATTCATAACAACCACCTGAGAATCAGCACCCAGAACAATATAGTTGTTTTCAGAATTATTTTTCCCTTTGTACGCAAGCGTGCATGACGAGTTGGAGCCAACCGTAATTATGTCACCGTTTTTAAGTTGTTCTCCGGTTGTTGAAGAGCTGACATTATCTGAATTTGTAACACTTACAGTTCCATAAGCTGAATTGATGTATAGTCCATATGATGAGGAAAAACCTCCTGTAAGTAAAATGACAGTTAAAACAACCGCAACAATCGCACAGCTGCCAAGAATAATCGGTATCTTATAGTTTCTGAATATTTCCTTCATAATTTTAAACTGAATAATCAGTATACTCCTTTCAAATTAATCGGCAGATGTACCTGCCGTAACCGTTTCCTGAGGTCCATCGGATTCTTCAGCTTCTTCTGTAAACCAATCCTCATAATCATCAGTAGCGGTATTAGTATTTCCTGTAATTTCCCACCACTTTATACCCGAATAAGTTGTATAATCATGTTTCTTTTCAGTTGTGGCAAGCGTATCATAAGAAGTAGGCGGTTCTGTTTCAGCGGTGTCAGGAGCCATTGTTGTAGTAGTTGCTTCTGTAGTTTTAGATGTTGTAACAGAAGTTGTAACCTCAGTTATTGTAGAAGTTTCTGTCGTTGTCATAGTTTCCAAACGTTTTTCTTCATCTGAAACCTTTTTATACGCAGCAGTTATTTCATCAACATTAAACGCGAGTCCCTTGTCCTTCTGAGCACGAATAAGTTCACCCAAAACCAGACTGTTCATAGAATTCAAATCAAAGCTGTAATTCAGATAACCGTATTGACAAAGATTTTCAGCAGTGAGCATCTGTGCCGAAGTGCGTTCAGTAAGCACCATAGGTAAGTCCTGAGGTTTTTGTTCTATATCATAAAGCTGAAGATTAACAGAGCCTTCAAAATTCTGAACCTGAGTAATCATTACATTCTGATATCCCATGTATTCAGCTACATAATCAAATTCAGTACGAAAAACCGTTCCGGTGACATTTATAGAGCTGTTGGGAGTCTGCACCTTAAAGGTTGCATTTTTTTTCAGTTTATTATTAATCTGGCAAACCACAGCACCCTTGCTTATATTAACGGAAATATTTCCCTTTGAAGCAACATCAGTAAAATATATGTAAAGTGATGAATTAGGCTCTACAAGAATGTATTTGTCATCATCAATACTTATTCTCAGTGAAGAAATATTATCAGTTTCAATTATGTCACCGCTTTGGAGACGTGCCTTTTTGCTTACATTGACAGTTTTGTTCCCTCTTGTAATTAAAGCATTTCCATATATTTCGGTGACAATAAGCTCACGTGAAACATCACCACCGAAATAAAGGCTGACAAGAATAGCAATAGCAATAATCATCAGAATTGAAACAAGCCCTATCATAATAAGCTTAAGATTTTCAGAAAGGATTTTTATCAACTTAAAACCACCTTTCCATGTTTCAATTGAGCATAAATAACTAACATACATTATACCACAAGTATCGTTTTTTGTCAAAACATTTCTGCCTGTTTTCAGCAAATCATCACATTTGACGTAAGTAAATAACTGTGATATAATATAACAAATATTTTCAGTGAAAGGATAATAGCAATGAGCAGTATTGTAACATATAAATATATCCAGCAAAATCCTGATATCCGTACCTATATAAAAAATGCCGATGCAGCAGTTGAGGCACAAGGCTATACCGAGCATTCCTTTGCCCACGTTGAAAAAACAGCAGCCTCCGTTGAAATGATTTTATCAACCCTCAACTATGACGAAAGAACAGTCGAATTAGGAAAAATAGCAGCTTATCTCCACGACATAGGAAACGTAGTAAACCGTGTCGAGCACGCACAAAGCGGTGCCGTGATGGCTTTTCGTCTGCTTGATAACTTCGATATGCCTGCCGACGAAATCTGCGCAATCGTTTCCGCAATCGGCAACCATGACGAAGCAACTGCCCAGCCAATCAACGCAATTTCAGCCGCATTGATTATAGCAGACAAAACCGATGTACGCAGAAGCCGTGTGCGTGCAGAAATGATTAACTTTGATATCCATGATCGTGTAAACTATGCTGTAGAAAAATCTGAGTTGTATTTCAACGAGGATAAAACTGCAATTATTCTGGAGCTTCAAATTGACAGCAATATTTCTCCCGTTATGGAATACTTTGAAATATTTCTCCAGCGTATGCTTTTGTGCAAACGTTCAGCGGAATTTCTGGGAATTAAATTCCACCTGCGCATAAACGGCGGAGATATCATCTAACCTCTCCCGTAAACCTGCACTACTTCAAAAAGTTCACTGTTAAGAATATCATTCGGAGTAACAATAACACCATTGTCTGAGTCAATATCGTATCCATGAGCAGCATAAGCAAGCCAGACAAGATGCGCACATTGAGTCCCTTTTACAATTTCGGGTTCGCAGTATTTTGCAGGGAACAGACCTATTGTTAAGATGTATGGTATATCACAAAGATATTTGTAAGCAGAACGTGCTATTGCTGTGCGTTCTGCTTTTTCTGCATCTTTAAGCCTGAGAATTACAAAATTAGGGTAATGACGCCATTTTTCAGTATCCTGCACCTTGGAATTTTTCCCTATTACAACAGCTTCAAGTGTTATTCCATTTTCAGCATCAACAACAATAGCTGCATGACCGTTTCTCCAGCTGAAAACGTGTGATGAATTTGTAATCAGCACATCACCATCTTCAAGCGGAGCAAGAAGAACGGGGCTGTCTTCAATTCTCTCCTCAAATGAAACAGGGGAGTTCATATTACATTTATATTCAACCTCCGCAAAATAACTTTTCTGATAATAGTTAAGTAATAAAGGGGACGAAAGACTATCAACAGCAGGCTTGCCCAACCCTGTCTGTTGAAAAATAACTTCATAATCATCGTCAGTGTAATCGGAAATGTTTTTTTGTATAAGATAGCTGATATCCTTTTTTTCAGCAGATGGATATATATGTGCAAGCGGCTCAATATAAAAAAGTGAAGCAACGTAAGCAGAAATGACTCCATATATAATACAAATCAGAAACAGCTTTTTTTTCATCGGATAATTCCCCGTAATACTTTTTATTTATTATCTGCATTGATGCTAAAAAAATCCGATATGGAGCAGATTATATTTTTCTTGCATAAAAACGTAAAATGTGCTATAATCTTCGTAAAGTATAATTTTTCGACATAACTTAACGGAGATAAAAAATGAGCGAATTAATGGAAGAAAAAATTTATGAGGAAAAGCTCCTTAAAACGAGAAAAATGCTTAAAATACCTCTTAACCTTGCTATTGGTCTTGCCATTGCAGCAATTGCAGTAATCATATGCCTCTCAGTAGCAGTTGCAGTGCTTGCAGCAAAAGCTCCCGAATTACCTGAGGAAGAGCCTGAACCTGAGTTTATCCCAATCGCAAATACTCGTGTTTATGACTTCTTTGATGAAGACGATACAATAATACTTGACGATTCATACTATGGAAATATATGGCTTCCTGCCTTTACAGAATTGCCGCGTCATTCCTATGATTATGCGGGTCTGAAATTCCAAAATGGACGATATACATATTATGAGAATGACACTCAGATTTCCAAAACAGGTATTGATGTTTCCTATCATCAGGGGGAAATTGACTGGCAAAGAGTTGCCGCAGATGGAATAGATTTTGCGATTATGCGTGTCGGATATCGTGGCTATGAAACAGGTGAAATCAATCTGGATGAGCGATTTCACACTTATATGAACGGTGCCCTTGATGCAGGTCTTGAAGTCGGCGTGTATTTCTTCTCGCAGGCTGTAACAGTCGAAGAAGCAATTGAGGAAGCAAATTTTGTTATGGAGCAGGTTCAGCGCTATGATATAACCTTCCCGATAGTTTATGACTGGGAGATTATGGAGTCAGAAACCGCCCGTACAAATGAAATCGCACCATATACCGTAACCGAATGTGCCGCAGCCTTCTGCGATACAATTTCTGATGGAGGATATACTCCTATGGTTTATGGCAGTCTCAAATTTGCATTGTTTAAGTTGGATATGCGTAAGCTTAAAGATTACGGCTTCTGGTATGCAGAATATAAGCACGGCTACAATGAACCTATGTATCCGTATGATTTTAAAATTTGGCAGTATGCAAGTGACGGCAGAGTAGATGGTATCGAAGGCGACGTTGACTTGAATATCTGTTTTGTTGATTATTACGGTGAAGACCTATCGGATTTTACCTGATTTAGAAAGGAAGATTATTATGCAGGCAAAAATTAAAACAGAAAAAATCAATGCAGTAATTGATAGCTTTGGCGCAGAGCTTCATTCGTTGAAGCTTGGTGATACAGAGTATTTGTGGCAGGCTGAACCAACCGTGTGGAAACGTCACGCTCCTGTGTTGTTCCCATTTATCTGTAATACCGACTCTAAGAAGTATTATTATAACGGAAAAGAGTACAGACTTTCCAATCACGGTTTTGCCCGTGACAGCGAATTTGAGCTTGTTTCTTCAACAGAAAGGGAAGCAGAGTTCGTGCTGAAAGCAACAGAAGAAACAAAAGCACTCTACCCGTTTGATTTCAATCTGTTCGTGAAGTATGCTGTTTCAGGTAATAAACTTACCGTTACATATACAGTAAAAAATACCGACAATAAGGAAATATATTTCTTTATCGGCGGACACCCAGCTTTCAGAGTGTCTCTTAATGATAATGAAAGCTTTGATGATTATTATGTTGAGTATGAGAAAAATGAAAACCTTGTTCAGGAATTTAACGGTAAAAGCACAGTAATTCTCGACAATGCCAATAAAGTCCAGCTCAGCCACGAGCTTTTTGCAAATGATGTGTTTATGAAGGACGCACCAAATTCAAACTGGGTTGCACTAGTAAACAAAAGCGGCAGAAAGGTTAAGCTTAACTATGACAACAGCGGTTGTATCGCAGTATGGTCATCATATTTTGCAGATAAGGAACTTACCGAAAAGGCTGAGTTTGTGTGCCTTGAACCTTGGAGCAGCGTTCCTGTGTATTGTGATAAGGAAGAGGACATTACTAAAATGTCCCACGCAATTAAGCTTGCACCTGAAGCGGAGTATGTCTTTGAATACAGTGTTGAACTTGAATAAAAATTACTGCCGCTTTTGAATAAATCAAAGGCGGCATAATATTAGAGGTAAATATGAAAAGCTTGCTTAATAGTACAATGAATACAAGAGCAATTCTTCCCGATAGCCTTAAATATATAAGAAGTGACGTTCCTTGTAAAATTACAAATGAGGAAACTCAATGGCTTATAAGTAATAATATAACAACAGTAATAGACCTGCGTGAGGAAAATGAGTGCTTGCAGAAAAAATGTCCTTTGATTGACAATCACGATTTTACATATATCTGTATGCCAGTAACAGGCGGTAACGCTATTCCTGATAGTACGGACCATGTTTCAAAAACATATATAAGTATGGCAGACAATGTTATGGAAAACATAATAAATACAATCATTTCTGCTGAAACCAATGTAATATATTTTTGCAATGCAGGTAAAGACAGAACAGGTGTAGTTTCTGCAATATTGCTTTATAAATTCGGATACAGTAGAGATTACATTATAAAGGATTATATGCAGTCCTCAGAAAACTTAAAGGAAATGATTGAAGCTTTTTCACTACAGTGCCCAAATGTAAAAGAAATTATTACACCAAGCAGAAGATATATGGAAGAATTTCTTGATTGGCTTCAGAATAATAATTCATAATCTTACGCATACAATATCAAAAAAGAAAGGATAGATTTCAATGGAAAAAATAGCTTTTTTTGATACAAAGCCATACGATAAACTATGGTTCGATAAACTTAATACAGAGTACAATATTAAGTATCTCGACTATAAGCTTACTCCTGACAGTGCAGCTGCAGCAAAGGGCTGTAAAGCAGTAGTTGCTTTTGTAAATGATACAATCAGCAGAGAAACAATAGATGAGTTATGTGCATTAGGCGTAAAGCTTATCGCCTTGCGCTGTGCAGGCTACAATAATGTTGATTTGAAGTATGCAAAGGACAAAATTGATGTTGTCCGCGTGCCGGTCTATTCTCCATATGCAGTAGCAGAACACACAATGGCACTCCTTCTTACCCTTAACCGAAAAATCCATAAAGCTTTTATCAGAACCCGTGATTTCAATTTTAGCCTTAACGGTCTTACAGGCTTTGATTTGCACGGTAAAACAGCAGGTATTATCGGTACAGGCCAAATCGGACGTATCTTCATTGATATCTGCAAAGGCTTTGGAATGAATGTTATTGCCTATGACCCATATCCAATGGAAAATAGTAATATCGAGTATGTTCCGCTTAATAAGATTTTTGAGGAAAGTGATATTATTTCTCTCCATTGTCCTCTGACAAAGGAGACACGATATATAATCAACGAAAGAAGCCTTGCACAGATGAAATCGGGTGTTGTTATCCTTAATACCTCCAGAGGTCAGCTTATCGACAGCGACGCGCTCCTGCAATCGCTTAAAGATGGTAAAGTCAGGGGAGCAGGTCTCGATGTTTACGAGGAAGAAACTGCGCTCTTCTTTGAGGACTATTCAAGTACAATTGTTCAGGACGATGTACTTGCACGTCTTGTTTCATTGCCAAATGTTATTATGACTTCCCATCAGGCATTCCTTACCGATGAAGCACTTCAGAAAATCGCAGAAGTAACGCTCTTTAATCTGCACCAGTTTTTCAGCGGAGAAGCTCTTAAAAATGAAGTTGTCTATAAAAAATAAAAAAAGCCGTTTCAGTGTATTGCTGAAACGGCATATGTATTATATAAACATATCAAAAGTGTAAGAAGAAAGCTTGCTGTCGACATCAGCAGAAATCTGCCCAAAAACCTTTTGAAAACAGCACTTTCCCGACATTCCTCGGTTACAGCCATGTTCAGGGTCTAAGCATCTGCTCAGCTGATATTTTCCCTCCACAGTTTCAATTACGTCCTTAAGAGTAATATCCTTTGGCTCTTTTGCAAGAATATATCCGCCCTGAGTACCCTTGAAAGATTTTACAATTCCGCTTTCCACAAGCTTGCGGAGAATTTTCAGTGCAAATCTGAGAGTAACTGTAGAACGTTCTGAAATTGTTTTTGCATCAAGACGAGTTTCCGATTGTGCAAGACAATGCACTATTCTGACAGCGTAATCTGCTTCCAAAGTAAAATACATACAAATCCTTTCTTATCAATCGAGGAAATCCTTAACCTTTTTGCTGCGGCTTGGGTGTCTGAGCTTTCTGAGGGCCTTAGCTTCAATCTGTCTGATACGTTCACGTGTAACGTTGAATTCTTTGCCAACCTCTTCAAGAGTTCTGCTTCTACCGTCTTCAAGACCGAAACGAAGTCTGAGAACTTTTTCTTCACGTTCAGTAAGGGTTGAGAGAACCTCACCCAGCTGTTCCTTGAGAAGAATAAGAGAAGCAGCTTCAGCAGGAGCAGGAGCATCATCATCAGGAATAAAGTCACCAAGATGGCTGTCCTCTTCTTCACCGATAGGAGTCTCAAGAGAAACTGGGTCCTGAGCTATACGCATAATTTCACGTACACGCTCAACAGGCATATCAAGTTCAAGCGCAATTTCATCAGGAGAAGGGTCGTGACCGTTCTTATGAAGGAGCTGACTAGTTACCTTCTTAACCTTTGTGATTGTCTCAACCATGTGTACAGGAATACGGATAGTTCTTGCCTGGTCAGCAATTGCTCTTGTAATAGCCTGTCTTATCCACCATGTAGCATAAGTAGAGAACTTGAAGCCCTTAGTGTGGTCAAACTTTTCAACAGCCTTGATAAGTCCGAGATTACCTTCCTGAATAAGGTCAAGGAACTGCATACCACGACCTACATAACGCTTAGCAATAGAAACAACAAGTCTGAGGTTAGCCTCGGAAAGGCGTTTTCTTGCCTTAGGGTCACCCTGAGCCATACGTTCAGCAAGTTCAATTTCTTCTTCAGCGGAAAGCAGTGGAACACGTCCGATTTCCTTGAGATAAATCTTTACAGGGTCATCAATAGCAATACCTTCAGTTGAAAGAGACATTTCAAGGTCGTCAGCGGATTCAAGAGGAATGGAAAGGTCATCTGTATCAATAGTAAAGTCTTCAATAATTTCAATGTTCAGATTTGTACAGCTGTCATAGAACGCCTCCATCTGGTCAACGTCATATTCAAGCTCTTCAAGAACATCAGTGATCTCCTTAGTGGAAAGCTTACCGCTTGCCTTGCCCTGTTCCATAAGGCTTTCGATAGTTCTCTTATTGTTCTGCATAAAAGGTCATTCCTTTCTTTTTACTTCTTATTTTTCAAATTCTGAATGTATTTCAAAAAGGCATCATTTGACATATCCTTTATATCAACCGAATTGTCATCGCTTGAAATAAGAATATTAATAAAATCATCAACAGCAGTTTTATTAATATTTACATCTTTGCAGTTGATTGCAATTTCGGTTATTTTACCCATTTCATCAGCAGTAAATTCACTCTGCAGCGAATGAATATCGGAAAAAGCTGAATTTTTGATTTTTTCAATCATAACCCGATAAACTTTTCTGTTGAAATCTGTCACAAAATGGTCAGGAGCAATCCTCTGAGAAATGTATTCAGCTTCATCGGGATTAGCTGCAACAAACGCAATAATTCCAACTTCAGCCTTGTATTCCTTAGGGTGCCGGTAGGAATCAGGATTACTTTTGTATTGCTTTTGAAATGTCCTTATTTCAGTCCATTCCTGACTTTTAGCCTTGTTGATTCTGCGTTTTATCGTTCCCTCAACCTGCTGTAAAAGCATATCCTTGTTAACTCTGTTTGTCTCAGCCAGTCTGCCAATATAAACCTCACGTTCAATTGGAGATGAGATATCAGCAAGCACATTTACACAGCGTTTTAGATATTCAATCTTTCCGTCATCATTATCAATATTCAAACCATTTTTGCATTTTTCAAGTTCAAATTCAATTGCACCGCCTGATTTGTCAAGCAACTGTTTAAACCGTGCCGCACCGAACTTCTTTATGTATTCGTCAGGGTCTTTAGCACCATCCATATGAATAATTTTGGTACGCACACCAACCTCTGAAAGCAGATTTATAGCCTTGTGAGTAGCGTTCTGTCCTGCACCGTCCGAGTCATATGCAATAATAACTTCCTCAGCATACTGAGACATAAGACGTGCCTGTTCCTGAGTAAGTGCAGTACCAAGCGTTGCAACAACATTTTCAAAACCAGCCTGATTAATGGCAATAACGTCCATGTAACCTTCTGCAAGAATAAGCCGTTTTTCCTCGGATTTTTTGGCATAATTCAGCGAGAAAAGATTTCTGCTCTTTTTGAATACAGGTGTATCGGAGCTGTTTAGATATTTCGGACCGCTTCCGTCAATTATGCGTCCGCCGAACGCAATGACATTACCTCTTAAATCAATAATGGGGAACATTACACGGTCACGAAACGAGTCAAAAATTCCTCCGTTTCTTCCACGTCCGCAAAGATTTGCCGTAATAAGCTCTTCCTCAGAAAAACCCTTTGAGCGTAAAAAATTTGACAGCTTGTACCAATCATCAGGAGCATATCCCAAACCGTATTTAGTAATTGTAGCAGGGGAAAGCTGTCTTTCAGCAAAGTAACGTCGTCCCTTTTCGCCCTCAGGGGAACGTGTCAGTGTGTCATAGAAAAACCTTGCAGCTGTTCTGTTGATTTCAAGAACACGAGCCTTAATCCGTGAAGCTTCGTTATTTTTTGCCTCATCAGGCATGCTCATTCCGACACGGTCAGCCAGAAATTTTATTGCCTCAACATAATCAAGATTTTCAATCTTCATTACAAACGTAATAACATCTCCGCCTGTTCCGCAACCGAAGCAGTAAAAACTGTTGTTGTCAAGATAAACTGTGCAGGACGGAGATTTTTCCGAGTGAAACGGGCACAGACAAACGCAGTTTCTGCCTCTTCGTATAAGACTGACGTATGACGACATCACGTTGTCAATTGGATTGTTTTGTTTAAGTTCCAGAATAAACTGGTCAGGAAAAGCCATTAAAGTTTCCAGCCTTTCGGTATAAACAGTTCATTGTAAAGGTTGACAGCATAAACATCTGTCATACCTGCAATATAGTCACATACAGCACGTTCCT
>JAFTWI010000091.1 GCA_017465345.1 Oscillospiraceae bacterium
ACTCATATGACAACACCTATTTAAAGAATTCCTTAAATAGATTATAGCAAGAATACACAAGCTTGTCAAGAACTATTTAAAAACATTTTTAAATAATGTTGTACTTTTGTACCATTAATCTACTATTTATAAAAAAGAAAACCTCGCAAGTAACGTACCTGCGAGGTTTTTGGTGGTTGCGGAGGCTGGGTTTGAACCAACGACCTTCGGGTTATGAGGCGAGGTTTTTAAGATTTTTCAGCTATTTTTATTTTTGGATAATGCGTAGAAATGACGTATCTACGTTGTTTTTTCTATGTTTTTCGATTTTATAAAAAATGTAGTACAGAACTAGAATGTTATGCATAATGTTATGCATAACACTTTAGCACCCATTGTGAATCGTAATAACCAAAGAAATATCTGCAGTATGTTGGTTATTGTTTTATAGGGATTATACAGAGAATCAAATTTTTGCTGGTGTAAGCAGTGACGGTGGAAACGAAGTTACAACACGACTTTTCGGTCAATTTCTTACTTGGATGCAGGAAAAAGAAAATACCGTGTTTATCGTTGCAACTGCAAATGATATTTCTAAAATGCCACCTGAGTTTATGCGTAAGGGTAGATTTGATGAATTGTTTTTTGTTGATCTGCCAAATGATGAAGAACGCAGAAAAATTATTGATATTCATTTGAAAAAGAGGAAAAAGTGGAGTCGTAGTATAGATACCATTGCATTGATAAAGAAAACTCAAGGATTCAATGGTGCTGATATTGAAGCCGTGGTTAAGGACACTATTGAAACTGCCTTTATTAACGGTAAAAGTACGATTACTACTGAAGATTTGTTAAAATCTGTTGAGGATACTAAATCTATTTCAAATACGTTGAAAGATAAGATTCAACTGATTAAGGATACAATTGAAAAGATTGATATTAAACCTGCTAGCAGATAAATAGGAGGACAAATATGAGTAATGATAACTATGAAATTCTTGTTCTTGATGAAGAGCATCAGCCTATTATCGTTGAGGAAGATTGTAGAGAATTAAAACCAATAATGTCTGATTTTATGCAGGCATATGTAAATAATTCAAATGTACCTGTTGAAGAATGGCTTCCGAATAAACTTCATGAGCATCTTCCCGAAAGGTCAAGAGATGAAATTGTGCGTATGTCTGATGAAATTATTACTGCAGTAAGAATTAGTGAAGAAAAGAAAATATCTCTGAAAAAGGCTATTGCAAACGGACGAAGCAAGGAAAGTTGGTTTGCTTCGGAAATGAAGAAAGCTACTTCTGCAATGTCGGCACAGCAAGCTTCCGAGTATTTGCATGGTTTGGATGTGGCTGTAAATACAGCGAATGATTCGTTACACAGAACAATAACTACAATGGCAGGTAATGTGAGCAATAATCCTTGTTTGGATGGTTTTATTGCAGAACAGTACCACGCTCAGACTTTCAATATGAATGCTGAAGCAGCAGGAAGTCCATACAGAGCAGAAGTGCTTGAACCTAACGGAGCCGGATACAAGAAGAACTCTGTTGATATTGTTATTAAGGATGCCAACGGAAAAGTTGTAAAGCGTTATCAATCTAAATATTGTAAGGATGCCGCTGCAACTCAAAAGGCATTTGAAAAAGGTGATTACAGAGGTCAACAGAAGCTTGTACCAGAGGAACAGTTGTCGAGTATGACTAAAAAGTCAACTGCTGTCATTGAATCTCCTGATGGCGTTACAAGCAATCCACTGAAAAAATCACAAGCAAAGCAAATGCAGCAAGAAGCTCAAAGTGGCAAATGGAATGATCTTAATTGGAATGAATATAAATCCAAGGATTTGGCTATAGGAGTCGGTAAGCAAGCTGGTTATGCAGCATTACAGGGTGCTGCTATTGGCGTAGGCTTTGATATTGCCAAGAAGATTTGGAACGGTGAAGAAATCAAAGGTGAAGATGTTGTTGAAACAGCAATAACATCAGGTGCTGATTTTGGGGTCAAAGCTGCAACTGCAGGTGCATTAAAAGTTGGTGCTGAAAAAGGAGTCATAAGATTTATTCCTAAGGGTACACCTGCCGCTACAATTGCAAATATCGCTTTTGTAGCTATTGAAAATGTAAAAATACTCGGTAAGGTTGCTACCGGAAAACTCACTATTAAAGAAGGTCTTGAAAAAATGGGACAGACAACAGTTTCTGTTACTGCAGGTCTTGCAGCTTCAGCTAAAGGCGCAGCAGTTGGTGCGGCTGTTGGTACAGTTTTCGGACCTGTGGGTACTGCAGTTGGTGGTTTTGTCGGCGGTGCAGTTGGATATATGGCAGGATCGAAAGTTGGAGAAGCTGTATATAATGGAGCAAAAAAGGTAGCAGGAAAAGTCGTTGAAGCTGTAAAGAGTGTAGCAAGTAATGTAAAAGCTACAGCAAGTAAGGTTGCAACAGGTGTTAAAAACCTTTTTAGCAAAGTATTTGGTTAATTGATAAATTCATATATTTAACAAAATTAGCACTCTTAAATCAAGAGTGCTAATTTTTACTATATATCCATAAAAACATCACAATTTATACACAATACATAGTTATACTATAATTGCAGAGAAAGAAAAAAGAGCCTTGGAAAACCAAGACTCTTTGCGTCCCACTTGTATGTGGGTTCTTATGGTGGAGATGACGGGAATCGAACCCGTGTCCGAAAATCTATCCGCACAACTTTCTACGAGCGTAGTTTGTCATTGACATTCCCTCGCATAGCCGTGGACAAACACACCGCTATGCTCAGTAGCCTGCAATACATTACACGGACGCAGGCATTTCCGTGTAACGTTCACCACTAGTCGACGCCTGATCCGAAGCCGTGGTACTCAACGGTCAGACGAGCAGCAATTAAGCAGCTGCTAATTCAAAATTATTGTTGTCGTCTAATTTTAAAACGTGCGCCTTTTAAAGAGGTTTGCGCTTCTCTGCTCGCTTATCATGTTTCAAAATCCCCGTCGAAACCTTTACATCCCCATATATGGGAACGGATGTCCCATATTACGGAGCAAAGCTCCGTGTTATCTGTTCTGCTCCTTTATAGTGCGTTCAATATCACGCTTTGCAGCTCTTGCCGCCATATCGTCACGTTTGTCGTGGAGCTTTTTACCCTTGCAAAGACCGACCTGAACCTTAACCATAGAGCCCTTGAAGTAAATCGAAATCGGAATAAGCGTCAAGCCTTCCTGTTTCACCTTGCCCAGTAGCTGCATAATCTGCTTTTTGTGAAGCAGCAGCTTGCGGACTCTCATCGGGTCACGGTTGAAGATGTTACCGTGGTCATAAGGAGAAACGTGCATACCCTTAATCCAGAGCTCTCCATCATCAATTGAGCACCAGCTGTCCTTGAGATTGACGCCGCCTCTGCGGATAGACTTGACTTCCGTGCCAACAAGCTCAATGCCTGCCTCATAGCTGTCAAGGATAAAATATTCATGCCTTGCCTTGCGGTTTTCAGCAATGGTTTTGAAAGAAGTCTTATCCATAGCATGACTACGCTTCTTCAGAAGCGTATGTCCTCCTCTCTTGACGTTTTGTGGTTTACGTTAGAAAATTTCGGACGTAAGTCCGAAAAACAAAACTCGTGTCTGAAAATCTATTTTCAGACTTCATCCTAAGTAATATCTAATTATATTACATTTTCACATCTTTGTCAAGGGCAAATCACTTAAATTGTCATAGCAGCCGCAACATATTCCTCAACAACCTCTTTGAAGGTAGACGGCAGAACAAGATTGTCAGCAAGCATCAGCATAAGCTTCTGAACAAAAAATTCGTCAGTGCTTATTTCAGATAAGGTTGCGGTTTCGTCGCCAAAAAGAGTGCAGTTTACCGTTATTCCGTAATGTATAAATCCGTCCGATTTTGTGCTGAAAAGTATGTATCGCAGCTTTCCTTTAGCTGTTTCAACTGTAGCGATGGTGTTCATTGTTTATCTCCTTAATTTTTTTTCTGTTGACCAACAAGTAAAATTATATTGCAAAACCTCTTTTTAATCAACAGTAAACTTTCGACACCGTTCGACATTTCTCGACAAAATTCGACAAAATCTTGTGTATGCTTAATAGATATTAATTGAAATATATAGCAAAATGCCCAAAAAGTACGTTTTGTTATATTAACTGAATTTTAGCATTGATTTTAAGCACATTTGTGTGTTAAAATAATTTTAAAAAATACGAAGCAAATTATCCGTTTTTACGGACAAAATAGAAAGGTGGTTGTTACATTATGAATGCACAGAAATTCACCAAGAAATCACTTGATGCAATCAATGAAGCGCAGAGTATTGCTGTTGAATACAGCAATATGAATGTTGAACAGGAGCACCTTCTCTTGTCGCTGTTAAGGCAGGAGAACGGACTTATTCCACAGCTTATTACTAAAATGGGTACAGACGCTTCTGCATTTGAAAGCGTAATTGAAAAGCGTATCGGAGAAATTCCGAAGGTAACGGGAAGCGGACGTGAAGCTGGTACAGTTTACATCACCCGTGACGTTGACAACACACTTAACACAGCCGAAAACACAGCAAAAACAATGCACGACGATTTTGTTTCCGTTGAGCATATTATGCTTGCACTTTTTGACACGGCAAACGATAAGCTTCAGAAGCTCTTTAAAGCATTTGTCATTACCAAGCAAAAGTTCCTTGAAGTTCTCAAGGACGTAAGAGGCAACCAGCGTGTTACAAGCGACAATCCAGAGGAAACCTATGACGTGCTGAAAAAGTACGGTCAGGATTTAGTTGAGCTTGCACGTCAGAATAAGCTCGACCCTGTAATCGGACGTGACAGTGAAATCCGAAACGTAATCCGTATCCTCTCACGAAAGACCAAGAACAACCCCGTTATCATCGGTGAGCCGGGTGTCGGTAAAACAGCAATTGTTGAGGGACTTGCCCTGCGTATTGTTCGGGGAGACGTGCCAGACAACCTTAAGGAGCGCAAGCTGTTCAGTCTTGATATGGGCAGCCTGATTTCAGGTGCAAAATTCCGCGGTGAGTTTGAGGAGCGTCTGAAAGCCGTGCTGAACGAGGTAAAGAAGTCTGACGGAAGAATTATCCTCTTTATCGACGAACTTCACACAATCGTAGGTGCAGGCAAATCCGACGGCGCAATGGACGCAGGCAACCTGCTTAAGCCAATGCTTGCAAGAGGCGAACTCCATTGTATCGGTGCAACAACCCTCGGTGAGTACAGCAAGTACATCGAAAAGGATCCCGCCCTTGAAAGACGTTTCCAGCCTGTTATGGCTGACGAGCCAACTGTTGAGGATACAATTTCAATCCTCCGTGGCTTAAAGGAGCGTTACGAGGTTTACCACGGCGTAAAAATTCAGGACTCCGCACTTATCACAGCCGCAGTCCTCTCCAACAGATACATCACCGACCGTTTCCTGCCTGACAAGGCAATCGACCTTGTTGACGAATCTTGCGCACTTATCAAAACGGAAATGGATTCCATGCCAGCGGAAATGGACGACCTTGCAAGAAAAATTATGCAGGATGAAATTGCCGAAACAGCGCTGAAAAAGGAAGAAAGCAAGCTTGCCGCAGAGGAACTTGCAGAAATCCAGCGTGAGCTTGCAGATATGCGTGCGGAATTTGCGGAAATGAAGGCCCGCTGGGAAAATGAAAAGACAACCATTTCCCGTTTGCAGAAGCTTCGTGAAGATATCGAGCAGACCAACGGCGAAATTGCCGCAGCTGAAAGAACTCACGACCTGAACAAGGCCGCTGAGCTGAAATACGGAAAATTACCAACCTTAAAGAAAGAACTTGAAGAAGCGGAAGCAGCTGCCGAAAAGCAGAAGGAGCAGGCTGATAATCTTCTCCGTGACAAGGTTACCGAAGAAGAAATTGCCCGAATTGTCGGCAGATGGACAGGTATCCCTGTTTCCAAGCTTATGGAGGGTGAGCGTGAAAAGCTGCTCAACCTTGATAAAATTCTTCATCAGCGTGTAATCGGTCAGGAAGAAGCCGTGCAGAAGGTCAGCGAAGCAATTCTCCGTTCCCGTGCAGGTATTCAGGACCCCGATCGTCCGATTGGTTCGTTCCTCTTTATGGGACCGACAGGTGTTGGTAAAACTGAGCTTGCAAAGGCGCTTGCCCAGTCCCTTTTCGACGACGAGCACACCCTCGTCCGTATGGATAGGACCGAATATATGGAGAAGCACAGCGTCAGCCGTCTTATCGGAGCGCCTCCGGGTTACGTCGGCTATGACGAGGGCGGACAGCTTACCGAAGCGGTACGACGTAAGCCTTATGCGGTAGTGCTTTTCGACGAGGTTGAAAAGGCGCACCCAGACGTGTTCAACGTTCTCCTGCAGATTCTCGACGACGGACGTGTTACAGACTCACAGGGCAGAACAATCGACTTCAAGAACACAATCATCATTCTCACCTCAAACCTCGGCTCCGACTATATCCTTGACGGTATCGACGAAAACGGAGTAATCTCTGACGAGGCAAGAGAGCAGGTTAACCGCGTGCTGAAAGGACATTTCCGTCCCGAATTTCTGAACAGACTTGACGAAATCGTGTTCTACAAGCCGCTGACAAAAACGGAAATCTACCCGATTATCGACCTCATGCTGAACGACCTCCGTGACCGTCTGAAGAGTAAACAGCTTGATATTTCGGTTACCGACGAGGCAAAGGAATATATCGTAAAGAACGGCTACGACCCGATTTACGGCGCACGTCCACTCAAGAGATTTATCCAGCGCAAGCTTGAAACAATGATTGCAAGAACAATCATCGCCGACGATATCGAGCCGTACTCCGTGCTGAAGGTTGACTCGGACGGAAATGACTTGACACTTACCGCTGAAAAGAAAGCGGAATAATAAGAAAGACCGAGG
>JAFTWI010000092.1 GCA_017465345.1 Oscillospiraceae bacterium
GCACAAATGGCTTTCTACAAGGGCATTACGCTCCTTTGTGGTAATCGTATGTAACGGGTCGTTTGCACTGCTGTAGTTATCACCGCTGTAATACTTGACGATATGAGCGGCGGTAAGTGCATATCTGGGAGAAGCGTCAACGGTCATTATCGGCTCGTTGAGAGATTGTCCTCTTGTTTCCGATTTTGAGGTTTCGGAATGGTACTGAATAAGCTGTGCGGCGGTCAATGCGTTGTGGTCTATGGCTGTTACTGTAGGCAAAGGGTTTGAGATTTCCGCACCTGTTACACCACCGTAGAATTTGCTTATATGAGGTGATGCAAGGTAGTTTCTATTTCCTGTTGTAATTGTCGGAACGGGTTCACTTGCTTCTTTTCCGAGGTTGCCTGTATTGTTTGCAACAATGTACGGATTTCCGCTTTTAAGCGTGAATTTGTCAAGTCCCTTGGCAATTCTACGCATTGTGTTTTCTTTCAAAGGGTGATTTCTTCCGAAAATCGACTTGCAAGGTATGCTCCAGTCGATACACTCCGCTGCTGTTCGGTAAGGCTTCAAGTCTTTTCCGTTGCCGTGAGTAGGCTCAGGAAACACAATCGGGTGCCCGTCACATCTTGCCACAAGGAAGAAACGCTCACGGATTGTAGGTGCTCCGTAGTCACAGGCTTTAAGCTTACGATATTCGACGTTGTATCCCAAATCTGAAAGCTGAGAAATCCATTTGCGGAAGGTCTGACCTGATTTGCTTTTGACGGGTTTGCCATTTCGGACGGGTCCCCACGTTACAAATTCGGGGACGTTTTCAAGGATTATTACCCTCGGACGTGCTCTTGCTGCCCATCTGAGGACTATCCAAGCAAGTCCTCGGATATTCTTGCTTACAGGCTTGCCGCCTTTTGCACGGCTGAAATGCTTGCAATCGGGGGAAAACCAAGCAAGTCCGACGGGACGTCCCTTGCATACGGTTTCGGGGTCGATATCCCACACGGAAGCTTGGTAATGCTCGGTGTAGGGGTGATTTGCCTGGTGCATTCGTATAGCTTCAATATCGTGGTTAATTGCTATTGTGACGGGTCTGCCTGTTGCAAGCTCAATGCCCGTAGATGCACCGCCGCCACCTGCAAAATTGTCAACAATAATCTCGTCGAGTAGGCTTATTTGTGCCCTTTCCTTTTCTTTGCCCATTGTTCGTAATTCTCCTTTTTGGTAATTATGATTTCCGTTCGTGGATTTTCCTTGTCATACAGCACAACACTTCCGTCCGTGCTTGCCACTATATCACGGCAATCATCTTCAAGGCACTTGTATTTGACAAGCAAATCCTGAATTGCTTGCAAGTGTCCTACAAGGTCAGATTGTCTATGTGTGTCGCAGTAGAAATGACATTCAAGATTTATGGGGTAGCCTATTGTTTCACCGATTTGTGTATACAATTTTCGCAGATGATAGGCAATTTTGCACTCATATTCGTCATACTGTTTACTTGGAAGAAGCTTGTAATGCTCCCCTTTTTTGCATACAGGACAACGTTTTCCGCTTGTTACAATTCTGCTGTGATTTTTCTTGGTGACAGGGTTGATGGGTACCGTAAATTTAATTATCATTTCATTTTCGGCAACATCATCGGTTTTTGAAATTTCCTTAATATATGGCTGTGGAGCAGGCTTCTTGCTTGCATTTTCTCTTGCTTCTGCTTTTCGCCGTTCAAGGTAAGCTTGGTATTCATCCTCAGTCCAGTTCAGTCCACTCATTCTTACACCTCATCATTCAACATTTCCTTGAAACCGTTAAACAATTCTATTTTTGCTTCAGGAGTAAAAAGGTCTTTAGCGATTTCAACACATCCTATTTTTTCAAAGCACTTTTCCACAGTATGAACTGCAAGCTCTGACATAAATTCTGCCATTTCAGAATCATTAAAGCTTTTAATATTTTCAAGATTTGTCATTACCTCACCTCGCTTAACCACACATCCGCATACTGAACACCGAATTCAACGGCTTCTTTATGCGTGCTATGGTAAATATCAATTCTGTTCCCGACAATCGCTCCGCCGCAATCTTCTGCGACGTACATATTACCGTCAATGTAGACTGTTGAGCCGTAAGGGATAACCTCAGGGTCAACGGCTATTGTTTGGTCAGGCTGTGCGATTGTGCCTGTTGCTGTGCCGTTGCCGTATCCCTCGGAGCAGTTCCAACAGCCACAGTAGGCGGTCAATTGGAAGTTGCCGAGAAATTCTCGGTTGTTGGAAAGAGTGTAAATCTGCTCTCCCTTATAGTTTGAAGCGGATAAGACATCTTCAACCTCTGCAATCACGGTTATGGTTTCTTCCTGCTCTTTTTCGGTGTTATTGAAATAAAGAACACCACAGAGAAAAAGAGTAGTAATTGTAAAGCCTATCATAAAGCTTATATTTTCTTTTCTGCTCATTTATTCAGCTCCTTTTATACACGCTATATTGAGCGATTTTTCGGGATTTTCCTTGTACAAGGTCTGTATCCAGTATTTTCCCCTTTCAAGAATGTTCCCCGTTTTAGGGACAATTTCAAGCGTTTCAAATTCGTAATCCAATATTCCGCCGATTGGAAAACGTTTTGTTTTTAGATGTTGACCCCAACGGAAAACAGGTGCGTATTTTGTTTGCCCCACATAAAACTCACCTGATGACTTCTTGGTAATTTTATAAATATAGCCTGCTACGTTCTCTGTGAACATATCACGCTGTATGTAAAATTCCTGCTCATCATCAGGCTTAAGCTTGTGCCGTTCACGGTCTTCAAATACCGCCTTGCATTTGTTGGAGCAAAACCGTCTTTCTGCGTATTCCTGAATATTGTAAAAGGAGTTTCTCACCTCATAGTCAGAAAAGTAAATTCCTCTGCCGTAATACGTTTCAACGGTTGCACCACACAAATCACAGGTAAATGTAACCTTGTTGAAATATCGTTCTGCATTATAGCAATGCTCGCCTATGATAATACAGTACAAATCACCCGGTTTAAGCTTCTTGCTGTATCTGAATGCGATATTATCACCGTATTCGGCTTTGATTATCTCTTTGAAGTGTTCTCTACTGTCACAGATAAGACAATCCATAAGCAATTCAATATTTTCAGCCTTGCTTGTGGAAGAAAACAAGCCGAAACCACAATCATTTTCACGATTTTTAGCGGCTGTTTCCTCATCAGCAACCTCATATATTCTGTAAATTACTTCAAGCATTATTATTGACCTCTTTTATTTAAATAGTTGGCTGGGATAGGTGGATTCGAACCACCGAAATGACGGAGTCAAAGTCCGCTGCCTTACCGCTTGGCGATATCCCAATGTAAAGGAGTCTGTTTCGACCCCTTTTCGGCAATCAGATAAGCTTGCCGCCGTGCTTGTATTCACGGGATTTGTTGTATTCGTGCTTCATTCTTATCAGCCTGTCAATGTCGATTTTCTCGCTTGCACACCAATCGAAAATGCGGATAACGCAGTCAATCATTTCAACAGCGACACCCTCAAGTTTTTCGTTTGTCCACACATCAAGGTCAGTGATTTCGCCATCAGTACCAAAAAGGTCGTTCTCATTCCAAAAATAAGCCATCGGCTTATTATCACGATACTGTTCAAGTGCTTCGGAAAGCTCAGAATGGCAAAGTGCAACGATTTCACCGAATGAACGTTTCTGGTCATACCAACCGTGATTTATTGCATTTTCGTGGACAGCCTTTGCAAAGTCATTGAAATTCTGCTGAATAATAAGCGGTTCTGTAGCTTCGGAAGGTTCTTCTCTGCTCCATAAGAGTTTGCGGTTTTCTGTAGTTGCTTCACAAGCAGTAACTGCATCACCAAAGCCATATATCGCAATAATATCATGGCTTTTACCGATTTCATCTCTTATAATATGAGTTAAGTCATCATTATAAAATTCTAACTGTCCCCAAAGTGATTTTTGGGGGTCAACAAAAATCATTCCTTTTGTTGTCTGTACAACCATTCTCAAATCGCCGCAACGATACTGAACAACGTACCCCGGCTTTAAATCTGACTTTTTCATATAATCAATCCTTTCACTTAATATTCACGTTTTCTGCCCTCAGGAGGCTGATACTCCTGTTCGGTTTCTCTGAAAGTCTGCGTGTTTCTGTCGAACTGGAAAATCACCTTACCGACGGGACCCGAACGATTTTTTGCAATATCCACAAGGATGTCCGAATGTTCATCATCGGGGTTGGTTTTCGAGAGGAAAATAACAGAGTTGGCATCCTGTTCAATAGAACCAGAGTCACGCAGGTCAGACAGCTGAGGACGTGAATTCAATCTTTTTTCCACATCACGATTAAGCTGTGACAGCAGGATAACAGGAATGTTGAGTTCACCTGCCATTATTTTAAGGTCACGGGTGATTTCGGAAACCTCATCAACTTTATTGGCATACTTCCTGCCGCCGTTTGGTTTAAGCAGCTGCAGATAGTCGATAATTGCAATCTGCACCTTGTTTTCAATACACTTGTGCTTAATCTCGTTTACTGTGATACAAGCTGTATCATCAATTAAAAGTGCACATTTTTCGTGGATAATTGTTGCTGCTTTTCCGAGTGCATCTGAGTATTTACCCTCGATGCTGTTCTTGGTAAGGAAACCGTAAGGGATTTGACCCACGCTTGCAAAAATACGGTCAAGCACCTGTTCTTTACTCATTTCAAGGCTGAACAAGCCTGTTGTATAGCCGTGAAAAGACGTTTTTGTTGCAACGTTCGTAATAAAGGCCGATTTACCAATTGAAGGACGTGCAGCAAGAACAATCAAATCGGTGTTAAATAGCGAAAGAATGCTGTCAAACTTAGGATAATATGTAGGAACAATCTTACCCGTGTTTCCCGAATATTTCTTGCCGACATAATCAACAAGGTCATCTTGAATTGGTTTCATAGTCTTTTTTTCGGGAGCTTCCGTAAGCTTGGCAAGCTTCTGAAATGCGCTCTCTGCACCGTCTATAACGGTTTCGGGGGTTATGTAGGTCAGTTCCTCAGCAATGTTCTGAGTCTGTCTGTAAAGGCTGTACTGCCTTATACGCTTTGCCCTTGAAATTACACCGTCCGCATTGAACGTTATAATTTCTGCAACTGCAACCTTGACCGATTGCAAAGCCTCCTCACCATCGTTGCTCTGAACATAACTCATCATATCCTCAGTGATGAACACGCCGTCTTTATCGTAGCGGCTCAAAAGGTACTCATAGCATTTTCTTATGTGTACCAAATAGAAATCCTCAGGTGAAATTATTTCACGAACTTCTATAACAGTTTCGGGAAGTCCAGAGAATATGACGAGGAATTCCAGTTCTGTTTCCATTGCCATCTTATTTGTAGGTGAATTTAATATTTCGCCACTCATTTCCGTATTTCCTTTGCATGTATTCTTCGTAACCCTCTGCGGATTTTTCAACATAATCAACTACTGTCTTGTGCATAAAGGTACTGAAAAGCTGTATGTACTCTTTATCCCTACCCTTTTCCTTGCAATCCATTGCATAATCACGCACAGCACAGTATATCTGCTCGTGATTGTACTTGATTGTGCCGAATCCGCTTAAATGCCTACCCTTTTTCAGATAGGCAATAGCAAGCTCATAGCCTTTCGCCTTGCCCTCTTTCCGAGGATAAGCACCATATATGAGGTCAACGGCTTCTTTAAGGGTAAATTCACGGGAATTGCTTTCCTTAACAACCTCAGCATCGGGAATATTCTGAAAATCTGTTTCCAGTGGAAAGCTTAATTGCTCAGGTTCGGCAATTTCCTGATATACCCTGTTTTCCTGCACCTTAAGCGTTGATTTTTCATCCTGATATATGGTAGGCTTGAAGCGGTCTTTCGGAATATAGTTGTTAACCTTCCAGTAGCTGTCAACAACTACACCGCTTTCAAAAGGAATGACAAAGCCTTTCATAATCAGCAGTTTCAGATCATCCTCGCTTGCACCGACTGTGCGGCGGATTTTCTTCGGGTTGTTTATAAACCCCTCATCATCTGCCCTCATAGACAAATGAAAGTATAAAGCCTGTGTTGACAGCGGCATATCAAGGAACTTGTCGCTGTCAATCACTGATTTGGCAAACATTCGGCGTTCAGCCATAAGGCATTCCCCTTTCCGTTATTCAAAAGGGCAAGCTTTCATCGCCGACCACTTCTTCAAACTCCCCCAAATCACCCATTGACATTTCAGAGGGTAAATAGTTTGCAGGCTTGACTTCTTCGCCTCTTGCGGCAGGAGAGTTCTTGTTGCTGCCTACGAAATCGAAATTATCAACGTTAATATAATAACCGTAATGCTTAACGCCATCTTTTGTGTAATTATTGTTATGTAACTCCCCCCACACTATAATCGGAGAACCTTTTGCAAAATATTTTGCAATCGTTTCAGCACGGGCATTCCAAGCCTGACATGGGTGAAAATCGCAAGGATATTCGCCGTTTTTATCTTTCATTTTTCGTTTTACTGCAATGGTAAATTTGACAACAGACTTGCCGTTGGGTGTTTGTTTGAGTTCAGGGTCGGCAACCATAATGCCGTGTTGTTCAGCAATATTCATTGAAAATTCCTTTCTTTTAATTATTTTTAAGACGTACAGGCAGCACCAAATATGTGTAAGCGTTGCCGTCAAGCGGTGTTACAGTCATAGGTGCAACAGGACCGTTAAGACTGAATTTTACCCTGTCGGACTCGGCAGCCTTGATAATATCAAGCATATACTGAACATTGAAGCCGATTTCGACGGGTGTTCCTGCAAAATCAATATCAACGCTGTCGCTCATTTCGCCACGAATGGTTTTGAGCGACATTTCAAGCTTGCCACTATTGAAATTACAGCGGACAGGTGCTTTCGACTTGCTATTGATAAGCAGGCAGAATCGCTCCAAGCATTCAATAAGCGGCTTAGTGGCAATTTCAACAGTTGTTGCAGAATCCTTAGGAAGCGAAGCCTTGTAGTTGTGGAAATCACCCTCAAGAAGCCTTGTGAAAATCTTTGTCCTGCCGAAATCAAAGACGATATGTTTCTTTGAAGGAATAAGCGTGATATCACCGCTTTTGGCAAGCTTCATAACGCTCCTCAGCGTGTCACCCTTTACCACGAAATTGTATGTATCGGAAGTGCTGACCGCCTCAGTTCTCACAGCAAGGCGGTAACCGTCAACAGCTACAAGATTGAAATTATTGTCTTTAATCTCAAACAGCTCGCCCATCAGGATAGGCTTATTATCAAGCACGGAAACTGCAAATACGGTCTGACGTATCATATCAGACAACGTAACGGCACTCATTGTAAGCTTGCTCGTTGCTGTAACATCAGGGATTGACGGGTAATTGTCCGCATTCTGAGTAGGGATTTTCGTTCTTGACCGTCCGCACTTGATTGTCAGAACATCATTTTCAGCACTGCATTCAAGTGTTTCGCCGTCAATCTTGGAAACGATAGCGGCGAAATCTTCAATGCTTACAAGGAATTCTGCATACTCCACCGCTTCAACATTCAGCACAGATATTGCACCTGTTTCGAGGTTATAGCCTACCAGGGACATTTCCTGCTCCTTAGGCTTTATTTCAACCTTGACGAATGTGGAGTAATTGTCACCTGTAACGGGTTTGACGGTTGCCTTTATATTTTCAAGAGCAGCACGCAAAGTCTGTCTTAAAACGGTA
>JAFTWI010000035.1 GCA_017465345.1 Oscillospiraceae bacterium
AAATGCTCTCGGCGCAGGTCTTGGCTTTACAATTGCACTCGTAATCTTCAGCGGTGTACGTTCAAGAGTGAACAGCTCCGATATTCCCGAAACCTTCAAGGGTATCCCTTCAACACTTATCGCCGCTTCAATCGTGTCGGTAAGCTTCATGGGCTTCTCGGGACTTTTCGGTTAATCCAAAGGAAAGGAACGAATTGTTATGACCACATACATTTTACCGATGCTGGTATTTGCGGCAATCGGTCTTGCGGCAGGAATTCTGCTGACAGTATGCTCCAAAATTTTCGAGGTCAAGGTTGACGAGCGTGTTGAAGCAATCAATGAGGCGCTCCCTCAGGTAAACTGCGGTGCCTGCGGCTTTTCGGGTTGCTCCGACTACGCAAACGCAATCGTCAACAATGGTGCTGAGTTGAATATGTGCAAGCCCGGCGGCAACGACTGTGCAAAGAAAATTGCCGCTGTTATGGGCAAGGAAGCAGGCGAGGTTATGCCGCAGGTTGCGGTTGTACTCTGCAACGGTGACTGCAACGCTACAAAGAGTAAATTCGAGTTTCAGGGTGTTCAGTCCTGCAAGGCGGCAAACCGTTTCTACAGCGGCTCTGAGGTCTGCACACACGGCTGCCTCGGATTTGGTGACTGTGCTGCAGTCTGCACTGAGGGCGGCGTCATCATCAAGGACGGTCTTGCACGAATTGACAAGTCAAAGTGCATAGGCTGCGGAATGTGCGTGAAGGCTTGTCCTAATCAGCTTATTGTGCTACGTGATATCGACAAGAAAATTGATGTGTGCTGCTCCTCAACGGAAATTGGCAAGATTGTACGCTCAACCTGCTCAAGCGGCTGTATAGGCTGTAAACTTTGCGAAAAGAAGTGCGCGCAGGGTGCAATCCACGTTGAAAACAACCTTGCGAGAATTGACTACAGCTTGTGCAATGCCTGCGGTGCTTGTGCAGATGCCTGCCCCACAAAGGCTATACGCAAATGCGATATGATTTACGATTAAGCAAAGAAAAAACCTGAGAAGAAAGTTCTTCTCAGGTTTTCGTTTTACTGTTAAAGTGACGGGTAACGGTATTCCTTGACGATAAATCCGCTGTCGGTGATTTCTATTACGAAGTCTCCCCCGTCAACGTAGTCTGTAAATACATAATTGTCGTCGAAGGTTTCCTGCTTTGTGTGGTAGGTGATAACGCTTCCGTCCTGCACCCAGTCTGTGATTGTCAGCTTGCCCAAATTAGGGTTCATTCCTCCGTCACCGAGAATTGTGTGCAGTGCACCGTCAATGTCACGGTATTGCTGAGGTGCGGTAAGGAACATATTGTTCACAAGAGAGCTGTCAAAATATCTGCTTACGTAGGATTTGAATTCCTCCACTGTAGAAAATCTCGGATCGTCAACCTTGAAGAAATACTGACTTGTTTCGGAATTCGTATCGGGGATTTCCACGTAATTTTCATAGTCGGAAACGTTAAGGCTTGTTGCAATAAAATACTGATAAATACTGCCTGCGATTGCGTGTGCGGCATAGCCGTAATAAAGGGCGTTATCCACGGAGGTTATATCCTCGTATCCACGGCGCATGGTCATATCATTGTAGTTGATTTTATAGGTGATAACCTTTGCGCGGAGTGTTCCGTCCTCGTCTGCGGTTACGACAGGCTCAGGCATGAAGGTATCAGGCTCGGTATGATACAGATAGCTGTCGGGAATGTAATCCATCCTTTCGAACACATCTTCATCTACATCGGGGAACTCAGAATTACCTATTGTATCATACACCTCAACCTCCACAAGTCGGTTGCCGAGGATTGAATAAAGTCTGCTTACGGTATACGGCAGGGTTTCGTCCTCAAAGGTGCTGAGGTAAAAGTCGATTTTCAGCAAATCGGGTGCAGTTCCGTCTTCGCTTCTGATTACAGTGCAGACCTGACTTGCCTGCTGCTGGGTATAAGGGAGCATCACCATATATCCGCTCGGAGGAGTAACATTAAAGGTTGAAAAGCCGAACTGGTTATCCTCTACAGTCATGGTCAGACCCGTAGTTGTTTCATCGGGAGTAACAGTTATCATATAGTTGCTTCCATACACTGAAAAATCGTAGGTGTAGGAGGTAAATGGTTCGTTGTACGCTTCTCCGTTATAAACGGTGGATAAAGCATACTGATTATTCATAACATAGTTTTCGGAGGATTCGGTATATGTTGTTTCGTTCAGGACTTCTGATGCAGGTAAGTTTGCTTCGGCACTGCAGCCAGTGAGCACTACTGCTGAGCATAATGCTGCAAATATCTTTTTCATTCCTGTCATATCAACATCCTCCTTTCCAAAGAAAATGCAACAATCGGCATTTCCCCTTGTAATTGTTTTCATCATATAAATTATACCATTATACACAGCAAAATTCAATTACATTTCCGTTACAGTTTGATTACTGTAAGGGTACAAAACCGCTGAAAAAAGCAATTCTCTTGACAAAGAGTAAACAATGTACTATAATACTATTAAAAATTTGCTAACGATGAAAGGGTTTCTATGGATAGTGTAAATACACCTCAGGTTTCGGTTATCCCTGACGCTGAGGAAAAAAAGTCTATACGCAGACGCTACAACAAGGTTGCTCTTGTGCTGATTATAAACACGCTTCTTTTCAACGGTCTTGCGTGGGCAGTAAGAGTTGTGCTTGAAGCGGCTTTCGGCGAGGGCATATGGAACGATTTTACAAGGGTTCTTTATTCCTGCGGTATGCCGATAATTGCGGAGGTTACCTCAATTATTCTCGGAATTAAGCTTCTGAAGCTTGATTTCAAGCCGATGTTCACCCGAAACGGCTACACGGGCGGTACGGTTGCAAAGCTTATCACACTTTCGATAGGTTTGCAGACTGCTGCGGCTTTTATTGCGACAGCTATAGGTGCAATTCTTGACCTCTTCGGACTTAAAGGAGAAACTGCCGACCTGAGTGCAACAAGCTCTCTGACGGCAAATGTTATAATGTATTTCTACGCCTGCCTGCTTGGACCTGTACTTGAGGAGCTTCTTTACAGGGGTGTAGTTCTTCAGTCGATGCGCAAATACAACGAACGCTTTGCGATATTCCTTTCGGCGGCTGTTTTCGGACTTATGCACCAGAATTATCAGCAGGCTATCCTCGGATTTTTAGTTGGTATTCCTCTTGCTGTTGTCACTATTAAAAGCGGTTCTATCGTGCCTGCGATTTTCACTCACATTCTCCTCAACACGCTTGGTACGGTTTTCAACTGCTGGATACAGTTTTCCGCGCCTGAGCTGTTTGAAAAGATTGCAAGCGGAGATGTTATGACTGCGACTGAACTGATAACTCCCGAGGCGCTTGTTCCTATTATCTGCACCTTTGCATTCAGAATGGGATTTATGATTGCTGCGCTTATAGTTGGTATTCTTGTGCTTGTCAAGGGACGCAACATTCGCAAACCTACTCCTGCGGGAAAAGCAAGAACAATGCCGATTTTTGTTACAGCAGCTTGCTGGTGGGTTGTGTTTGCTTCCTACGCTTATCTTAATCTTATTGACCCGTTTATATAAGTAAAAACTCCGCTGTCGGAACAAATCCGTCAGCGGAGTAATTTTTTAAAGTGTAACCGGTGCCTTGTTTTCGGCAACAAAGAACAGAGCGAGAGTTCCTGCTCCTGTATGGGAGCCGATTACTGCGCCGATATCGCCGTAGCGTACTCTTTTTACGTCAGGCATAATCTTTTTAACGTAATTGCCGAGGTACTCGGCATCTTCAAGGCAGTCAGCGTGATTAATGAAGATTTCCTCGTTTGCACCTGGGATATATTTCTTCTTCATCTGATTTGCAATGGACTCAATTGCAGCCTTTCTTCCTCTCATTTTGCCGTAAGGAATAAGCTTGCCCTCGTCATTGACGTGGATAAGAGGCTTGATGCCAAGCATACCGCCTACAACAGCGGAAACTTTTGAAACACGTCCGCCGCGGTGGAGGTGGTTAAGGTCGTCCGCAACAACAAAGTGAGCAATTTTATTCTTGGTTTCCTCTGCATAGGAAACAAGCTTATCGAGGGAGTAGCCATCATTATATTTTCTCACGCACATATCAAGGAGCAGACCCTCTCCCCCGCAGGCTGCGGCAGAGTCGATACACTTAACCTTACGCTCGGGATATTTGTCAATAATATCATTTGCAACAAGAGTTGAAGTGTGGTAAGAGCCGCTGAGTGCTGAAGAGAAAGAGAGATAAAAAACATCCTTGCCTTCCTTGACGATTCCTTCAAAAATGTTAAACAAGTCCTCATAAGAAGCCTGAGAAGTTTTAGGCATACTTCCGTTTCTGATTTTATCGTAAAAGGTTTTTATATCAATTCCGTCCTCACCATACTGGATATATTCCTTATCGTCCATAATATAGTGCAGGGCAATGTAAGGAATATTATTTTCCTTATAGTACTCGACGCCCATATCAGTTGTAGTATCAGTAACAATTATATAATCACGGTTTTCCATAACAGTTCCCTTTCAAGTTTTAATACATAAACATTATACACCATTACAAAAAATCTGTCAAGGGAGCCGTTGGATTTTGTAAACATTGCACTACACAACAATAGTTTTTATAGTAATCAAGATAAAACACAAACGGCACTGAAAAAACAGTGCCGTAAATTTTTATTCTACAGATGAAACCTTCAGCATATTTGTTGTACCTGCGATACCGAGCGGAATACCTGCTGTCAGTACCACCACGTCCCCTGGGGAGATGTAATCTGCTTCTTCGGCAGCATTAATTGCGCTGTCGAAAAGCTCATCGGTGTTGCTCTTTTCGTCCATCAGTACAGGAAGCACGCCCCAGCTCATATTCATCTGACGGAGTACTATTTCATTCGGTGTACAGCCGATTATCATACAGGATGGGCGGAACTTGGAAAGATGTCTTGCTGTTGAGCCTGACTTTGTAACTGTTATAACAGCCTTTGCACCGATATCATGTGCGGTTGTTACAGCTGCGTGGGAAATAGCGTTTGTCTGGTTCTTGACAATTGAAACAGGACGCTTTGAAAGTCTTGTGATATAGTTGATATCCTTTTCGGTTGTTTCGGCGATAAGTGCCATTGTGCGTACTGCTTCGACAGGGTGCTTGCCTGCTGCTGTTTCACCCGAAAGCATGATAGCTGAAGTGCCGTCATAGATTGCGTTTGCAACGTCAGTGATTTCGGCACGGGTAGGCTTCGGGTTTGAAATCATGGATTCAAGCATCTGTGTAGCTGTAATAACCTGTTTGCCTGCGAGGTAGCCCTTTTCGATGATGTCCTTCTGAATTGCAGGAATCTGCTCGAAAGGAATTTCGACGCCCATGTCGCCTCTCGCAACCATGATACCGTCGGAAACCTCGATGATTTCGTCGATGTTGTTTACGCCGTCCATGTTTTCAATTTTAGCGATAATTCTTGGAGTTGTCCAGCCAAGGCTCTTGGTAAATTTCTTGAGGTAATTGATATCAGCGGAGGTACGTACAAAGGAAGCTGCAATAAAATCGTAGCCCATCTTTGAACCGAATTCCAGGTCGCTCATATCACGCTCGGAGAGGTATGGCATGGAAAGCTCAATACCTGGGACATTGATACCCTTATTATTGGAGAGGATACCGCCTGTTGCAACCTTACAGATAATATCGGTTGCTGTAATTTTCTCCGCAATAAGTTCAACTGCGCCGTCATTGATGAGGATTTTTGTACCGATGGAAACGTCACCCGGAAGTCCCTTGAAGGTTATGGAAGCACGCTCAGCTGTACAAGGTATATCCTCTGTTGTAAGGGTAAATGTATCGCCGTCGAAAATTTCTACTGGCTTATCGTCAACAAACTTGCCGAGACGGATTTCAGGGCCTCTTGTATCAAGCATTGTAGCAATAGGGAGACCAAGCTCCTCACGGAGACGGACAACCTGCTCAAAGCGTCTCTGGTGCATTTCATAATCGCCGTGGGAGAAGTTGAAACGGGCAACGTTCATTCCCGCCAGCATCATTTCGCGGAGAACTTTATCGTCGTCGGTAGCAGGACCGATGGTACATACAATCTTGGTTTTTCTCATATAAAAACAACTCTTTTCGATATAAATTCTGTTATTCGGAAATTTTTATTTCAATTCCAAATTTCCGCCGTATACCATAATACACTATACGTGTCAAGATGTCAAGGCTTCGTAGGGTATTCTTTACTGTTTATTATCTTCGGTTTTGCCACTATTATTCTGTTTAATGATAACTTGCCACAATAGTTGCACTCTTGATTTGTGCAGAACTACAAAGTACATATTTTTGCAAAAATATTTTTCGGAAAGTTGCACGTTTCAGTGCAACTTTTTGCTTTTTTCAGCCTTTTGGTGTAAGACTTACGCAAAGAGGGCTTACAGAAAGGGGGTGTATGGGTGCAGAATCTCACCAAGGCTCAGAAAAAATTTCTGTACCAGTTCTTCAGAAGCAGAAACGTTGAAGAGGCTGCTGCCGCCTGCGGATTTTCTCACGGGACTGCTTATGAGGAGGGTATGAAAATTCTTTCTCACCCTCAGGCATTCGGGTTCCTTGCTTCTATGGCTGTTACGATGAAAAAGGCTGTCGGGAGCACAGTCGAGGACGCTCTCGAAAGGCTTATCAACGGCAGGATTAACGACGCTGTCATTCTTGCAGAAAGCAATCCCGAGGAGCTTACCGAAGCGGACATAAGAAGGCTTGACCTTTACAATGTATCCGAATTCAAAATCGGAAAGGGAGTCTGCGAAATCAAGTTTGCAGACAGGCTGAAGGCTATTGAAAAGCTGAACGAAATCCGCAGCGGCAAGGCTGTTGATGACCTTGCGCAGAGCTTCTTTGACGCTATCGGCGAGGCTGCTGAAAGTACGGCTGCTGACAAGGCTGAATAGGAAAATGAACGGAGGTTTGTTACTTGGCGAAATTTACGCAGTTCTCTCAGAAGCAGCTTACGGTGCTGACATGGTGGAGGACAAATGCTTACAAAAGCTGTGACGCTGTCATATGCGACGGTGCTGTGCGAAGCGGCAAGACACTTTGTATGTCGCTTTCCTTTGCGGCATGGGCGATGTCGGAATTTGACGGCGGAGTTTTTGCAATATGCGGCAAGACGGTTACTTCGTTACGGAGGAATGTTGTTACGCCGCTGCTGTCTACGCTGAGGGGTCTGGGTTTCCGCTGCACTGAAAAGGTAAGCGGCAGCTACGCTGATATTTCGGCAGGCGGCAGGACTAACCGTTTCTATTTCTTCGGCGGCAAGGACGAAGGCTCGGCGGCGCTTATTCAAGGCATTACGCTTTCGGGTGTAATGCTTGACGAGGTGGTGCTAATGCCCCGTTCTTTCGTTGAGCAGGCGCTGGCGAGGTGCTCGGTAAGCGGCTCGAAGATATGGTTCAGCTGTAATCCTTCTTACCCGTATCACTGGTTCTACCGTGAGTGGGTGCTCAAGGCAAGGGAGAAAAATGCGCTGTATCTACATTTCACGATGGACGATAATCCCTCACTTTCGGAGGAAGTCCGTGAAAGATACAGGCGGCTTTATTCGGGCACGTTCTACGACAGGTTCGTGCTGGGAAAATGGGTTGCGGCAGAGGGGCTGGTGTACCCGATTTTCTCAGAGGAAAAGCACATTGCACGCAGGCTTCCCGAATGCTTTGAGAAGTATGTTGTTTCCTGCGATTACGGAACGGTCAATCCGTCTTCGTTCGGCTTATGGGGCAGGAATGACGGAGTGTGGTACAGAATTGCCGAGTATTATTACAGTTCCAGACGGGAAGGAATGTCAAGGACTGACGAGGAACATTACGAGGGGCTTTGCAAGCTCATAGGCGACAGACGGGTCGAGGGAGTAATAGTCGACCCGTCGGCGGCATCTTTTATTGAATGTATCCGTCGTCATGGCAGCTTTCCCGTTACAAAGGCACAGAATGATGTGGTGTCAGGCATAAGGCGCTGTTCCGACGCTTTACGGGACGGCAAGCTTATGTTTGGTGAAAGCTGCACGGACATTCTTCGGGAATTTTCCTTGTACCGCTGGGATGAAAGCCGCAGCGGTGATGTTCCCATCAAGGAAAATGACCATGCCATGGACGATATGAGGTATTTTGTGACAAGTCCGTTTTTTCGCTCAGATGAGGGCGGCTTCTGGGCAGGAAACGTTACAAGAAATTAGGAATTTGGAATGTGGAAAGTGGAATTATTTTTCCGCTTCAAACTATAAAAACATCAATAAATTCTCATTCCAATTTTCTCATTTATTTCGGAGGTGACAGATGAACATTATCAAAAGATTTTTGAGCCGTGATACTGATGCTAAACCCGTTGAGTGCGGTGTGGTAAGCGGCGGCAGATTTACCGAAAAGGGCGTAAATCTGTTCACGCTTCAGCCAGGCGGTGCAAACGAGCGTCAGCTTTATGACAATCTGCGCTATTCTGTGCCGATTGTTGATGCGGCAATTCAGAAAATTATCAGACTTACAGGCGGCTACAAGGTAATCTGTACAGATGAACGCTG
>JAFTWI010000093.1 GCA_017465345.1 Oscillospiraceae bacterium
AGGTCAACACCTGTGAGAGTTTCAAGGGTACGGATATTTCTACCCTCTCTACCAATGATACGTCCCTTCATTTCGTCATTCGTCAGCGGAACAACGGAAACAGCGGACTCAGAAACCTGGTCAGCGGAGCACTTGGAGATTGCAAGGGAGATAAGGTCTCTTGCCTTTTCTTCGCACTCGTCCTTGAGCTGGGTTTCGTACTGCTGGATTTTGAGAGCCTTGTCGTGAACAAGTTCATTTTCGAGCATGGAAAGCAGGTGTTCCTTAGCCTGTTCCATAGTAAACTGAGAAATTCTTTCCAGAATTTCCATCTGGGATTTTTTAATCTTGTCGGCTTCCTCGAGCTTTTCGTCAGCCTGCTTCAGTTTTTTCTGGAGCTGCTCTTCCTTCTTTTCGATGTTGTCGCTCTTCTTGTCGAGGTTTTCTTCCTTCTGCTGGATACGTCTTTCCTGACGGGACATTTCGCTGCGGCGTTCCTTGATTTCCTTTTCAAGCTCATTACGGCTCTTATGGATTTCGTCCTTAGCTTCTACCAGCGCGATTTTCTTCTGATTGTCAGCTTCCTTCTTAGCGTCCTCAACAATTCTCTCCGCTTCCTTTTCAGCGGAACCGATTGCGTTTTCAGCCTGCTGCTTGCGGTAGTTGATACCGACCTTGAACAGGATAGCACCGCCGATTATTGCACCGACGAGGAAAGCTATAATTCCGATTATGATTTCCAAACCCATATACCTCCTTTGGTTTAAATAAGCAAATTACTTCGGAGGCTTAAATATCGGATTTTCACTTGTGGTTTCTATACAGAAACATTGTCAAAATTCAAATGATTTAAAAACAGCATCACCTGATGTAAATAATTTAAATTACAGGCGGTTACACTATAAATACCAGTGCATAGAATGATATAGTACCAAGTGTAAAATCTATGTCAATTATACCGTTCGTAAAACAATATATTTTTATACGGTAAGTTATTGCCTGTAAAATATATGAAAAACCTTCTATTTGAGCCATAGAAGTAAGAAAATAGTTGAACAGCAATTTATTTGAACGAAAAGAGCTGGAACTCTTTTTTCGCTGTTATATAAATATATTGCATTCACTTTACTATTTTAATATAAAACGTTTAAATTGTCAAGGAAAATTATACATTTTGACACTATTCAATAATAAAAACAGCGTTTGTATGTGAAAAAAGACGGTTGACAAAAATCGAAAAGGGTGTTACACTAATAATATATTTCAAAACGTTGATAAGGAAGGCACCTTACACAAAGGGTTTTCAGAGAGCGCCCGATGCTGTGAACGGCGTAAATCCGAGTATTGTGCACACCGCCTTTGAGTCCGTTTAATACACGGCGGCCCGTCTCCGTTAAAGGACGCAGAATGAGGTATACTATATATAATAGTATGGTTTGTTATTACGGGTTGTAATATCGCTCCTATTATAATAGTATATGAACTTCGGGTGGAACCACGATAGGTTATATCGTCCCTTAGTCTGCTTTGTGCAGATTAGGGGATTTTTTGTTTTGTATGGGGTGACAGTTATGGAAGATAAAAAACACGGCTTCTGGTTTGTGCTGTTTATATCCCTGCTTGTCTATGCGGCGCTTAAACTGTTACGGACGGGCGTGAAAGTTCTGTTCGGTGCAATAACAATCTTCACGGACTTCTCACTGCTTCCGCCTGCATCAGTGTTTATTGGATTTCTGACAGTTGCGGCGGTTATTATAGCTGTTAAACTGTCGGGACGGATACGTCCTTTTCCCCTTGCGGTGCTGGTTGTTGAACTGGTACAGGATATAAAAACGGCGTTCAAGTCTGCCGACACGCTGGAGACGATAACCGAAACAGCTGATTCTCTCGGCTGGTTCAATGAAACCGTACTGTCGGTAATTGGCTCTGTCGGCGAAGGCGGGCGTATACTATATATAATTTACTGCTTTTTGAACAGCTTTGTGCTGTTTGGAATATTGCTTCTTCTTTCGGCAATTGCTAAGATTGTTTTTGACAAGATGAAGCATAAGAAAATCAATAATGATACTATATAATAAATGGAGGAAAAACTATGATTAAGCTCACACTGAAAGACGGCTCAATCCGCGAAATCGAAAATGCGATGTCTGCGGCTGAGGTTGTCAAGGGAATCGGCATGGGACTTTACAAGTCCGCTTGCTGCGTAAAAATTGACGGAAACGTATGCGACCTGCGTACAACTATCGACAAGGACTGCACTTTCGAGGTTATGACTTTTGACAGCGAGGAAGGCAAGAAGACTTTCTGGCACACAGCTTCCCATATTCTTGCTCAGGCTGTAAAGCGTCTTTACCCTGACACAAAGCTTGCTATCGGTCCTGCTATCGACAATGGCTTCTACTATGATTTTGATACAGAAAAGGCTTTCACTGCTGACAACCTTACAGCTATCGAGGCTGAAATGAAGAAGATTGTCAAGGAGGGTCTTGACCTTGAACAGTTCAGCCTTCCTGTTGACGAGGCAATCGCTATGCTGGAAAAGATGGGTGAGCCTTACAAGGTTGAGCTCTGCAAGGAGCACGCTGACAAGGGCGAGGCTATCAGCTTCTACAAGCAGGGCGAATTCACTGACCTTTGTGCAGGTCCGCACCTTATGAACGTTGCTGCAGTAAAGGCATTCAAGCTTACTGCTTGCACAGGTGCTTACTGGAGAGGCGACGCAAAGGGCAAGCAGCTTTCCCGTATCTACGGTACAGCTTTCCCCAAGGCAAGCGAACTTGAGGCACACCTTGCTGCTGTTGAAGAAGCAAGAAAGCGTGACCACAACAAGATTGGTCGTGAACTCGAATACTTCACAACTGTTGACTGCATCGGTCAGGGTCTCCCTATCCTTCTTCCAAAGGGCGCAAGAACAATCCAGCTTCTCCAGAGATGGGTTGAAGATGAGGAGCAGAAGAGAGGTTACCTGCTGACAAAGACACCGCTTATGGCTAAGCGTGACCTTTACAAGATTTCGGGACACTGGGACCACTACCTTGACGGTATGTTCATTCTCGGCGACCCATACGATGAGGAGAAGGAATGTTTCGCTCTCCGTCCTATGACTTGTCCTTTCCAGTATCAGGTGTTCCTGAACAGAGCTCGTTCCTACCGTGACCTTCCAATGCGTCTCGGTGAAACTTCCACACTCTTCCGTAACGAGGACAGCGGCGAAATGCACGGCCTTATCCGTGTTCGTCAGTTCACAATCTCCGAGGGTCACCTCGTTCTCCGTCCTGAACAGCTTGAGGAAGAATTCAAGGGCTGTCTCGAACTTGCTAAATACTGCCTTGATACAGTTGGTATGCTTGAGGACTGTACTTTCAGATTCTCCCAGTGGGACCCTGAAAATCCTAAGAACAAGTACGAGGGTACTAAGGAACAGTGGGAAGAAGCTCAGTCCATCATGGGCAAGATTCTCGACAACCTCGGCGTAGAATATACAATCGGTATCGACGAAGCTGCATTCTACGGTCCTAAGCTTGATATCCAGTACAAGAACGTGTTCGGCAAGGAAGACACAATCGTTACAATCCAGATTGATATGCTTCTGGCTGAAAAGTTCGGTATGGAATATACAGACGTGGACGGCAAGAAGAGAAAGCCTTACATCATTCACAGAACTTCCCTCGGCTGCTACGAAAGAACTCTTGCTTACCTTATTGAAAAGTATGCAGGTGCACTCCCACTGTGGATGTCCCCTGAGCAGGTAAGAATTCTCCCTGTTACAGACCGTGCAGCTGAATACAGCGCAAAGGTTCTCGAAAAGCTTGAAAGACGCGGCATCCGTGCTACAATCGACTCCCGTAAGGAGGGCGTAGGCTACAAGATTCGTCAGGCTCAGCTTGAAAAGATTCCTTACTTCTTCATCGTCGGCGATAAGGAAGTTGAAGCCGAAACACTCTCCCTCCGTTCCCACAAGGAAGGCGACCTGGGCGTAATGGCTATGGAGGACGTGCTGAACAAGATTTTCGAAGAAAACGAAACAAAATCAAGATAAACTTGATTGCTCGATAAGCTATACTATATGTAATGTATAATGAACAGCGGACGGAAGTTATCTGTCCGCTGTTTTTTTGTATTGACAAACTTTTCAAGCTATGATATAATATTAATCGTTTTCGGAGCCCATTTGTGAAAAACGGACGAAATTACCGTGACAGGAAAGGTACGGAAAAATTACAAAACCGTTACGAAAGTTGCAAAGCGGTTACCGAAACGGTCTGACTTTTGTGTTCAAAATTATAAAAATTAGTGAAAAGTGTGCATAAACGCTGAAAACGTGTCCGAAAATTTGGCGCAAGTGTACATTGACAGTTTGGATACGAAATGTTAGAATAATAGCGTGATATACAGAAAGCGTTTAAGTACGCCTGTATACATACATTCTATTTGATTTCCATTTTAACTGGAAATAAATAAAGAAAAAACTTAAAACAAAACAAGGAGGAATTTTTCATGAACATGAAAAAGACAATGGCTGCAATCGCAGCAGGCGCAGTAGCTGTATCTGCAATGGCTACAACAGTATCCGCTCTCGAAGATGCTACACTCCCTTACAGCCTCGTAAAGGAAGACACAATCTATGGTGCTAACTGGAAGAACGGCACAGGTACAATGCAGTTCAAGATCACTGCAACAGCTACAGAAGCTGCAGCAGAAGAAGCTCCAGAAGCTCCAGAAGCAGAAGCTACTATCGAAGTAAAGTGCGATAACGCTGCTGTTACAGTTTCTTACACAGATGATGTTAAGGCTGGCACATACAAGTATGCTGATAAGACATTCAAGTGGGTTGTTCCAACAACTTTCACTGATGCTGCTGTAAAGAGTGCAACAGCTCCTGCAAAGGCTCCTGCTGATGCAAATGCTACAGAAACATACACAGCTCAGGTTTTCACAAATGATAACGGTACACCTGGTGATACTTCTGACGATACAACAGTTGTTAAGTGGGTTGACGCTGCTGGCAATGATGTAACAGCTAACGTTACTCTTAATGCTAATGCAACACCTGCAAACGGTGCAACAATCGATCTCACAGCTACAGCTGATAAGGATGCAGGCTGGTACGATGCAGATGGCAACGCTATGCCTAAGTCTCTCGCTGTAACAGGTGGCGAAGATAAGGTTAAGGCTGGCGATACAATCACAGTAACAATTACTGAACCAACAGTTGATGATGCTCCAGTAGTTGATGAAGTTGTTGAATCTTCTTTCCCAACAAAGATCGAAATCATGGTTCCTTACTATGATACAGATGCTTCCGAAAAGGAAAACTGGAAGCCATCCGGTCAGCTCAAGAACCTCGTTCTCAAGGTAATGCCTACAAACGTTGCTGAACAGGGTAACACATACGTTTACTCCACTGATGCAACAGCTGCTTCTAAGCTCAAGATTGATGATAGCGGTCTTGCTACACTCAACCTCACAAACGAACTCGAAGGTCTCACAGGTTCTGTTATCCTCACAGTAACAGCTGACTATGAGTGCTGGGGCGACATGGCTGACGAAGCTAAGTTCAAGAATGTTATCAAGAACAAGAGCTTTACAATCACAACAGATGAGCCAACAGAAATCTCTGATGTAATGTTCGCTGGTTACACAGCTTCTACATCTGACACAGTAGTTGTTAGAAAGCCATTCAAGTCCACACTCGAGGGCAGCACAAACATCCTTGCATACCTTGATGGCACAATGGGCTACAAGAATGTTAAGGCTGTAGTTAACGATGCTATCGAAACATATGACTCTGTAACATTCAAGTTCAACACAGCTTCCGAAAAGATCGGTTATGTTGTAGATGACAAGTGGACAGAAGTTTACACAGATGGTTGGTGGGACGGCTGTAATGCAGCTGGTTCTTACAAGGCTGCTCTCAAGGCTGTTGACGGCGACGCTGACAGACTCACAGCTATCTACACAGATAAGGACGGCGCTACAGACGAGTTCAAGGGCTTTGCTCAGCACCTCTACACAAACTACTATGATCCAGATTCCACTAAGTACGAAGGCTTTGACTGGTCCGGTTACAACCTCTTCCAGGGTGCTCTTATCGTAAACGAAGACCTCACAATGTCCCTCAGCCAGTTCGATTACTTTGACTGGAACGAAACATCCCTTATGTTTGACTGGGATGCTATCATGGATTGCTACGAAGGTGGCATCACAGAGAACGACTTCGCTCTCTACCTCCACTCCATGAGACTTGCTACATCCAACACATGGTACTGGGATAACCTCGTTATCGAATGCACAGCAGCTGCTGGCGACGATGCTTCTTCCGATGCAGGCGTTGACGGCGACGGCGCTACACTCGACGATACAAACGAAGGTGGCGAAGGCGATATCACAGCTCCATCTGATGATGATGAAACTAAGGCTGATCCAGAGCCAGCTCCAGCTCCTGATGTTGCTAACCCAATAACAGGTAACGCTTCTGTTGCTCTCGCTGTAATTCCTGTAGCTCTCGCTGCAGCAGCAGTAGTTGCTAAGAAGAGAAGCTAATTGCGCGCTGGGATTACCCAGCTTCATGAAAGATAACAACGGTTACTTTATGTAATTAAAGTTATTCTAACATCAATCGGTGCAGTCCGTATGCAGAACGGACTGCACCTTTATTTTTCCCCCGAAGTTTAGACTTCGGGGGCTTTTTATACATATAGTTTACTTAAACGTTTTTGATAAATTTTACTGCTAATTTTATTCCGTTTTTGAACAAAATTAACGATAAATACTTGACAATCATTAGGCAAATTGATATAATAATTATACAACTCTATATATTTTTATAATTGAATAACATAATTTTTGTGTAATTATCACTAAAGTTACACATTGAACTTGTATGGTTTGCACTGTTTTTTGCTGTTTGAACTGCCATTATACCACATATTGGCAGCGCGGAGCTATGCCCGCAGGTGCAAACTATCAGTTTTGAGTTAGGTTATATGAAAGGTGGTCTATCTGTTGTCAAGGAAAACAAATTTTAAAAGGATTTTGTCTGCGGCAGTTGCAGTTCTCCTTTGTGTTTCTGTAGTTTCCTGTTTCCCTGCATCAGCTGAAAGCGAGCCTGCGCAGATTTCTGCTACTGCAGGTGCTCAGTACAGTGAGGCAGCTCTTGCTTTCGAAAAGCAGAAAACATACAGCGAATACTTCGATGAAATTGCAAATGTCAAGCGCCCTGATGCGGAAGCTGTGCTCACTTACTCGGGTAAGAGTGATAACGCCGAAGCCGAAGTGACAACCTTCGAGGGCAAGGATAATGTTTTGGTGTGGTCAAATCAAGAAGGCCGTATCGACTATACTGTTGAGGTGCCTGAAACAGGTGCTTATCAGTTGGAGGTAAGCTATTATCCGCTGGATGATGGTGCTACTGTTACGGAACTTTCTGTCCTGCTGGACGGTGAGTCTCCTTATGATACTGCTACACGTGCTACACTCCCACATATCTGGACAAGTGAATACCCGATTACTACTGACTCCAAGGATAACGAAGTCCGTCCTCCTCAGGTTCAGGCTTCAAGATGGGTTACTACTATGGTTTACGATGTGGACGGTCTTTTCAATGACCCGCTTTACTTCGTGCTTGAAGAAGGTACTCATACGATTTCCTTTGAGTCTGAACGTGCGTCTGTTGCTATTGAATATATCAAGCTTTGCAACACTAACGATGCTGAAGCTTACAAAAAGCCTTCCGATGCTGACCTTGCAAAGAACAGCGGCGCTGCTCCTATCAAGCTTCAGGGTGAACAGTATTCTTACACAAATTCTCAGACTTTGTTCCCTACATATGACAGAGGTTCTTACCTTACTGAACCTTCCCATCCGTCCAAACAGCGCTACAATACAGTAGGTGACGGTACTTGGGATACTGCGGGTCAGGCTATTACCTGGGAAATGAATGTTGAAACCGCAGGTTATTATAAGGTTGGTATCAAAGCTCGTCAGAACGAGCTCCGCGGTCTTTACACAAACCGTCGCCTTCTTGTTGACGGTAAGGTGCCGAATGACGCTTTTGAACAGATTAAATTCCATTACGATGATGACTGGCTTTTAGTTGTTCCTGAAGACGAAAACGGCGAAGCTGCGTATGTTTACCTTGATAAGGGTACTCATGAACTTACTATTGAGGTTATCCCCGGTGAAATCGGTGAGTCTATGAGACGTCTTGATGAGATTGTTTATACTGCTAACCAGTACTATATGCAGATTCTCATGATTACTGGCCCAACTCCCGATAAGTACACTGACTACTTCATTCATAAGGAAATCCCTGAAATTCAGGACGTTTTCACCCAGCTTGCTATCCAGCTCAATGCTGAAAAGAATAACATCGAAAATCTTGCAGGTCAGAAGGGTACAGAAGCTGCTGCTCTCGAAAGACTTGCTGACGTTCTCGAAAAGTGTGCTGAAAAGCCTAATAAAATCCCTGATATGATTTCCAATAACTCCATCAAGGATAATGTAAACTCTGTTTCTTCATGGATGCGTCAGTACCGTGAACAGCCTCTTGAGATTGACTTTATTGAGCTTGTTCCTGCTGATGGTGAGTTTACTTCCATCAAGTCCAATGTTTTCAAGAGCATGGGCTTCGGTTTCAAGGGCTTTATCAATTCCTTCTTTGAGGACTATACTCAGCTTTCCGATATCGAAGGTGACTCCATCAACGTATGGGTTTCCTCCGGTCGTGACCAGGCTAATGTTATCAAGCAGATGGTTGACTCCGACTATAACCCTGACGCTGATGTAAAGGTTGCTGTAAACCTTGTACAGGGTGCTATCATGGAAGCCGTACTTGCAGGTAAGGGTCCTGACGTTGCTCTCTTCGTCGGCGGCGAATTCCCTGTAAACCTTGCGCTCCGTGACCTTGTTGTTCCTATGAACGATATGAAGGACTTCGATGCGGTTATGGACAGATTCCAGCGAAATGCTGCTGTTCAGTATACTTATGACGGCGATGTTTATGCTGTTCCTATCACACAGGGCTTCCCTATGATGTTCTATCGTAAGGATATGCTTGCTCAGGTTGGTATCAGTGAGCCTCCTCAGACTTGGGACGAACTTATTGATATGCTTCCTGCTATCCAGAGAAAATATATGCAGCCTGGTCTTATTCTCCCGGGTGTTGTAAACGGCGTTTCCGTTTCTCCTGCAACAGAAGCAGGTCATACATTTGCTCTGCTTATGCTCCAGTCCGGTACCAACTATTATAATGAGGACCAGACTGCTACAAACTTCGATTCACAGGCTGCTGTAGATGCATTTGCTACATGGACAGACTTCTATAATGTATATAAGTTTGACCAGACTTACGACCCGTTTACACGTTTCAGAACAGGTGAATCTCCTATCGTTATCCAGAACTACTGTACTTTCTATAATCAGCTGAATGTTGCTGCTCCTGAAATCAAGGGTCTGTGGGACTTCTGTGCTGTTCCAGGTACAAAGCAGGCTGACGGTACAATCTCTCATGCTTCCAACTCCAATGGTGCGGGTGCAATCATCCTTTCCAGCTGTGACGATCAGGAAGCTGCATGGGAGTTCATCAAGTGGTTTACTGAAAAGGAAACAATGGTTGAATATGCACAGAATGTTGAAGGCGTAATGGGTCCTCTCGGACGTGTTGACGTTGCTAACGTTGAGGCTCTCAAGGAACTTAACTGGTCCAACAAGGATCTCGAAAAGATTATGTTCCAGATGGATCAGCTTGAGGAAATTCCTATCGTTCCTTCCGCATATGTAGTAACACGAAGCATCATGAACGCATTCAGATCCGTTGTTAATGACAAGGAAAATGCAAGAGAAACACTTCGTTGGTACAACATTGATATCAACCGAGAAATCACAAGAAAACGAGAAAATCTCGGACTTGATGAAAAAGAAGAATAACTTGATTGGAGGGGAAACCTTTGGCTGCTGAAACTCAGAAGAAGGAAATTTTGCTGCCTAACGAGCGCAAGATGTCCTTTAAAGAAAGATGGGGTTATACATGGCATGAAATGAAGAGAAACAAGATGTGTTACATTATGCTGGCACCATTTATGATTTTCTTCCTCGTGTTTACTATAATTCCTGTATGTATGTCGCTGCCTATCGGCTTCACTAATTTCGATATGGCGCACTTCCCGCCGAAGTTTGTCGGATTCCAGAACTTCTATACAATGTTCCTTGAGGACGACGTATTCATCGGCGCTATCAGAACTACACTTATTTTCGCTATCTTTACAGGTCCGCTCAGCTATGTGCTCAGCTTCTTCCTTGCTTGGCTCATCAACGAGCTTCACCCTGTACTCAAGACAGTATTTACACTTATTTTCTATGCACCATCTATGGCTGGTAACATCTACTTCGTATGGCAGCTCATCTTCTCGGGCGATACATACGGTTACCTCAATGCTTTACTTACAGAGCTTGGTATCACAACCTCTGCTATCCAGTGGCTTACTGACGCAAACTACGTTCTTATCTGCGTAATTATCGTTCAGCTCTGGGTATCCATGGGTGCAGGCTTCCTTGCTATGCGTGCAGGCTTCCAGGGTATCGACAAGGCTATGTACGAAGCAGGTGCTATCGAAGGTATCAGCAACAGATGGCAGGAGCTCATCTTCATTACAATCCCATCTATGGGTCCGCAGCTCATGTTCGCTGCTGTAATGCAGATTGTATCCGCATTTACTGTTGATATCGTTGGACGTAGCCTCGCTGGCTTCCCGTCTACAGACTACAAGGTTCACACCATTATGACTCACGCTTTCGACTACGGTTGGATCCGTTACGAAATGGGTTACTCTTCCGCTATCTGCTTTGTCCTGTTCCTTGCAATGCTGATTTGTAATAATCTCATAGGCAAGCTTCTGGGCAAGTATATGAACTGAGAAACGAGGTGAGGAATAGATAATGGCTAAAAAAGAACTGAAGCCTTCTCAGATTGCGGCTCAGATTGAAGCTGAAAACGCTGCTGCTCTTGAGGCACTGAGAAAAAGGCGTGAAAAAGAACATCGCAAGATGGAAAGATCCAAGGGTACCAACAAGCAGGTTGGTAAGAGCTGGAAAAACGATATCGGTATTTTCCTCTTCCTTACATTCCTCGGTCTGTTCATGTTGCTCCCTATCTACATCGCTATAGTTACTTCTATCAAGCCGGTAAATGAAATCTTCATTATGCCGCCTCGTCTCTATGCGATGGACCCTACTTTTGACAACTTCAAGGACCTTTTCATTGTTGCTAACAACTCATGGGTTCCTTTCTCAAGAAACGTGTTCAACAGTATTTTCGTTACTGTTACTGCAACCGTTCTCCACGTGCTCTTCGCTTGTACAGCAGGTTTTGTACTTGCAAAGTGCCGTTTCCCGGGCGCAAAGGCAATCAACAAGGTTGTTGTTATCGCCCTCCTCTTCAACAGCCAGGTTACTTACATCATGCAGTATATCGTAATGGCTAAGCTGGGTATGATTAATACTTACTCCGCTCTTATCCTCCCTCTTATCGCTTCCTCTATGGGTCTTTACCTTATGATTCAGAGCGTTAGTACAATTCCTGACGCTATGATTGAAGCGGCTAAGGTTGACGGTGCAGGTCTTATGCGTATCTGTTGGGGTATCGTAATGCCGAACTCCAAACCTGCTGTAATGACAATTATCATCTTCCAGTTCCAGGCGGCTTGGAACTCTAACGGTGGTTCACTCGTATACGATGAAGCACTCAAGACAATTCCTACTGTTGTTCAGCAGATTGCTGCAGCAGGTATCGCTCGTCAGGGTGCGATTGCGGCTTCCGCAGTTGTACTTATGATTCCGCCGCTTGCTATCTTCATTGCTGCCCAGAGTAACGTTATGGAAACTATGGCGCACGCCGGAATGAAAGACTAAAAAAATTCGAAGAATTTTTTAGTCTCCGAGTTTCACATTTTTAAAACTGATGTTTTAAAAATGCAAAACGTCGGGAGCGTATGGAACACTCACAGTTTTATAAAC
>JAFTWI010000094.1 GCA_017465345.1 Oscillospiraceae bacterium
AGCCTACATATGTAACAATCCACTTTGAAAAGGGTATCCCAACAGCTGTTGACGGCGTTGAAATGGACGGCGTTTCCATTATCAAGAAGCTCAACGAGCTGGGCGGTGCTAACGGTATCGGTCTTGCTGACATCGTTGAAAACCGTCTCGTTGGTATGAAGTCAAGAGGCGTTTACGAAACACCGGGCGGAACAATTCTTTACCACGCTCACGATGTTCTCGAAACAATCACTCTTGACAAGGCTACACAGAGAATGAAGCAGAAGCTCGCTATTGACTTTGCTGATATTGTTTACAACGGTCAGTGGTACACACCTGTTCGTGAGGCTCTCTCCGCTTTCGTTGACAAGACTCAGGAAACAGTTACAGGTGATGTTAAGCTCAAGCTTTATAAGGGCAACATCATCAACGCAGGCGTAACTTCTCCATACACACTCTATGATGAGGAAGTTGCTACATTTGACGAGGACGAAGTTTACGACCAGAAGGATTCCGCAGGCTTCATCAACCTCTTTGGTCTTCCAATCAAGGTTAAGGCTAAGCTTGACGCTAAGAGAAACAACAAGTAAGTTTCTTGAATAATATTCGGGGCGAAAGGTATGATTGCACGGGTTTTGCGTGGAATTATGCCCCGCCCCTTTGTTCGTTTTTCGGGTAAGGGAAGGGTGACGGATTTGGGCAGGAAAACAGCTTTGTTTTTGGCAATATTGACGGCTGTAATGCTTTCAGGCTGTAATAAACAGACGGAGGAAGCAGCTGTCGAAACTGTGCAGGTTACAACGGTTTCGGAGGTTATGACAACGGCGGAAACAACAGCTGAGGTTACAACTTCAACTGAGGCAGAAACAACTGCTGCCGAAACAACATCGGCGGTTGAGGAGGATAATGCATTGCCTGCGGTTTATTCTGCTGACCAAAAGTATGAATTTTACCCGATGGAAATCATTTACCCCGAAAAGCAGGAAACGGACATTACTGCTGAAGCGGTTGAAATAAGAGAGGGTTTGTGCAATGCTGACGGATATTTAATTGTAGGCTTTGATGCAAACTACCCTGTGTTTAGCAGTGAAAGCGTTGACAGCGCTGTGCTTGACAAAATAAACAGTGCTATAAAGGCATATATTGACGAGGCTTATGAGTATGAACGCACATTTGCGGAGGAATATGTTGCTCACGATGAAAATGAGTTTACGGAATTTCCGTATACGTTATGTGGATTTATACACGAAAGACAGCTTAAATATAATATCGGCTATTCCGAATGTGTAGGCTATGATGTCTGCGGAAATATATTAAGCGTGAATTTTGTGGATTACGGCTACGGAGCAGGTGCGGCGCACGGTATAGAAGCTCCTGTGCCGATGATGTTTGACCTGCGTACAGGCGAACAGATAAAGCTTTCGGAAATGGTTGTCGACAAGGTTGCCTTTTCAGAAAGGGTTATGATTTCAATACTGGACGTAATGTTCAAAACGCGGTTTAACAGAGGAAATTATTACGTTATGTCCGATTACAATGATTTCATTATGGAAGAAATGGCATCTGCCCCTGCTGAGAAATACGGCATTGACGAAAACGGCGAGCTTATTATCGGTTACTGCAAGGCAGACACAAGGCTTACCGTGAAAAACGGCTGTGTGGGATTTTTTATTGCACCATATGAATACGGCTGTTATGCTGACGGAATAAGGCTTGCAAAGGTGCCTGTCGACGATTTGCTCCCGTATATGAATGACGAGGGTAAGGCTCTTTTTGAGGGTATCGTTTCGGCAACTGCTGAGCCTGTTATGCTCACGGTAGAGGACGGTACAGAAAAAATAATTTCAAGAGAACAGGCAGAAAAGCTTCTGTCTGAAGGAGAGTAAAAATTGAAAACAAATAAATTGGCAGCAGTATTGTCGGCGGTGCTTATGCTTACAGCTTGCTCAAAGGAGGAACAGGTGGACTACACCGAGGCGGAGAACGCTTTGCAGGCTTCGCTGGTTGGCTACTGGACGGACGATATGGCGCTGTTTGAAAAGACGGTTGCGGAGGAAAATGCGGCGGTTTCGGTGTTGGAATTTACCGAGGATTACAAGTATCTCTGGCATGAATGTGACTTTGAAGGCTGGCAGATAAAAACCTATGAGCCGACAAAATATTCCTTTGATGAAATGAAACTTAAAATTGACAATAACGGTGAGGAAGCGTTTGCGAAGCTTGAGCTGAGCAGCGACGGCGAAACGCTTTACTGGATTACCGATGAACATACATACGATTACACAAGGGTTTCCGAGGACGTGATAAAGAAAATCGGAGTGCCCAAGCAGAAGGTTGAAAAGCCTGTACAGAATGCTGACGGAGAAACACAAACAGAAATTCAGCTGAACGGGAACACTTCCCCGAGCGGATATGTGCTTGACCCGACTTACAAGTTTGATGTTTCGGGCACGGATATGGATTTCACAAATTATGCTTCGCTGATTGCTGAGGCTGGAGATACAAAAATTTATGGTGTTTATCCCGACGGAAGAGAACCGCTGGTGTTTATTGAGCAGGGCAATGTAATCGACGAGTTTGAGCAGAACTGGCTGACTCCGAGAAGAATTTTGCCGAAGTGCGAGTGGCTTGACGCTGACGGTGACGGCGAGGACGAACTGGCTGTGTCCTATTATGTCGGCTCGGGTTCTGGAATAAGCATTGAGGAGCTTGTAATATACAAAAAGGGCGGCGACGGACATTTTACAGCGCACAAACTCGACGCTGCCGAGCTTATAGATGAGCACGTTAATTACTACATTGACAATGATTACAGCTGGCTTGACTTTGCGGCTTACGATACGGATGAGATTTACTCAACAAGCATTGCAGTTGATTATCCCGACGGAATTGATGAAATTTTCTTCGGAAACGTTGTAAGCTTTGAGCTTGACAGCGGTAAGATTGAAATGCACACAACTCCGGGAACAT
>JAFTWI010000095.1 GCA_017465345.1 Oscillospiraceae bacterium
CCTGAGTCAATGAGCACGTCGCTGTTTTCGTCAAGGAGAAGTGCGTTTGAAAAAACAAACTGCCCATTTTCAAGCTTGATACCGCCGATACCCTGTGAAGAGCCGTTTGGCTCGGTGAAACCGAGTATCGTTACATTTTCCATACCCTGCATTACATAGGTAAGATGGTCTGCGGCACTTACACTGTTTGCGTTGACAAGAATAATTACGTTTCCGTCCCAAAGATTTTCACCTGTGAAGTAATTCTTTTTGCCTTCAACAAATCTGCCTGTTTCAGGGTCAACAAGATAGCATCCTGCTTCGTCGTCCCATTTGCCGTCGGTTGCGTAATAATGCTCACCAACTGGCGCGAAAATTTCCGCAATTGCCTTTACAACCTGACTATCTCCGCCGCTGTTGCTGCGCATATCAAGAACGATATTTTCCACGCCTTTTGCACGGTATTCATCAAGCTTTTCAATGATTCCGTTTTTCATTTTGGAAAAATCTCCGCTTTCGGCGGAATCACTGTCGAACATCATAGCCTTGATTCGCAGGCAAGCGGTTTTCTCGTCAATATCCGCCCACATAAGATGTCCCGTTTCAACGCCGCCGTTGAGAATTTTCAGAGTTTTATCGGCACGCTCAGAATAATAGCCAAGCTTCGGGAGTACAGCTTCCTTTTCAGCACCATTTTCGTCAAGGTAAGTAACTGTTACGCTTTCACCGCCCACGCCTGCTGCAAAAGTTGCAAGGTAGAAGGCTTCATTGTCACGGTCAGTAAAGGTTACTGCTGAGAAATATTCGGACTGTCTTGCAACTTCAAGAGGGTCAGCGCCATCCCATTTTGTGATGATAGTACCTGTGGTGATACCCTTTTCTGCAAGGCTTTCGTCAACACTTACTGCGGCAATTCTTCCGTCTGCAAGTGTTACGAGGGAGAGTCCGTAGTCATTGCCATAAAGACGATTTTTCATTTTGTCTTCAATATCTTCGGCATTATTAGGAACATAGCCAACGTGTCCGTCGTGGAATTCGGCACAGAACTTCATCCAAGTAATATAATTTGCAACATCGTCCTGTTCACGGTTTGCTTCCTTGAATAACGGGAGATACTTGTCATAAAGTTCTTCCCAGTCCGCACCCTTGTGTTCAGCGAGGACATAGTGCTTCTGCATACATTCAAAGCCGTCCTTGAAGTCCTGAACATAGTCTGCGGCACGGTAGCTTTTGTTAAGCAGGCATATCGGCACGGCAATTACAATGAGTGCTGCGGAAGCTGCACTTGCAAGCTTACGCACTTTTTCCTTTTCGTTGATGAAGCCTGCAATGGGAACAAGTGAACCGATATACGCAGGAAGCATACAAGCGTCATAGCCTTTGAGTGCCACAACAGCAAGGCATACAATTGCAGGAACTATGTAGCAGATGCGCCATTTCGTGTTGATAACCCTTGTTGCGTAACCTGCAAGGAAATACAGACCTGCAATTGCGGCAAGGTTAATTATAATAATCAATAAATCAAAATATTTCATATCTTATTCGCCTTTCTCAATTAAGGTCGTCCTTGTGGAAGTACACATAGCCAAGGTAAAGGAAGATTGCACTTGTTACAAGGGATACAATGATTGTGCTTGCGATTTGCCCTGCGGAGAGAGACGCTTCATAGATGTAGTTCATTTTTCCGTCCAGACCGTAGGTATACCAGCTGTCAAAAATGCAGAGCATATTTATGTTGGTAATGCCGAGAATTGGTGACATGCCAAGCTTGAACAGGCTTGCGCTTGTTCCGCCAAGCATAAACACAAAGTACCCCAGTGCCATTACTATGTAAGGATTTTTTATTACAAACACGAAGAAAAGCGCTGTACAAAGTATTCTTATAATCGGGAAAACAAGAAGGCAATAACGAAGCACCATTTCGCCAACATCAAGCTTTGTTCCCCAGCCGTGCATAGCCGTGTTGATGATGAGGGGAAGGGCTGTCATTACCGCAAAGCCGATTACTCCGACAATAAGGCACGGAATGACTCTGCCGAGGTAGACTTCGATACGCTTGTGACCTGTCATAAGCTCGTAGTTTACGGTTTTATCCAGGAAGTCACCGCACCCTGCGAAGCCTGCAAGGGTAAAAAGGAACATCAGTGAGATGAACACGTAAAAGAATCCGTTTTCAGCAAGGAAAGCCTGTGTGGGGTAATTTCCCTCCAAGGTCAGCTCGCCCTGCAGAAAAATATTCGCAATCGGCATAAGAAGCACGCCGATGTAAACAAGCCATACCATACGTTCCTTGCGTAACTGATAAAGCTGTGATTTGATAATATTCTTCATTATAAATACTCCTCTCTATCAGTTAGTTTACATCGCTTTTTCTGAATATAGCGTAACCAATTGCGAGGCAGATTACGCTTACTGCAACCGACACGCCGATTGTTCCGATTATCACAGACGGTTCAAGCTCTGTGTGGCAGATTGTTACGTCCTCGCCGTTTACATAGCCTATACTCTGATTGAATGTGAAAAGCTTCATAAGGTTTGTATTGGCAAACTGATATGTGAACTTGATTTGCATTAATTCTTCAAAAAGCATTGGTATAAACATCGAAAACAATGATAACAGATATCCTGCAGCCCAAGCTACATAGGCGCTTTTAACGAGGAATACAAGCAGTACATACTGGCAAACAATTCTTATCATCGGGAAAATTGCCAACGCGAAGCGAAATGCCATTCCGCCGAAATCCATTGTTTCGCCCCAGCCGTTGATGAGCGTAAAAACAAGCACGGGAATAAGCATAAAGCCAACACAGAATGCAATGCACCATATATGTGACACGATTACTCTTGCGAAGTAAACCTCACGGCGGTGATGTCCCGACAGAATTTCGTAGTTCATTGTCTTGTCGGCGTAGTCCCAGCCGAGTATTCTTACGCCAAGCATAAGGATTAAAAATACAGGCAGTAATGAAATACTTTCCCCATTCAAAGCCACATACTCACTTCCGGTCATGTCAAAATCCAGCATACCAAAAATAGTTAAAAAAATCGCCAGCAATATGGAATAATATGTAACATTATCAGTTCTTGTCTGATAATTCAGAGCTTTAATTATGTTCCTCATTTTAAATAATCTTTCCTTTCCGAGTTTTGTGGTTTGCGTCAGCAAATCGAGGCTTTAGCCGAAGAAACAAAACTCATAGTTGAAAACCTCAGGTTTTCAATTTTCACCTACCATATTCATATAGTACTGCTCAAGGTTAGCTTCGTTGATATGGAGCACCACTGGTACAACTCCGTTTTCAAAGAGTGTCTTTGATACGGTGTGCATATTGTCAAGCTGTTCGTAAAGTCGGATACTGCCGTCCTTGTCAACGTCAAACTGGGTAATACCAAGCTTGTTTTCAAGAATTGCTGCGGCAAGGGAGTTGTTGTCGGTGCTGATACGGTAATACTCACGGCAGAGCTTTTTCAGCTCGTCAGAGGAAACAGCCTGCAGAAGCTTACCCTTGTTGATAAAAAGATAGTCGGTACAGAGAAGTGAAAGTTCGCTGAGGATATGGGAGGAAATGACAATTGTGATGTGTTCCTCGCGGTTGAGCTTCAGCAGAAGCTCACGGATTTCAACGATACCCTCAGGGTCAAGTCCGTTTACAGGCTCGTCAAGCACCATAATTTCAGGCTTTGTCATAAGTGCGTTTGCGATACCAAGACGCTGACGCATACCGAGGGAAAAGTTCTTTACGGGCTTCTTGCCTACGTCGGAAAGTCCCACAATTTCAAGCACCTCGTCAATGCGCTTTTTATCGGGGATACCCTTCTGCAAACGCTGTTTTTCGAGGTTTTCCCTTGCGGAAAGCTTTTCCTTTGCGTAAGGTGTTTCAATCATAAAGCTCATACGGCTTCTTGCGTGGGCAAGACCGTTTTCATCGCTTGCACCGTAGATTTCAAGGCTTCCGCCTGTGGGAAGGGCAAGTCCGCCGAGCATTTTCATGATGGTTGTTTTACCTGCGCCGTTTGGTCCGATAAGACCACAAATCATTCCCTCTTTAATCTGAAAGCTTGCGTTATCTACAGCTTTCTGCTTCATATACTGCTTATCAAGATTTTTCACATCAATAATTATCTCGCTCATATCTGCAACCCTTTCTGTACGGTATTTTGTGATTGTAATTTTATTGTAAAATCAATTCTTAAAGAATTTCTTAAATTTCTTAATGTTTACAAAAAGTTCATATTTACGTCTGTACACAAAAGCCGCACAAGGCGGCTTGATTATGCTATATTTAAGACAATACTTATTTTCAGCAGGTTATTTTCCAGCTTTGCATCAACCTCTGCGCCCTGCTTTTCGGCAAGCAGCTTAACAATGTACAGTCCCAAACCTGCGCTTGTTCCGTGACGGGATTTATCAGCACGATAGGTTCTGTCAAAAAGGTGTTCTGTGTCGATATTTGTACTGTTTACAGGGTTGAAAAAAATTATTATGCACTTGCTTTCCTTTGCTTCAAGTGCAATTGTAAACTCACTTTCGGCGTACTTGACAATGTTGTTAAGCAGGTTGCTGAACATACGCATCAACAGCTGCTCGTCAGCTTGTGCAAAGACGGTTTTTTCAGGAAATATAACTTCGGGATTAAGTCGGCAGCTTCGGATTACCGCCTCGTTGTCAGCAATGAACTGCATAAGCAAATTGGTGATATTCACCTTTGACAGAATTACCTCGGCACTGTCGCTTTCAAGCAAGGAAAGCTCAAAAAACTCGTCAGCCATCTGCTTCATTGCTTCGGATTTTTCACTGCAAATGTGCAGGTACTCCATTCCTCTTTCGGACAGCTTTTCCTCGCCTTCCAGCATTTGCAGGTTTCCCTTGATAACAGTAAGCGGTGTACGCAAATCGTGAGCAATATCAGAGACGGACTGTTTAAGGCTTCGTTCCGCACGTTCAGACTGAAGCTTCATCTGCTTCTGATAATCGAGGTTTTTGTTCATTTCCGTAGCAAGTGCCGAAAAATCATTATCAATGAGGGAAACTGTCAGCTGTCGATTATACCCCTTATCACGGGTCATGGCAAGTTCTTTTTTCAGCTTACGCATTTCACTTTTCAGTGATAAAAGCTGTACCGCAAGGGCAATCAAGGCTATTGCAAGAACTACACTGATTATTATTGCAATCACCATATTACTCCCCTTTCAGACGGTAGCCGATACCCCACACGGTTTCGATATAGTCGTTTCCTGTGGCTTTTTTCAGCTTGCTTCGGAGATTGCTGACGTGGACGTTTATGGTGTTGTCCTCATAATAATAGGTATCATTCCACACAGACTCATAGAGGTTTGCTTTGGTGTAGACCTTTTGTGGGTGCTCCAAAAAAAGCTTCAGCAGCATAAGCTCCTTTGCAGTAAGGGCGATAGGTTTGCTCTGATATGTAACAGAATTCTCGTCAATGTTGAAGCACAAATCACCGCAGGTAAGTATTCCTGCTGATGAGGAAATACCTGCACCGCTTCTTCTCAGCACCACTTCAATTCTCACCTGCACCTCGTTCAAATCAAATGGCTTCAGAATATAATCGTCAGCTCCGAGGCGGAGAACTTCAAGACGTGTTTCCATCATTGATTTTGCAGACAGCACGATTACGGGTATCTGTGAATACTCGCGGAATTCTTTTATGAGGTGTTCACCGCTTTTATATGGGAGCATCAAATCCATAAGCACAAGGTCAAAGTCCTGTTTGCGCAGGAGCAGGGATGCTTTTCCGCCGTCCTCGGCAGAGACGGTTTCGTATCCGTTCTTTTGCAGGAAATCCGCAAGAAGCTTGTTTATTTCGTGGTCATCCTCGACGATAAGTATTCGGCTCACGGCTATCCCTCCTTTGGCTGTGCTTTTTAAAATTATAGCACGGCTGTAGGTTTATGTCAAATAGGATGGTGTTTATTGACAAATTACAGGATATATTCTAAAATATTCAATATGGATATACAAAGGACACATCGCTGTGTTAAGATACATACATCAGAAGAAAATGAGGTGCAGAAAATGTCATACAGAATTCTTCTTGTTGAGGACGACAAACAAATAAGAGAGGTTATCGAGGATTATTTTTCCGAAAAAAGCGACGGTGAAATTGCTCTTGTTACGGCAGCTGACGGTGAAGAAGGGCTGGAGCTTATCCGCTTTGAGGAGTTTGACCTTGTAATGCTGGATATTATGCTTCCTCACGTTGACGGGTTCACACTTTGCAGGGAAATACGCAGGAAAAGTATTGTTCCCGTGCTGTTTCTCACGGCAAAGGCAACGGAGGCCGATTTGCTTCACGGCTACGAGCTTGGCTGTGACGATTATATGATAAAGCCGTTCTCCCCTGCTGAGCTGTATGCAAAAGTTAACGCGTTGCTGAAGCGTGCAAAGGGAATGGTTATCAGCAAGGAAATCGTCTGCGGAAGAATAAGCATTAACCTTGTGACATTTGAAGCGACTGTTGATGGAAAAACAGTTGAGCTTGCACCTAAGGAATTTGCACTTCTGAAATATTTGATAGAGCATAAGAATTGTGTTGCAGACCGTGACACGCTGCTTGACCGTATATGGGGTTACGATTTTTTCGGCAGCGACAGGGTTGTTGACAATCACATCAAAAAGCTTCGCAAGGCTCTCGGTGAGGCGGGCGGTCAGATTAAGACCGTTATCTCACAGGGCTACAAGCTGACGGAGTAA
>JAFTWI010000096.1 GCA_017465345.1 Oscillospiraceae bacterium
GAACGAGGTTAAACCTCTTGATGTTCTTCATGACTGACCTCCGTATGCAAACGGTGATATTCATATGGGTACAGCCCTTAATAAGGTTCTCAAGGATATTATTGTAAGATATAAGAATATGAATGGCTTTTGTGCTCCATATATTCCAGGTTGGGATACACATGGTCTTCCAATCGAGCTGAGAGCACTTAAGGAAATCGGTGTTGAAAACGGTGCAATTTCCGCTGTTGAGCTCAGAAAGCATTGCCATGAATATGCTCTAAAGCAGGTTGATAATCAGAAGAAGCAGTTCCAGCGTCTTGGCGTATGGGGCGACTTCGATGACCCATACCTCACTTTGAAGCCTGAATTCGAAGCAAGGCAGGTTGAAATCTTCGGTGATATGTATGGTAAGGGTTATATTTACAAGGGACTTAAGCCTGTATATTGGTGTCCCGATTGTCAGACAGCTCTTGCTGAAGCTGAGATTGAGTACGATAATGACCCATGTCATTCTATCTATGTAAAATTCAAGGTTGTTGATGATAAGGGCAAGCTTTCTGCTTTTGGTATTGACCTTGATAAAACATATTTTGTTATCTGGACAACTACAACATGGACACTCCCTGGTAACCTTGCTATCTGTCTTGGTCCTGATTATGAGTATACAGTTGTTCAGGCAAATGGTGAAAATTACGTTATGGCAGCTGAGCTTGTCAAGTCAACTATGGCAGCTGCAAAGATTGAAGATTACACAACAGTAGGTTCAATCTATGGTAGAGAGTTGGAATATATTCAGACTAAGCATCCGATTATGGACAGAAACTCTATGGTTATCGTAGGTGACCACGTTACACTTGAAAGCGGTACAGGTTGTGTTCATACAGCTCCTGGTTTCGGTGTTGATGACTTTGAAGTTTGCAAGAAGTATCCTGAAATCGGTATTGTTGTACCGGTTGACGCTAAGGGCGTTCAGACAGCTGAAGCAGGCAAGTATGCAGGTCTTACAACAACTGATTCAAATAAGGTTATCGCTCAGGATCTCGAAGATTGCGGTGCACTCTTTGCACTTGAAAAGATTGTTCACCAGTATCCACACTGCTGGAGATGTAAGAATCCGGTTCTTTTCCGTGCAACAGAGCAGTGGTTCTGTTCCGTTAAGGACTTTAAGGACGAAGCTATCAAAGCTATCGACGAAGTTCAGTGGATTCCTGAATGGGGTCAGGACAGAATCAAGGGCATGGTAACTGACAGAAGCGACTGGTGTATTTCCCGTCAGCGTACATGGGGTGTTCCGATTCCTGTTGTTTATTGTAAGGACTGTGGTAAGCCTGTTGTTACAGATGAAACAATCAAGGCTGTTTCCGATATGTTCCGTGCAGAAGGTGCAAATTCCTGGTATATCAAGGATGCAAAGGATTTCCTTCCAGCTGGAACAAAGTGCGAATGCGGCTGTACAGAATTTGAGAAGGAAAAGGATATTTTCGACGTTTGGTTTGACAGCGGTGTAACTCATAAGGCTGTTATGGAAGAACGTGGATTTGAAACTCCTGTTGACCTTTATCTTGAAGGTGCTGACCAGTATAGAGGCTGGTTCCAGTCATCACTTCTCACATCTGCTGCAACAGCTGGCAAATCACCATATAAGGCTGTTTGTACTCATGGTTGGGTAGTTGACGGCGAAGGCAAGGCAATGCATAAGTCCCTTGGTAATGGTGTTGCACCAAATGAAGTAACCGACGTTTACGGAGCAGATATTCTCCGTCTTTGGGCAGCTTCTTCCGACTATCACTCCGATGTAAGAATTTCCAAGGAAATCCTTAAGCAGCTTTCTGATACTTATAAGAAAATCAGAAATACTGCAAGATATATTCTTGGTAACCTTTGCAACGGTGAAGGTTTCAACCCTGAAACAGATTGCGTAGCTGTAAATGAACTTCACGAAATTGATAAGTGGGCACTTATCAAGCTTAACGCACTTATTGATAAGGTTAAGGCAGCTTATGATGCTTTCGATTTCCATATCGTAGTAAGCAGCATTCATAACTTCTGTATCACAGATATGTCCAACTTCTATCTTGATATTATCAAGGACAGACTCTATTGCACAGGTGAAAAGTCTGTTGACAGACGTGCTGCTCAGACTGCTATGTATAAGATCCTAAGCGCACTTTCAAGAATGCTTGCTCCAATTCTTAGCTTTACAGCTGAAGAAATCTGGAAGTATATTCCACATACAGCCTCTGATGATACAAGAAGTATCTGTATGAATGATATGCCTGAAAAGATTGATGTAACTGCTGACGAAAGCTTTACAGAAAAGTGGAATACAATCTATCAGCTCCGTTCCGATGTAACAAAGGCTCTTGAGGCTAAGCGTCAGAACAAGTTTATTGGTGCTCCTCTTGAAGCTAAGGTTATTATTCATGCCGGTGCAAACTATGAAACATTCAACAGCTTCAAGGACATTCTTGAAAAGGTATTTATTGTTTCTGCTGTTGAAATTGCAGCTGATGGAACAGGCGAGTATGGCAGCGATAATTTTGAAGGTGTAACTTATGATGTTGAACGTGCTTCAGGTGACAAGTGTGAACGTTGCTGGGCTTATTCTGAAACTGTAGGCACAAACGCTGAACATCCAACACTCTGTGCTCGTTGTGCAGCTGAAATTAAATAAAAATATTTCTCTAAGCCAAGGGAATAAATTTCCTTTGGCTTAGATTAGGTTAAGGATTATGATAATTTTTCTTGTTTTTTTAGGAATAATTCTTGTTGCAGCAGACCAGCTTATTAAAATATGGGCAATTAATGAACTTAAACCTGTAAAGGTTATGGACTTTATACACTTTGGCAATGTTGACGTGATGGATTTGCGGTATGTAGAAAATACAGGAGCAGCTTTCAGCAGCTTTAGCGGTGCAAGATGGTTTCTTGTAGGACTGGTAATTGTTATGCTGATTGGACTTACAGTTTTTGTTGTTAAATACAAGTATAAGCATCCATTCTTCATGATAAGTGCTGTTATGGTTATGTCAGGTGGTATAGGAAACCTTATTGATAGAGTGAGATTTGGTTATGTTGTAGACTATCTTGATGTAAAGCTGTTTAACTTTGCGGTATTTAATTTTGCTGATATCTGCGTAGTTGTAGGTGCAGCATTTCTGTTGATTTTCCTGTTCTGGATTGAACCTAAAATTGCAGCAAAGCAAGAAGCTGTTACAGAAGAAAAGGTAATTACAAATGAACAGATTTGATTATATTGTTGAAAATTCAAATGGTGATGTAAGAATTGATAAGTGGATTTGTGAACAAAATCAGGAAATCTCACGTTCAATGCTGCAAAAGCTGTTAAAAGATAATCAAGTTACTGTAAATGGTAAGGCTGTATCAAAAAGCTATAAAGTCAGTAATGGTGACAATATTTATTTTGAAATTCCTGAGCCTGTTGAGCTTGATGTATTGCCTGAAAATATTCCGATTGAAATTGTATATGAAGATGATGACTTGCTTGTTGTGAATAAACCTAAAGGAATGGTTGTTCACCCTGCTGCAGGAAATTATAATGGAACATTGGTTAATGCGTTGTTATACCATTGTAAGGGACGATTATCTTCAATAAATGGTGTAATCCGTCCAGGTATAGTTCATCGTATTGATAAGAATACAAGCGGATTGCTTATAGTCGCAAAAACAGATAAAGCACACGCAGGTCTTGCTGAGCAGATAAAGGCACATACATTTACACGGGAATACCAAGCTGTTATATGCGGACGTCTAAAGGAAAGTACAGGCATTATTGAAGCGCCTATCGGACGTCATCCTGTCGACAGAAAAAAAATGTGTGTTACCGATAAAAATTCCAAGGAAGCCAAAACTGAATACACTGTCTTGGAAGAATTCAATGGTTATTCTCATATTAAATTGAAGCTTTATACAGGCAGAACACATCAAATCCGTGTTCATATGTCTTATGTTGGGCACCCTGTCTATGGCGACGACGTGTATGGTAAAGCATCAAAGCTGTGTGAAGGTCAATGCCTTCATGCTAAAAAAATAGGTTTTATTCACCCGATAAGTGGTGAATATCTTGAATTCGACAGTGCGCTTCCCGAATACTTTGTAAATGTACTTAATAAATTATCTAAATAAAAGGAATTTGTTTATGACGATTTTTTCTAATCATGTACTGATTACCGACCTTGACGGAACACTCCTGCCTCATAGTAAAATTGTTTCCCAACAGGATTTGGCAGCGATTGAGCGTTTTAAAAACAGCGGTGGAATATTTACGATTGCAACAGGCAGGATTTATCAGGCTGCTGAGCAATTTTTCGATATTCTGAAACCCAATGCACCTGTACTGCTGAATAACGGTGGTCTTATTTATGATATAAATCAGAAAAAAGCTTTGTACAGCTGTTTTCTTGATACTGCTTCGATTGATTATACAATTGATTTGATGGAGCGATTCCCCGAAATCGGTGTTGAAATCAATACAATGGACAGCATTTACGTTGTCCGAATGACTGAATGGGAAAAACGTCATCTTGAAATGACACATATTCCTTATACAGAAAAATCAATTGATGAGGTGAAAAACGAAAAATGGTGCAAAGTGCTTTATTCAATTGAAGGCGGAAGAATGCATCTACTTGAAGACTATGTCAAGCAAATGGGCTGGGATAAAACAAGCTTTACAGCATCAGGCGAATTTTTATTTGAGTGCCTTCCATTGAATTGTTCAAAGGGCAGAGCACTTGAAAAGCTTGCTGAAATATGCAATTGGCAGAACCATACAATTTCAGCAGCAGGTGATTACGATAATGACCTTGCAATGTTGGAATATGCTGATATTGGTTTTGCACCTGCAAATGCGCAGGATATAGTAAAGAAATCCGCCTCATATGTAACAAATTCTACTTGTGAGGACGGTGCAATTGCGGAAGCGATTGAATATTTAGAAAAGGTTTGTAAAGTGAAATAGCTTTTCACTTACGTCATAGAAAGGAATGGTAAAATTATGGACGCTTCTATCAAAAAGCAGCTTGAAACAACAGCGTGTAAGGTAAGAATGGGAGTAATTGAAGGGGTTTACAATGCAAAATCTGGTCATCCGGGTGGTTCTCTTTCCATCTGTGACCTTTTGACATACCTCTATTTTGCAAAGCTCAATGTTGACCCTAAGAACCCTAAAATGGCAGACAGAGACAGAGTAGTTCTTTCTAAGGGTCACTGTGCACCTGCACTCTATTCTGTACTTGCACAGAGAGGTTTCTTCTCCACAGATGAACTCAAGAAGCTTCGTCACATCGGTGCAATGCTTCAGGGTCACCCCGATATGAAGGGTACTCCGGGTGTTGATATGAGTACAGGTTCTCTCGGTCAGGGTATCTCCGCAGCTTGTGGCATGGCTCTCGGCGGTAAGCTTTCCTGCGCAACATATAAGGTGTATGCTATCCTCGGTGACGGTGAAATCGAAGAGGGTCAGGTTTGGGAAGCAGCTATGTTTGCTGCTCACAATAAGCTTGATAACCTTGTTGCAATCGTAGATAATAACGGTCTCCAGATTGACGGCAAAATTACAGAGGTTTGCTCACCAATGCCTATCACAGACAAGTTTGAAGCATTCGGCTGGCACGTTATCACAATCAACGCTCACGATTTCGATGAAATTGAACGTGCATTTGATGAAGCTGAAAAGATTAACGGCAAGCCTGTTGCAATCATTCAGACAAGTACAAAGGGCAAGGGCGTTTCCTTTATGGAAAATCAGGTAGGCTGGCACGGCGCAGCTCCTAATAAGGAACAGTACGATCAGGCTATGGAAGAACTCAACGCACATCTTAAAGCTTTAGAAGCTTAATCCGTGGAAAGGAACAGGTGAATAAAATGGCAGATGTAATCAAAAAGGCAACCAGAGAAAGCTACGGCGAAGCACTGGCTGAGCTTGCAGATAAATATGATGATTTGGTAGTTCTTGACGCTGACCTTGCAGCAGCTACAAAAACTGGTATCTTCAAGAAGAAGTGTCCTGAAAGATTTATCGATTGCGGTATCGCAGAAGCAAATATGATGGGTGTTGCAGCAGGTCTTGCAACAACAGGCAAGAAGGTTTTCGCAAGCTCCTTCGCAATGTTCGCAGCTGGCAGAGCATACGAAATCGTTCGTAACACAATCGGCTACCCACACATCAACGTTAAAATCGGTGCAACACACGCAGGTATCTCCGTTGGTGAGGATGGCGCAACACATCAGTGCAATGAAGATATTGCTCTTATGAGAACAATTCCTGGCATGACAATTATCAATCCAGCTGACGATGTTGAAGCAAGAGCAGCAGTTGAAGCAGCAATCAACATTGACGGTCCTGTATACCTCCGTTTCGGACGTCTTGCAGTTCCTGTTTTCAATGACAAGGAAACATATAAGTTTGAAGTTGGCAAGGGTGTTCAGCTCAAGGACGGCAAGGACGCAACAATCGTTGCAACAGGTCTTATGGTAAACGAAGCACGTATGGCAGCTGATATGCTTAAAGCAGAAGGCATTTCCGTTCGTGTAATCAATATCCACACAATCAAGCCACTTGATAAGGAAATTATCTGTAAGGCTGCTTGTGAAACAGGCGTTATCGTTACAGCTGAGGAACACAGCGTAATCGGCGGTCTCGGTTCCGCAGTTGCAGAAGCAGTAACAGAATGCTGCCCTGTACCTGTTGTAAAGGTAGGCGTAAACGATGTTTACGGTCACTCAGGTCCAGCAGTTGACCTCCTCAAGGAATTCGGTCTTTCCGCTGAAAATATCGTTGAAAAGGTTAAGTATGCAATTACTTTGAAGAAGTAATTTGGTGCAACTGAATAATATTGCAAAGTCGCTCAACAAGGGCGGCTTTGTTTTTGCAATATTTGACTTTTGGATAGGGTAATGGTATAATTATCAAGAGTACAAATTGTGATTATAATAAGGAGTACAAGCGTGGTTGAGCTTAAAGAAATAACACCAGATAACTTTGAAGAAGTATTAAATTTAAAGGTAGCTGAACATCAAAAAAGCTTTGTGTCAACAGTTGCTTATTCGTTGGCACAAGCGTGGGTGTATAAATCTGCTTATCCTTTTGTAATATATGCAGATGAAAAAGCTGTCGGATTTATTATGTTGGGATATTACGAAGCAAGAAAGCAATATACACTATGGAAATTCCTGATAGATGAACGCTACCAAAACAAAGGATATGGAAAAAAAGCATTACAGCTTGCAATAGATTATCTGATTGATACTTTTGACGTAAGCGAAATATTTACAGGTGTTTCTTTAGGCAACGAAACAGCGAAACATCTTTACGCTTCCGTTGGCTTTGAAGCAACAGGAGGTGTTGAGGATAATATGGAGGAAATGAAGTATGTTCCACACAGACACAAAACCATTTGAAACAGAACGACTTCTTTGCCGCCCATTTACAACAGAAGATTACAGCGATATGCTGAAAAACTGGATTGCAAACCCCAATATCCAGTTTGAATACGGCGAGCCTGTCTACACAACAGTTTCAGAAGTGAAAGAACTGCTTGCAAAGTATATTGAGGGCTATAAAAATCCTGATTTTTACCGTTGGGCAATTATCGAAAAGAAAAGCGGCGAAAACATCGGTCAGATTGCATTTTGCAGGGTATATTCCGATTGTGGAACAGCCGAAATAGAATACTGTATTGGCGAAAACTTCTGGGGTAACGGCTATGCAGGCGAAGCTTTGTCAGGTGTAATTGACTTTACTTTCAAAAATACGGATTTTATCAAGCTTGAAGCATATCATAGAATTGAAAATGATAAATCGGGGAAAGTGCTTGCCAAATCTGTAATGCACGTTACCGATATTGTTGAACGCTTCAAAAGAGAGAATGTTTTACCCCACGGTGAAGTGTGTTATTGCATAACTAAAGATGATTATATAAATTCTTCCGAAAGGAATAACCAAAATGGATAAATCAATAATCGAAAAAGTAAATAGCCTCCGTGCTGAAATCGAACAGCACAACCATAATTAC
>JAFTWI010000097.1 GCA_017465345.1 Oscillospiraceae bacterium
AGGCAGGCTGATGAAGAATAAGTTTACGCTTACAGCTTTAATGTCAGCAATACATCTTATATTTGTTCTGAGCATTGTGTGTTTCGGTACAATAATTTTGTCGCTAGGAATACTATTAATTCCTGCACTGACATCAGCATTTATAGTCGGCAAAGATGTAATATACAAACGCTATGACGTGTATGACGGACTTGTTAAAAGATTTTTTTCAGGGCTTGCTTCTGAAATTAGAATGATGAGATATTTTCCTTTGCAGCTGATTATCATTATCCAGCTTGTGGGAATGTATGCCGCTGAAAAAGTGGGAATGAACTTCCTGATGTATCTTATGGTCGCGTGTATTTCGTTTGTGCTGACACTGATTGTCTATGTTATAACCTACCATATTTTCTACAATCCCAAGCCTTCCGTAACCGAAGTTCTCATTGCAATGTTTTATCGGGTGCACTTCTTTCTTCTTGTATGGATAGCAATGCTTCTGATTACAACCTTGTCTAGCATAAAGCTGATGGGTGTATTTCTTCTGGTTGGCACGATAGCTGTACTTCTGGTAGAAACAGTTGCATTCCTTGGAGTAATTAGCTTCAAGAATTTGAAAAAGGAATTGACAGAGGAAGAAAAAGAATATTTCGGAGAAGAAATGCTGAAAAAAATATAACCTTATATAACAATAGCACCACTGTGAAATGAACAGTGGTGCTATTATTTTCAGATTTTTTTAACTGAATTTTTGATTTCAAGATTTCCGCTTATGCTGCGTATCTCAGCCTTCTTCAGCGGATTATTAATTCTGTCAATAAGCATAGCAACAGCGGTATCAGCAATTTCCTTAGCGTCTACACTGATTGTAGTTATCTGCGGCTCAGCTATTTCGGAAATAAGAAAGTTATCATATCCTACAACAGAAATATCGTCAGGTACGGAGTAGCCTAAGCTTTTAAGTTTTCTTATTGCAGCAAAAGCAATTTCGTCGCAGTTGCACACGAAAGCTGTAGGCATTGTTGGTGGAAAATCCATTTCCCCGAAATCCATGTTGTCATTTTTACGGTCTTTGATTATCCAGTCCTCACGAATAGGAAGATTATGTTCAAGCATAGCTCTTGCAAAACCGGTGAAGCGGTCAAAAATACTTGAGGTTGCAAGCCTTGTTCCGATAAAACCGATATTTTTATGTCCGTTTTCTATAAGATGATTTGTAATTCGGTATGCACCCGAAATTCCGTTTGAAATTACGCAGTCTAAATCAATCCCTGGAATATAGTAGTCCAAAAGAACAAGCTTATCAGTTTTTTGCATAAGCATCTTTACATAATCGGGACTAAGCTGACCAAGAGAAATCAGACCCGTTATTTTATCGTTTGCAAGGATATTCGGAGTTACAAGGGAAGCTTCTTCATCTTCTCCGATATTTTCCTATATGCAGCTTATGTTATCTTCCTTGAGTCTCTGCACAATTCGGTTATACAGTGCCCAGTAAAAGGTCCCGATAGGTGTAAGGAATTTTTCAGGAATAATAACACCTATATTTCCGTTTATCTCGGACTGAACGGATTTAGCAGGAAAATTATATCCCATTTCTCGTGCAACGGATTTTATTTTTTCACGAAGCTCATCTCCGACGCCATCTTTTCCGCTAAGAGCTTTAGATACGGTAACATTGCTTGTACCACAGACTTCGGCGATGTCACTCAAGGTTACTTGTTTTTTTGCCATACTTAATATCCTTCCATTACGATAAACTAATCTAAAACGTTTAAGCTAATATAATTATAACTTAATTATTTAAATATGTCAATATCTTATTATAAATTTAATAAAGCAAATTTAAATTAATTTTAAGTCGAAATAAACAATGCTGTAGTATTAAAGGTTACATTATGTACTTTTATTAGGCTGGTATTCTGCAGTTTGCAAGCTGCAACAACATTTTAAGTGTATTTGAGGTAATCAGATAGAATAAATATTAAGTTAATATTAGGTTAGTGAATTAAGTAAATTAAGAAGGCGTTTTTGGAGTGAAAATAATAGCATAATTTGTAAAAATTAATAAAAACAAACAAAATACTTTGACTTGTGTGTACAATTTAAAGCAGAGTCAGAAAGTTGTATTTACAAATTGCCTTGTAAATGGTATACTGATAAAAATAGTCAGGCTTGAACAGCCATTTCAATAGTTGACAGGCTAAAAGGAGATATAATTATGATAAATCAAATTAAAGAGGGCAGAACTTCTATAGGAATTGAATTCGGCTCTACAAGAATAAAGGCAGTGCTTATCGGCGATAATTTTACAGTTGCAGCTTCGGGTGCTTATGATTGGGAAAACAGCTTCATTGATGGTGTGTGGACCTATTCTCTTGATGAAGTAAAGGCTGGTTTGCAAGGAGCTTTTGCAGCACTTGCCGAGGACGTAAAAAATAAGTACAACGTTAAGCTCGAAAAAATTGCTTCAATCGGTATCTCAGCAATGATGCACGGCTATCTTGCTTTCGATGGAAATGACGAGCTGCTTGTTCCTTTCCGTACCTGGCGCAACACAATTACCGAACAGGCTGCTGATGCTTTAACAGAAGCACTCAGTTTCAATATTCCTCAGCGCTGGAGCATTGCACATCTTTATCAGGCAATTCTGAACGGCGAGGAGCACGTTTCACAAATCCGTTTTGTAACAACTCTTGCAGGCTATGTTCACTGGCTTCTTACAGGAGAAAAGGTAATCGGTATCGGTGATGGTTCCGGTATGTTTCCAATCAGGGACGGCGGATATAATGCTGATATGATGAACAAGTTTGAAGCACTCATTGTCGGTACAGCTTTCACACAGAAGCTTGCTGACGTTCTCCCCAAAATTGTTCCCGTAGGAGAATGCGCAGGAACACTTACTGAACAGGGTGCACTTCTTCTTGACCCGACAGGTACACTCAAAGCGGGAGTGCCGTTCTGTCCTCCCGAAGGTGATGCTCAGACAGGTATGGTTGCAACAAACAGTATTGCTCCAAGAACAGGCAACGTTTCCGCAGGTACATCAATCTTCGCTATGGCTGTTCTCGAAAAGGAACTTTCTGCAGTTTACAGACAGATTGACATTGTCACAACGCCTTGCGGAAGTCCTGTTGCAATGGTCCACTGCAACAACTGCACAACTGACCTTGATTGTTGGGTAAGACTTTTTGCTGACGCATTGAAAATCTTCGGAGTTGAAGTGCCTAAATCCGAGCTTTATGACAAGCTTTATGCTGCAGCTTTGTCTGGTGAAGCAGATTGTGACGGTATCATAAGCTACAATTATCATTCGGGAGAGCACGTTACTGGATTTACAGAGGGCAAACCGCTGGTGATGCGTTCTCCGTCCTCAAAGCTTAACGTTGCAAATCTTATGAGAAGCCTTATCTATTCCTGTATGTCAACACTCAAAATAGGTATGGACATACTTATCAATGAAGAAAGAATTGCTCTTGATAAAATTTACGCTCACGGCGGCCTGTTCAAGTCACCTGTAACAGGTCAGCGTTTCCTTGCTTCCGCACTTGGTGTACCTGTTGCCCTTATGGAGTCAGCAGGCGAGGGAGGAGCGTGGGGCATCGCGCTTCTCGCTTCATATCTTGCAAGAAAGGAAAACAGTGAAACACTTGAAGCTTACCTTGAAAAGCGTGTGTTTGACGGAAAAACGGGCAGTGTTATGGCTCCCGACCCAAGTGATGCAGCAGGCTTTGCAGCATACATAGAAAAATACAAGGCAGGACTTGAAGTCGAAAGGACAGCTGTAACTGTATAAGAAAAATAAAACCGCCGCAGTTTTGAACTGTGGCGGTTAATTCATATATATTAGTAGTTTTCGAGCAGCGTTTTGTAAAATTCAGAATAGTCTTCACGCTCAAGGCTTGTAAATTCAATTGCTTCACGAGGGTGACGATTGAGCAGACCTGTAAGTAAGTACTGTGTGTCGAAGCCCCATACAACACCGTCCTTTTTTAGCTGAATCATGTATTTTTCTATGAATTTCAGAACGTAGTAGAGATTGTACTTAGGATTTTTAAGGAAGCCGAGAAGAAGCTCAAGAGCACAGTTTCCTGCACCTCGTCCCATACCCTGAACTGTTGCGTCAAGGTAGGAAATACCGTAAGACATTGTTTCGATTGTATTTGCAAAAGCAAGATTCTGATTGTTGTGAGCGTGGAAACCAATCTGTTTGCCAGTATCTTCAACAGCGGAAAGATAAACTCTTGCAAGCTCGCAGGCATTTTCAGGGTAGAGAGAACCGTAGCTGTCAACAAGGTATATAACATCTACATTTGTCTGAGAAAGCATTTCAAGAGCCTGAGAAAGCTGTTCAGTATTAGCCTGAGAAATAGCCATGATGTTACATGTTGTCTCGTAACCAAGCTCATGGAAATATTCAATCATTTCAATAGCAGCAGGAATCTGATGAATGTAGCAGGCAACACGCACCATGTCAATAACGCTCTCGTATTTAGGCAGAAAGTCTGTCTTGAAATCACATCTGCCAACGTCAGCCATAACCGCAATTTTCAAATCTGTAGGATTTTCACCAACGATAGAACGGATATCTTCTTCTTTACAGAATTTCCACTTGCCGAAATCGCTTTCCTTGAACATGTTTCTGCTTGCTTTATATCCGAATTCCATGTAATCTGTTCCGCATTTAACATTCATTTTATAGAGTTCTGTAACAAATTCATCAGTGAAATTAAAATTATTGCAAAGACCTCCGTCTCTGATAGTAGCATCAAGAACCTTGATATCATTTCTTACGCTCATTAATGAGCCCTTTCTTTTATTCATTGTATATAACCTCCATTTTGACACTTTAACAATTTGCACTTTAACAATGCAAACTTTAACAATTCGTGATTTTAAAGTGCTAAACTATTAGGATTATATCACATCAATTTTATTTTGTCAACAATTATTTTTAAGTATATGCATTCTGCACAAAAATAGCCAAAAGAAAACCCCTCGTTTGGTACAATAAAATACCAAAGAGGGATTATATTCTGACAATCAAAGCTCAGCAAGTATTTCAGCAGCATTTGTGTCAGGCTTTACCTTAGGCATAACCTTTTCAACATTTCCGTTTTCGTCAATAATGAAAGTAGTTCGCACAACTCCCATACTTACCTTGCCGTACATTTTCTTTTCCTGCCATACGCCGTAAGCCTGTATAGCAGTAAGCTCGGGGTCAGAAAGGAGAACAAAGTCAAGACCATGCTTTTCAGCGAATTTAGCATGAGAAGCAACGCTGTCCTTGCTTATTCCTATAACCTCAACATTCTTTTTCCTGAACTCACTGTAAAGTCCAGCAAAAGCACAAGCCTGACGAGTACAGCCGGGAGTGTTGTCCCTCGGGTAAAAATAAAGAACAACTTTCTTTCCTTTGAAATCGGACAATGATACACTGTTGCCGTCTTTGTCATTAAGTGTGAAATCAGGTGCCTTCATTCCTTTTTCAAGCATAATCATTCCTCCATAAGATATTTTTCCGCAAAATGTACCGCCACAGCACCGTCCGCTGCAGCAGTTACAACCTGACGTAAAGCCTTTGTGCGAATGTCGCCTGCCGCAAAAACACCATCAACGCTTGTCCGTGTTGTTTCGTCAGCAATAATGTATCCGTTGCTGTCAAGCTGAACAGCTCCTTTCAGAAAGTCCGTTGCAGGCTTTCTTCCGATGCTTATAAATACGCCGTCACAGATAATTTCAGCCGTTTCATCTGTCCGTACATTCTTTATTTTCAGTCCTCTTACTTTCTCGTCAGCAATAAATTCCGTCACAATGCTGTTCCATACAAACTCAACATTTTCAGCCTTCATCAGCGGCTCGTGATAGATTTTTTCAGCTCGGAGCGTGTCACGTCTGTGAACCACATATACCTTTTTCGCAAGGCGTGACAGATATAAAGCGTCAGCAGCTGCCGAATTTCCTCCTCCGATTACCGCAACAGTTTTGCCCTTGTAAAATCTTCCGTCGCAGTGCGCGCAGTAATGTACTCCGCTTCCGATTAGGGCTTGTTCATTTTCAATGCCAAGTTCTCTCGGATTTGCACCTGCCGCAATTACAACCGTCCTGCTGAGATATGTTCCGTTTGTGGTTTCTGTCTTCTTGATTTTTCCCGAAAAATCAACGGAAAGCACCTCCGCATACTCTGTTTTTGCTCCGAAACGCTCAGCGCCATTCTGCATTTTCATACCAAGAGTAAAGCCATCTATGCCCTCGTCAAATCCGGGGTAATTGTCAATGTCACCCGTGAGAGTCATCTGACCGCCTGCCGACATTCTTTCAATCAGCACAGCGTCAAGTCCTGCCCTTGCGGCATAGAGTGCAGCTGTGTAGCCTGCAGGTCCACCGCCAATTATAAGCATATCATAAGTGTGTTTCATATTTTCTATCCTTTCATTTGTTGACAAGCGCGAATGATAAGAGTAAAATATAAGTAGTAAAATCTAAGGAGTGAGCATTATGCCGAGAGCAATGTTTGAACCTGTATATAAAGAAAGCTTTCCTTTCTGGGACAGCATTTCCGAAGATGAGCGTGAATATATTTGCAAGCATTCCGTTGCAGTTTCCTATAAAAAAGGTGAAACCATACACGATGGCACTGAATGTTCAGGAGTTTTCTTTGTGCGTTCAGGCTGTCTGCGTGTCTATATAATGTCCGAGGAGGGCAAGGCTGTTACTCTTTATCGACTGCACGCAGGGGATATGTGTATGCTTGCAGCTTCCTGCGTCTTGCAGGCTGTAACCTTTGACGTGTTTATCGACGTTGAGGAGGACAGCGACTGCTACATAGTAAGCGGAAACGCCTTTGCTGAGGTTTCAGAGAACAATCCCGACGTGAAGATTTTTGCTCTTGAGCTTGCAGTGACACGTTTTTCCGACGTGATGTGGGTTATGCAGCAGATTTTGTTCATGAGTATGGACAAACGTCTTGCAATCTTCCTTTCGGACGAGTGTGCACGTACAGGCTCCGATGTTATAAATCTCACTCACGAACAGATTGCCAAGTATATGGGTTCTGCCCGTGAGGTAGTTTCACGCACAATGAAATATTTTTCAAATGAGGGAATTGTTGATGCTTCCCGAAAAGGTGTTAGAATTCTTGATAAAAAGAGGCTTCGTGAGTTGTCACTGTAACAATGCAAGTATTTGAGCTTTTGGCTTTGCGCCAACGGATTTGTTTGCAATTTCGCCGTCCTTCAGCACAATGAGAGAGGGAATGCTTGCAACGCCGAATTTCTGTGCAAGCTCAGGCTCATCATCAACATTGATTTTTCCAACAAGGTACTGAGGATTTTCCTCTGCAATTTCATCAACAATTGGAGAAACCATGCGGCATGGTCCGCACCAGTCTGCGTAGAAATCAAGGAGCACGGGTTTATCACTGTTTCGGATTTCTTCAAAATTATTTATATTTACTTTTACAACTGCCATAAAATTACTTCCTTTCATAAGAAACATTTTCGTTTCCTTTTATGGTTATAGTATAACCGATTTTCTTAGTTTTTTCTGTGACAAAGTCACATTGACAGGGTCACATTATTCCATTTTTAATCAAAGAGGTGCAATATGAAAATTATATTTGTCCGTCACGGTCACCCCGACTACGTCAATGACTGCCTTACCGAATTGGGACACAAGCAGGCTGAGCAAGCCGCTCTCCGACTTAAAGATGAGGGAATTGAGCAGATTTTTTCCTCTCCCTTCGGCAGAGCCTATGAAACAGCCTTACATACCGCTGAAATCATTTCAAAAGATGTCACAAAGGTTGATTTTATGAGAGAAATCAAATGGGGCTCTTCCGACGGAAATGCAGTTTACGCTGATGGTCACCCTTGGGATACGTCTCTTTATGCGATTTCGCTTGGACACTCACTTATGGACGAGAGCTGGACTAAGAAAGCTCCGTTCTGCAACAATGTTGTGTTTGCTGAAATTGAGCGTGTGGCAAAGGAGTCGGACGAGTGGTTTGAAAGCCTCGGATATAAGCGTGAGGGAGCAAATTACCGTGTAATAGGTGACAATACTGACAGGACAATTGCCCTTTTCAGTCACGGAGGTTCTTCATCAGCATTGTTTGCGCATATGCTTAACCTGCCGTTTTTCTATCTTTGCAGAGCAATCTGTCCCGATTTTACTTCAATTACCGTGCTAAACCTCTCCGATGAAAAAGGAAAGCTTACTGCACCGCAGATTGAGCTTGCAAATGACTCAAGACATATAAAGGGAAAAGGTGTTTCCTATCAAATGTAAAATATAAATAACACGGGTGCAGCCAAAATTGTACCCGTGTTTTTGTTGCATAAGTATATTGATACAAAATCAGATATGTGGTATAATTATGTAAATTTGTGTAGAAATTAAGGTGTTATATGAGCAGAAAAGCAAAAGGTAATCTGATGCTGCTGATTACCGCGTTTATATGGGGTACAGCGTTTGTTGCGCAAAGTGAGGGAATGAACTATGTTGAACCGTTTACTTACTGCGCTTCAAGAAATATACTCGGTGCACTTGTGCTGATACCTGTTATTTTTCTTTTCAAGCATGGAAAATTCAAGGGAAAATTAGAAATGCAGCAGTTTTCCGTGAAGGAAACAATTAAGGGCGGAATTATCTGCGGTGTGATATTGTGCGTGGCAGGTGCACTTCAACAAATCGGAATAAGTATGACAACTGCAGGCAAAGCAGGCTTTATAAGTGCGATATATATTATAGCCGTGCCGATTGTCGAGTTCTTTATTTTCAGAAAGAAATCGGTTTTTGTGTGGATATGTGCACTGATTGCATTTGCAGGATTGTACTTGCTTTGCGTGAACGAGGGACTTGCCATAAATCAGGGCGACCTTATTGTGCTGTACAGTGCCTTCTGCTTTACGGCACATATTATGGTTATTGACCATTTCAACAGCAAGGGTGCTGACGGAATGATTATGTCCTGCATACAATTCTTCACAGCGGCAATATTCATGACAGCGGCAATGTTTATTTTTGAGCAGCCGAGCATGAGTAATATCCTTGACGCTAAATATACTATACTCTATGCAGGAATAATGTCAAGCGGAGTTGCATTTACGATGCAGATTTTAGGTCAGCGCAATACTGACCCGACTTCAGCATCGCTGATAATGAGCCTTGAGTCGGTATTTGCGGCGTTGTCAGGTTGGCTGCTGCTTAACGAAATGATGACAGTCAAGGAATTTATGGGTTGTGTTCTTGTTTTTGCAGCTGTTATACTTGCACAGCTGAAGGACAAGTTTAAGAATACAAAAAATAAGGGGGAAATTTATGAAAAAACATCTTGATAAAATTATATTTGGTCTGCTTGTAATTGTGTTTATTATCGCTTGTGCAGTTACAGCACCGATTACCGAAGCGGTAGGCTCTCTCTGGTCGCTTCTTCCGCCGATTGTTGCAATCGGTCTTGCACTTATCACAAAAGAGGTTTATTCCTCGCTTTTCGTAGGCATACTGACAGGCGGCGTAGTTTACGCGGCTGCTTCTTCAAGCGGCTTCAGTGGTATGTTTACAGCTGTTGTTCAGGATGGACTTATTGCTAACCTTGCTGATTCATACAACGTTGGTATTCTCGTATTTCTCGTTGTGCTTGGCGTAATTGTAGTGCTTATGAATAAGGCAGGAGGCAGCCGTGCTTACGGTGAGTGGGCGGCAAAACACATAAAGAGCCGTGTCGGCGCAAGCATTGCAACATTCTTTCTGGGAGTGCTTATCTTCGTTGATGACTATTTTAACTGCCTTACAGTAGGCTCTGTAATGCGTCCTATTACCGATAAGCATAAGGTTTCCCGTTCAAAGCTTGCTTATCTTATTGACTCAACGGCTGCACCAATTTGCATCATTGCCCCGATTTCTTCATGGGCAGCAGCAGTAAGCGGTACTGTTGAAGGTGTAAATGGAATACGTCTTTTCATCAGCACTATCCCTTACAATCTGTATGCTCTTCTTACACTTATGATGGTTGTGTTTATTTCTTTTACAAACATGAATTACGGCCCTATGAAGCTCCACGAGGATAACGCTGAAAAGGGAGATTTGTTTACAACACGTAATAAGGTTTATGATAATGATGAAGAACCTGTAACAACAAAGGGTAAGGTTATTGACCTTATTCTTCCTGTTGTAATTCTGATTATACTGTGTGTTGTCGGTATGATTTATACAGGAGGCTTCTTTAACGGCACGGATTTTATCAATGCTTTTGCAAACTGCGATGCAGCTTACGGATTATCACTCGGTTCAATCAGTGCACTTATCCTTATTATCGGGTATTTCCTCTGCCGCAGAGTCCTGACATTTACAGATTGTATGGACTCAATCGCCCTCGGGTTCAAGCAGATGGTTCCCGCAATCCTTATTCTTACATTTGCGTGGACACTTAAAACAATGACCAATTTCCTTGATGCAGGTACATTCGTATCGGGTATTGTTGAAAGCGCAACAGCTATCCAGATTATGCTTCCACTCATTCTTTTTGTTGTTGCACTTGGACTTTCATTTGCAACAGGTACATCTTGGGGCACATTCGGTATCCTTATCCCTATTGTAACAAGCGTGTTCTCAACTGAGCTTGCAAATGTTACAAGCACAGGTGAAATTCCTTCAATGGTAATCATCTGTATCTCAGCTTGTCTTGCAGGCGCAGTATGCGGAGACCATTGCTCGCCTATTTCTGATACAACAATTATGGCATCAACAGGTGCTCAGTGCGATCATGTTAACCATGTCTCCACACAGCTTCCATACGCTCTGACAGTAGCTGCCGTAAGTGCAGTAGGATATCTGCTTTCGGGATTTGTACAGAATGTGTTTGTTGTACTTGGCACATCTGTTGCCTTGATGCTTATCGTTCTTTTTGCAATCAAATTCTTGACTAAAGGGAAGAATGCAGAAAATCCATAATAGGATTCGAATATATTTAAGAAACAGAAACGGCAGGAATATTCCTGCCGTTTTATTAGTTTATCTGCAGATTTTCCTAATCAATATATTATTAATGAGAGTGATGAAAACCTTGTTCAGACTTAAACTGATTGATTCTCTCAATAATTCTGATAAATTTATCAGAAAATCATGTGTTTTCATATTGACAAATCCATTTACTTCTGATATAATAAAACAAATGTTACGCAACACAAGTTGCATGAAGGAGAATGATAATGCCGCCGAAAGCGAAATATACAAGAGAAGAAATAATCAATGCCGCCGTTGACCTTGCCGCGGAGCGTGGTATCAAGGCACTTACCGCCCGTGAGCTCGGTGCCGCACTTGGTACGTCATCACGCCCGATTTTTACAGCATTCAAGAATATGGAGGAAGTACTTGCCGAGGTGCGCAAGGCTGCACTTGAAAGATTTGAGGTATACGCAAGACGAGCGATGGAATTTACTCCCGTATATAAGGAGCTTGGTGTGCAGATGATTTTGTTTGCAACGGAACAACCTAAGCTGTACCGTCTGTTGTTTATGACTGAAAAGCCTGAGTCGCAGAACTTTGATGATGTGTTCGTAAATCTAGGTGATATGGCAACCCTCAGCGTTGAGGTTATACAGCGTGACTATGAATTAAGCTATGAAAATGCAAAGCTGTTGTTCAAGCACAATTGGATTAACACTTACGCTTTGGGAGCACTTATTGCAACAGGCGTATGCAGATTTGCACCTAACGAAATTCAGGATATGCTGAGCCGTGAATTTGTGGCAATGCTTATGCTGATTAAGTCAGGCAGGGCGGAGAGTTGTACTACAATTCCTGAGAAAAAATAAGGAGCGTCTTATGGAAGAAAAATGGGTAATATGCCCCGTCTGCAAAAGCAAGACAAGGGTAAAATTAAGAGATGACACTATACTGAAAAACTTTCCGCTGTTCTGTCCGAAGTGCAAGCAGGAAAGTGTTATAAGTGCGGAAAAAATGCAGGTCAGCGTGCATAAAAAAGCTGAATAAATACATATCAAGAGCCGGACGCTTAGACGCAGAGCCATTCATTTTTCACACAATGAACGGCTCTGTTTTTTTGTATCCGAGCAAAACAGGAGGAGAAAATTATGGAGCTTTTAAAAGAAAACGAACGCAGTGCAAACAAGGCAGCGGCAAAGGTTATGCGTATAACCATACTGGTTTTTGCAGCTGTTGTAATTCTTGACATCATAGGGATTTTTATAATTCCACTGGGGGTTATGTTTACTTCATTTGCGATAGGTGCGGTGCTGTTGTTCATACCGACGATTATCGTAAATTTCTGCAAGCAGAACAGCCCGTGGGTGAAATATGTCATTGTGGTATGTGCGGCAATTTTCACTGTTGACGTGGCAATAACAATGTCATATCACGCAATACTTTTATATGTTTACCCGATTGCTATTGCAAGCCTGTATTTTTCGGGCAGGCTTAATATTTTCGGCACGCTGATTACCGTAATCGGCGTATCCTTCGGTCAGCTTGCGGCTTTCAGAGCAAACTATGTTCCCGATGATAATTTTGTTGAAACAAGTGATGTTGTGATGTTCGGAATACTTCCCCGTGCAATGATTTTGTTTGCAATATCAGCAATTTTCACTATGCTTTGCAAGCGTACCACGGCAATGCTGGGCAGCCTTATGGGTGCGGAGCAGCAGAGAATAATGCGTGAGAAGTCACTTGAAGTGTCACGCAAGCTTCTTGAAACGGTTACTGAACTTGACAAGATTTCCGCAGCTGCAACGGAAGCAAACCGCAGTATTGCTGACGAGTCGGAAAATGTAATGCGTGACAGCGAGGCGAATTTTGAGCACATAAAATCCGTTGAGGAAAATATGAATATGATTTCCGACAACTTGAAAAATCTTTCCGAGATGAGCAGCAGTATTGCTGAGCTTACAAAACGTGCTGATGAAATAACTGCTGACAATGACAAGAAGATGTCCGCCGCTTCTGCAAGTATGGACGAAATCTGCAAGGGCACTGACGAAAGCAAGATAATTATTTCTAAACTTTCCGAGCAGTCAAAGCAGATTGTTGAGATTGCAGAGGTTATCACGGACATTTCGATGCAGACAAATATCCTTGCACTGAACGCTACTATTGAAGCTGCCCGTGCTGGCGAATTCGGAAGCGGTTTTTCCATAGTTGCTGAGGAAATAAAGCTTTTGTCCGAGCAGACAAGCAGTGCCGCTGCTGAAATTGCTGTCATAATCGGACAGGTTACGGAGAATATTTCGGGCACTGTTGAAGCTATGGAGAAGAACGCTGTCCTGACCCGTGAGGGTATGGAAAGTATGGAGCAGATGAAGCTTTCCACAAAGCAGTTGAGCGGTGCAAACAACGAGATTTCACGTCACATTGCGGATATGAACAATATCATCGGCAGCGTTGCGGAAAACGGCGAAAACGTTTCCCATAAGATTGTCAGCGTAAGCGGAAACATCGAGAACAACTGCGGTGCTGTTCAGCACGTTGCTGCTGCGATTGAAGAAAACAGCGCAGGCACGGAAAATCTCGGTTATATGGTCAAGAACATAAAGCTTATGTCCGAGGAGCTGGAAAGGCTGACGAAATAAGGTGAAAAAGTTTACAGAACCCATAAAGGAGAATGATTATGAAGCTTATTATGCAGCCTACCTCTGAAACCTGCGGTCAGGCGTGTATAGCAATGATAGCAGGAAAAACTGTTGAAGAAGTTATCAAGGATATGAAAACAAGCGGTCCCACAAGTATCGGACAGCTTATTGAAGCACTTGATTTTTACGGTATAAAGCACGCAGAAAGAAACACCCGTATTTCCAAGAAAAATCCTGTTCCTCACGAATTTTCAATATTAACGGTACATACAAACAATGGCTATACTCACTGGACTTTGCTGTATGACGGTAAGTATTACGACCCTGAATTCGGACTTATTGAGGGTGAGTATACATACGGGAAAATCACGTCATTTCTTGGGATTTACAAGTAATAATCGAAAAACGGAGAATATCATATGAACGAACAGATAAAAATGCATCTTGAAAAATATCCGCAGGAAATTGTCGATATGTTTACAGCACTTCGTCAGCTGATATATGACAGTATATCTGTTGATGTGGAGGAAACAATGTGGGCAAAGCTGCCCAGCTATTATAACGGCGACAAGGTTGTGCGTCTGATACCGTTTAAAGACCACATCAACGTTGAAGCAAGTGGGGTAATTCAGCACAAGGACAAGCTTGCTGATTACAAAATCACTCCAAAGGGAATGCTTCAGATTTATGTGAAGCAGGAGCTTCCAGCCGATGTGCTGAAAACAATATTTGCTGAAACTTTTGGATAAAAAAGGATGACTGCTGAATAGGATACACAGAACAAAAGA
>JAFTWI010000098.1 GCA_017465345.1 Oscillospiraceae bacterium
AAAAGGACAGATTGCAGCGCCCGGATAACCAAAGACGACCTTTACGCCCTCATTTTCCAGACATTTTACCATTGCTTCAGCCGCTTTGATCAAACCAATCACTTCCAATCATAATAGTTTACAAAAATGTATACTTATTAATTATATTACTTTTATGCTTTAAAGTCAATGGGTAATTTTCTTTTTTGCAATCGTCAGGAAAATTTTTCGCAGCCTATTCCATTTTCGGAAAATATGTGGTATACTAAAATATATACTTCTTTTTATCCAAAAGGAGGAATTTTTTATGAAAAAAGTATGGCGAGGTCTTTGGATTGCAGCTGTTTCCCTCGGCGGAGTAGCGCTGGTTAACATTGCTCTTCTGGCTATGAAAAAGGACAAGAAAAACTATATTGATGTGTAAAACGGAGTAAACTCTCACTATGAATAAATATCAGAAATTGGCGAGTAATACCGTAATATTCGCCATCGGAAGCTTCGGGGCAAAGTTCCTGAGCTTCATACTTATGAGACTGTACACTGGTTGTATGTCTACAGATGGCTACAGTACCGCCGATTTGCTGTATCAGACAGTGAACGTGCTGTATCCTATCCTGACGTTCAGTATGGCTGACGCTGTTATTCGTTTCGGTATGGACAAGGGCTACAATCAGCGGCAGGTCTACACCGTTGCTGTAACGTCAACCCTTATCGGACTTGCGGCATTTGCGCTGTTCTCTCCCGTGCTGAACCTTATTGATATGTATAAGGACTACGGCTTCCTGCTGTATGTGTACTGCTACTTTTCCTGTTTCAGACAGATTGCTTCGAATTTTGTCCGTGCAAAAGGCTACGTTAAGCTGTTTGCGGCGGACGGCATACTTTCGACGCTGGTTATCGTTATATGTAACGTGATTTTCCTTGTGGCACTTGATATGGGTGTTACGGGATACGTATTGTCGATAATTATTTCTGATGCTGTTTCAATTGTTGTGCTGACTCTTATTGCAGGTCTGCACAAGTATCTGGACATTACCTATTTCAGCAAGAAGCTGTTTAAGGAAATGCTGAAATATTCTGCACCGCTTATCCCGACCTATGTGCTGTGGTGGATAACCTCAGCATCGGACAGATGGTTTGTGATTTCACTTTGCGGCGAAGAAACAAACGGTATCTACAGTGCCGCTTACAAAATTCCGTCTCTGCTGATGATGTTCACAACGCTTTTCTATCAGGCGTGGCAGATGTCTGCAATTGAAAACCGCAATGACAATGGTCTTGCAAAATTCTATACCAAAATTTATGGCGCATACAGCTCACTGCTGATGATTGCGGCAGCAGGCGTAATAATGCTTGTGAAGCCGCTTACATACCTGCTTGTTGACAATGACCCGTCGAAGAATTTCACATTTGCGTATCACTACACACCTATACTGGTTATTGCAATGGTTTTCCAGTGCCTTTGCCAGTTCACGTCCAGCGTATACAACGTAAAGAAAAAGTCGATGAATTCGCTGCTGACAAGTCTTATTGCGGCTGTTGTGAATATCATTCTCAACTTCCTGCTTATCCCCGAATACGGTGCTTATGGTGCAGCAATTGCTACAGCGGCGGCTTATGCGGCTTGCTTTGTAATACGAATTTTCGATGTAAGAAATCTCATTCATTTCGATGTGAATTTCTTCAGATTGATTGTAAACACAATTGTAGTGGGATATATGGCTTTCGCTGCTGTAAAGGAACCGAAGCTTATGTGGGTGCAGCTTATAGTACTGTTTATTGTTGTAACAATATTCAACTTTGAATCAGTGCTGAGTACACTGAGGAAGGTGCTGAACAGAGTTGCTCCCAAAAAAGAAAATATTACGGAAGGAATCGATTAACGATGAGTATAAAAGTTCAGGAATATCACAAAGAGTATAAAAGATGGGCGTGGCAGATTAATGACAATATCAGCTATGCTGAGGATATCGTTCTTTTCAAGCTTGACGCAAAGAACACAAGCTATGTTTTCGGTGCAACCGATGACGGCTATCTTATCCACGCTTACTACGGAAAGAAAATCGAGGACGAGGACCTTACATACCTCCTTCGTCTTACAGAAAATCCGTGGACACTCAAGACAAACGCACGCGACAAGGGCACATTTATGGACGCCCACGCTTTTGAGTATCCCTGCCACGGCACAGGCGACTACCGTGAGCCATGCCTTATGGTTATGGACGACGAGGGTATGACCACAACCGACCTTCGCTACGTTTCCCACAAGGTTTACAAGGGCAAGCCTGCACTTGAAGGTATGCCTGCAACATTCGCAAATGAAAACGAGTCTGAAACTCTGGAAATCACCTGCGTTGACAAGCACACAGGACTTGAAGCTGTTCTTGTTTATACAGCATTCAATAACCTTGATGTAATCACAAGAAGTGTTCGCCTCAAGAACAACGGCACAGCACCTCTCAATGTGAAGAGAGTGCTTTCCGCTTGTATTGACTTCGATAACGACGGCTATGACTTCATTACCCTCAACGGTAGCTGGGCAAGAGAGCGTGTTATGGAAAGGTGCAGACTCCATCACGGCAAGCAGGGCGTTGACTCCGTAAAGGGTGAGTCCTCACATCAGAACAACCCGTTTGTTGCTCTCGTTTCCCATAACGCTGACGAGGACAACGGCGAGGCTTATGGCTTCAACTTCGTTTACAGCGGTAACTTCTTCGCACAGGCTGAAGTTACACAGCATAAGTATACCCGCCTTGTAATGGGTATCAACCACTTCGACTTCAACTGGCTTCTGGAAGCAGGGGAGAAATTCGTTGCTCCTGAGGTTGTAATGGTATATTCAAGCGAGGGTATCGGCGCAATGTCACGTACCTTCCACGACCTTTACCGTGAACACCTTATCCGAGGCGAATACAAGGATAAGCGTCGTCCTATCCTCATCAACAACTGGGAGGCTACATACTTTAATTTCGACACCGAAAAGCTTATCGACATCGCTAAGGAAGCTTCAAAGCTTGGTATCGAAATGCTTGTTATGGACGATGGCTGGTTCGGTCACCGTGACGCTGACAACAGCTCTCTTGGTGACTGGTTCGTGTACGAAAAGAAAATCAAGGGCGGTCTGAAGTACCTTGTCGACGAGGTTAACAAGCTTGGTATGAAGTTCGGTATCTGGTTCGAGCCTGAAATGATTTCCCCCGACAGCGAGCTCTACAAGGCTCACCCCGAATGGGCAATTCAGGTTCAGGGCAGAGAGCTTTCAATGTCCCGTGAGCAGTACGTTCTGGACTACTCCAACAAGGAAGTGCGCGACCATATATATGGTATGATGAAGAAAATCCTCGACAGCGCAAACATCGAGTACATCAAGTGGGATATGAACCGTCA
>JAFTWI010000099.1 GCA_017465345.1 Oscillospiraceae bacterium
CAGGTAGAGTTGAAAGAGGTCAGCTCAAGACTGGTGACGAAGTTGAAATCGTTGGTCTTAAGGATGAAAAGGCTAAGACAGTTGTAACTGGTATCGAAATGTTCAGAAAGATTCTTGACTACGCTGAAGCAGGCGATAACATCGGTGCTCTTCTCCGTGGTGTTCAGAGAACAGATATCGAAAGAGGTCAGGTTCTTTGTAAGCCAGGCTCCATCAACCCACACACAAAGTTCAAGGGTCAGGTTTACGTTCTTAAGAAGGAAGAAGGCGGACGTCACACTCCATTCTTCAACAACTACAGACCTCAGTTCTATTTCAGAACAACTGACGTTACTGGCGTAATCACACTCCCTGCTGATAAGGAAATGTGTATGCCTGGTGATAACGTAACTATCGACGTTGAACTCATCACACCAATCGCTATCGAAGACGGTCTCCGTTTCGCTATCCGTGAAGGTGGTAGAACAGTAGGTTCAGGCGTTGTTACAGCTATCAATGAATAATTGATTTTAAATCCCCATACTTCGGTATGGGGATTTTTTATAGGAGAATTTGCTATGTGCTTCATTTGCGACAGAATTGAAATGATAAAAAATGAAATAAACCCATACTTTGTAAAAGAACTGGAAACAGGCTATGTTGTTATCGGTGATAATCAGCATTTTAAGGGATATACTATATTTCTTTGTAAGGAACATAAAACCGAATTATTTCAGCTGGACAATTCAACCAAGATGAAATTTCTTGAGGAAATGTCTGTTGTAGCTGAAGCAGTGTCAAATGCTTTCGGAGCAGAGAAAATGAATTATGAGTTGCTTGGTAATGGTGACACACATTTGCACTGGCATCTGTTTCCAAGAAGAACAGGTGATATCGAAAATTACGGAAACAATGGCAAAGGTCCAGTGTGGTGGTATCCTATGCACCTAATGTACGATGACAACAATCGTCCTACCAATGATGAACTTAATGAGATGAAACAGAAATTGCTGACAGAACTTGATAAGCTGATAAAATAAAAAATCCCCGTACAAGAAGTACGGGGATTTAAGTATGCTTTGTTGATTATTCAGCAACAGGAGCAGATACAGGGCAAGCGTCAGCACAAGCGCCGCAGTCGATGCATGTTGCAGCGTCGATAACGTACTTGCCGTCACCTTCAGAAATAGCGTTTACAGGGCAGCCGTCTGCGCAAGCGCCGCAGCTGATGCAATCGTCGTTGATGATGTATGCCATTGAAAAACACCTCCATGTTTGGTCTTGGGAAATGTGTTCCGAAGTTTTTCGGATTTCCTAACTACTATTTTAACATATTTTTCGAAAAATGCAAGAGATAATTAAGAATTTTTATAAAAAGTGATTTTTTTTTGTGAAACACTTGAAGTTTAGGGAAAAATATAGTACAATATATATGATTTGAATTCGCTATGGAGGGTTTGACCGTGACAATTTTTGCCTGCTGTTTGACTGATTCCATATATTTTTCTGCGCTGCTGTCAGGACAGTGTTCTCGCTGCGGCGGGATTTTTGTATCAAAAAATAAGTGCGCACCAATCAAGCTGTGATTACCTGCTGTTTTCACAGCTTTTTGTTTTGTTAAAAAAAGTAATTTTATAATAAATTTCCGAAAAGGAGTTATATCTATGTTGAAAAAAGTTGCAGTAATTATGGGCAGCGACAGCGATTTTCCTGTTGTAAAGGATGCTGTTGCAGAGTTAAAGGCTTATGGTGTACCTTATGAGGTGCACGTAATGTCTGCTCACCGTACTCCCGAAATGGCTTCCGAATTTGCTTCTAAGGCTAAGGAGAACGGCTTCGGAATTATCATCTGTGCGGCAGGTATGGCTGCTCACCTTGCAGGCGTAATCGCAGGTCACACAACTCTCCCTGTAATCGGTATTCCGATTAAGTCTACGTTTGACGGACTCGACGCACTTCTCGCAACTGTCCAGATGCCTTCCGGTATTCCTGTTGCAACTGTTGCTGTTAATGGTGCAAAGAACGCTGCAATCCTTGCAATCCAGATGCTTGCAATTTCCGATGAGGGACTTGCTGAAAAGCTTGCTGATGCAAAGGTCAAGATGATTGAGGGCGTTAAGGCTAAGGACGCTAAAATGCAGCAGATGGTTGCTGAACTTTAATTATAATATTTGGAGATTAATTTATGGGTGGATTTTTTGGAGCAGCTGTTAAAAATAACTGCGTAAGTGACGTGTTTTTCGGTACGGACTATCATTCGCACCTCGGAACAAGACGAGGCGGTATGACTGCATATTCCAAGGAACTCGGTTTTCAGAGAAGCCTTCACAGTATCGAAAACTCACCATTCAGAACAAAATTCGAGGTCGACATCGACGCAATGCAGGGTGAACTCTGTATTGGCTGTATCAGCGACTCTGACCCGCAGCCAATTCTTTTAAGGTCAAAGCTGGGTGTGTATGCTGTCTGCAACATCGGTGTTATCAATAATGCCGAGGAGCTGAGAAATGAGTTCGTTGATAATTGTTTTGCAAGCTTTGAAGCAATGAGCAGCGGTAAGGTTAATTCAAGCTCACTCATTGGTGCACTTATTTCACAGAAGGAATCCTTCGTTGAGGGTATCAAGTATGCGCAGGAAAAAATCGATGGTACAATGTCACTGATGATTTTGACAGACCATTCTATCATCTGCGCAAGAGATAAGAACGGTAGATTGCCGATTATTATCGGTAAGCGTGATGACGGTTACTGCTGTTCTTTCGAATCATTTGCTTTTCAGAAGCTTGGATATGAGATTTATCGTGAGCTTATGCCTGGAGAAATTGTTGAGTTCAGTCCGAATAAATTTGAAATTCTGCACCACGGTACAGAAAATATGAAAATCTGTTCTTTCCTCTGGACTTATTATGGCTACCCGAACTCAATTTATGAGGGTGTAACCGTTGAAACAATGAGAACACGCAATGGCGAAATCATGGCTGAATTTGATATGAAGAACGGTACACTCCCCGACGTTGACTATGTATGCGGTGTTCCTGATTCAGGTGTTCCTCACGCAATCGGATACGCTAACAGAAGCGGTATTCCGTTTGCAAGACCGTTCATCAAGTATACACCAACCTGGCCAAGAAGCTTTATGCCACAGAGCCAGACAATGAGAAATCACGTTGCAAAAATGAAGCTTGTCCCTGTTCACGAGCTTATCGAGGGCAAGAAGCTTCTGTTTGTTGACGATAGTATCGTAAGAGGTACACAGATGCGTGAAACTGTTGAATTCCTGTACGCAAACGGCGCAAAGGAAGTACATATGCGTTCAGCGTGTCCTCCGATTATGTACAGCTGTAAATACCTCAATTTCTCAAGAAGCAACTCTGAGCTTGACCTTATTGCTCGTAAGATTATCCACGAGTTTGAGGGTGAAGAGGGTGTCAAGTATATTGAGGAGTACAGCAACACAAATACAGAACGCGGCAAGAAGCTCCGTGCTGAAATCTGTAAGCGCCTCAAACTTACATCTCTTGAGTTCCAGTCACTTGAAGGTACAGTTGATGCAGTAGGACTTGACCAGTGTAAGATGTGTACATATTGCTGGAACGGTAAAGGTTGATAATTTTTGAAAGGAATAGATAATATGAAGAGTTTTTCTGATAGCTACAAGGAAGCAGGCGTTGACGTAACAGCCGGCTACAAGTCCGTTGAACTTATGAAATCACACGTTAAGAGAACAATGACAAAGGGCGTTCTTTCAGGCATCGGCGGCTTCGGCGGTCTGTTTGAAATGGACCTCTCCGAGGTTAAGAACCCTGTTCTCGTTTCAGGTACTGACGGTGTTGGTACAAAAATCAAGGCGGCTTTCATTATGGACAAGCACGATACAGTTGGTATCGACTGCGTTGCTATGTGCGTAAATGATATCATCTGCTGTGGTGCAAAGCCTATGTTCTTCCTGGACTACATCGCTTTCGTCAAGAACATTCCTGAAAAGATTGCAACAATCGTGTCAGGCGTTGCTGAAGGCTGCGTACAGGCTGGCTGTGCCCTCATCGGCGGCGAAACAGCTGAACACCCAGGTATGATGCCTGAGGACGAATACGACCTGGCAGGCTTCTCCGTAGGTGTTGTTGACAAGGATAAGATTCTCGACCCTTCTACACAGAAGGCTGGGGACGTTATGATTGCTATCAAGTCCAGCGGTATCCACTCCAACGGCTTCTCCCTTATCAGAAAGGTATTCGATATGACAGAGGAGTCCCTCAACAAGTATTATGACGAGCTTGGTATGAAGCTTGGCGAATGTCTGCTCACACCTACAAGAATTTACGTTAAGCCAATTATGGCTCTCCTTGACGCTGTAAATGTCAAGTCCATCAGCCATATCACAGGCGGCGGCTTCTATGAAAATATTCCACGTGCGCGTCCTGACGGACTTTCCGCTAAGATTGCAAGAGCTGACGTTCAGGTTCTCCCTATCTTTGACCTTATCGCAAAGACAGGCAACATTCCTGAGCGTGATATGTTCAATACATATAATATGGGCGTTGGTATGTGCGTTGTTGTTGACAAGGCAGATGCTGACAAGGCTATCGCTGCACTTAAGGCTGCAGGCGAGGAAGCTTATGTTCTTGGTGAGCTTGTTGAAAGCGATGAAGGCGTAATCATTTACTAAGCAAATTTAAGGCTGTAAATATCTTTTGCAGCCTTGATTTTTTAAGGAGGCTGCTATGAAAAATATTGTTGTACTGGTTTCGGGCGGCGGAACAAATCTCCAGGCGCTTATCGACGCTGAAAAAAGAGGGGAGATTGTCGGCGGTAAAATCACCTGCGTAATCGCTTCAAATCCCGAAGCTTACGCACTCGAACGTGCAAAGCAGAACGGCATCGCAACACGTGTCCTTGTCCGTAAGGATTACTCCGATGTGCATGCATACAGCAAGGCTATGCTCGATGCGCTCAACGAGGAAAAGGCTGATCTTGTGGTTTATGCTGGCTTTATGACAATTCTCGACGAAACACTTTGCAGAGCTTATCCCAACAAGATGATTAACGTTCATCCAGCACTTATTCCGTCCTTCTGCGGCAAGGGCTTCTACGGTCTTCACGTCCACGAAGCGGCGCTTGAAAAGGGTGTTAAGGTAACAGGTGCAACAGTTCACTTTGTTACCGAGGTTTGCGATGGCGGACCAATCATTCTTCAGGATACCGTTCCCGTTCTCAACGGCGATACACCTGAAATTCTCCAGCGCAGAGTTATGGAAAATGTCGAGTGGAAAATTCTTCCCAAGGCAGTTTCGCTGTTCTGTCAGGATAAGATTACTGTTGACGGTGACAGAGCCTATATAAACGAATAAGTAAATAAATTAATTTATTAATTTTAACCTCGGAAAGGATGGTTTTAACTATGAATACAATTGCATTTGAAAAGGAACTCACCACTCTCCCTTACCACGGCAGAGGCATTATGCTCGGCAAGTCTGCTGACGGTAAGAAGGCAGTTATCGCTTACTTTATCATGGGCAGAAGCGAAAACAGCCGTAATCGTGTATTTGTTGAGGACGGCGAGGGTATCAGAACACAGGCTTTTGACCCTTCCAAGATGACTGACCCACACCTCATCATCTACGCTCCAGTTCGTGTTCTCGGCAACAAGACTATCGTTACAAACGGCGACCAGACAGATACAATCTACGAGCTTATGGATAAGCAGATGACTTTCGAGCAGTCCCTCCGTACACGTGAATTCGAGGATGACGCTCCTAACTACACACCTCGTATTTCAGGCATTATCCGCCTTGAAAATGACGGTATGAACTACGCTATGTCTATCCTCAAGAGCGATGACGGCAACGCTGATTGCTGCATCAGAAATACTTATGCATACAGCAACCCAGAAAATGGCGTGGGCAGATTTATCCACACCTATGCACGTGACGAGGAAAACGGCAGACTCCCAAGCTTTGAGGGCGAGCCAAAGAAGGTTACGATCCCTGACCTCGACATTGACGCATTCACAAATCTTGTTTGGGAAAACCTTAACGCTGACAACAAGGTTTCACTTTTCACAAGATACATTGACCTTGAAACAGGCAAGTACGAAAGCAGAATTGTTAATAAGAACAACTAATTTGGGAGGAATAAAAAATGGCAAACGAAATGCAGCTTAAATACGGATGTAATCCAAATCAGAAGCCTTCAAGAATTTATATGGCAGACGGAACAGCGCTTCCTATCGAGGTTCTCAACGGCAAGCCGGGCTACATCAACCTTCTCGACGCTTTCAACGGCTGGCAGCTTGTTAAGGAGCTGAAAAAGGCAACAGGTCTTTGCGCAGCAACTTCCTTCAAGCACGTTTCTCCAGCAGGTGCAGCAGTTGGTAAGCCACTTTCCGACACACTCAAGAAGATTTACTGGGTTGACGACCTCGGAGAACTTTCTCCGCTTGCTTGCGCTTACGCAAGAGCAAGAGGTGCTGACAGAATGTCCTCTTACGGCGACTTTATCGCACTTTCTGACGTTTGCGACGCTTGCACAGCTAAGATGATTCAGCGTGAGGTTTCTGACGGTGTAATCGCTCCAGGCTACACAGACGAAGCACTTGAAATTCTCAAGTCCAAGAGAAAGGGTACATACAACGTAATCAAGATTGATGAGAACTACGTTCCAGCTGAACTCGAAACAAAGCAGGTTTACGGCGTAAGCTTCGAGCAGGGCAGAAACGAGCTTGATATCAACAACGAGCTTCTCAGCAACATTGTTACAGATAACAAGAATATCCCTGATGACAAGAAGATTGACCTCATCATCTCTCTCATCACTCTCAAGTATACACAGTCCAACTCCGTTTGCTACGTTAAGGACGGTCAGGCAATCGGTATCGGTGCAGGTCAGCAGTCCAGAATTCACTGTACACGTCTTGCAGGTCAGAAGGCTGACAACTGGTGGCTCAGACAGTGCCCTAAGGTTATGGAGCTTCCTTTCAAGGATGACGTAAGACGTGCTGACAGAGATAACGCTATCGACGTTTACATCGGCGATGAGTACGAGGACGTTCTCCGTGACGGCGAGTGGGAAAAGGTATTCACAACAAAGCCTGAAGTTTTCACACGTGAAGAAAAGAAGGAATGGATTGCCAAGAATACAAACGTGTGCCTCGGCTCCGACGCATTCTTCCCATTCGGCGACAACATTGAGCGTGCACACAAGTCGGGCGTTGAGTACATCGCACAGCCTGGCGGTTCTATCCGTGATGATAACGTAATCGAAACCTGCAACAAGTACAATATTGCAATGGCATTCACAGGCATCAGACTTTTCCATCATTAAGCTGAAAATCAGAGATTTTCAGCTCCGAGTATTTCTGCCATTGGCAGAAATACTCTTAATTTACTTTAATTTCTATACGTAATAAAAATTCAGCATAACTGAAAGGGGGAACAGCTATGACACCGAAGTGCGTAAGAATTGCAGCAATTATCTCGCAGATTTTTATTATTGTCTGGGCGGCGGTTTCTCTCATTGCAAGCTTCAACCAGAACAACTTGATTATGTACTGGACAGGCGGTGGCGGACTCGGTTCGGCAGAAGCCGACGAAAAAATTACATCTTGGGCAGTTATTATCTACTGCGTGGCTTGTCTGCTGCTGACAATATCAAATCTGATAATGTGCAATGACGCTAAGTTCAATAAAAGTGGTAAGCTTACTCTAATTCCGCTTGTTGCTTCCGCAGTAACAACCGCAGCACTTCCCATTGCTGTAAGATGGGTAACAACCGTTCAGACTATGCTTGTAGCAAGAGTTGATGGTGTTGAAGCTTTGCAAAGGCTCGGGGTTTACAATGAAATTGTAAGCATACTTTCATACCTTGTCCATGCCGCAATGATAATGGCAATTGCCGCTTCAGCTGTTTACACCTATGCTAAAAATCATAATAAAGCAGTTACAGAAAAGGAATAACTTAAAATGAAGAAAATACTCATTATATTGATGACAGTTCTCGCTCTCACGGTTTTTACAGCCTGCGAAAGCAAGGAGGTTGAAATCGCCGAAGAAACAACAGTTGTAACATCTGAAAAAACTGATACATTCAAGGGTACAGGGTATACACTGGTTGTTGATTCTGAAAAATGGGTGTTTGATTCAGAAAACAAAAATGCAGAGGACGACGCTCTTTTCCTTTATACCAACGATATGATTTCGCTGTTCAAAGTAAAAATGACTGAAATGGATGGAAAGAAAGTTTTTGATATGTCGATTTTTGACGGTGAGTTCAGAAAGCTATATGAGGAAAAAGACAAAAGTTATTATTTGGGCGGCGAGGTTATAAGCGTAAATGGCTATGATTGCTTCAAGGGTCGATTTTCTGCTGTCGAATTGGTTGCTGACGAGGTTGTTCTCTATAATCAATATGTTATATTGAACGGTGATATTATGTATAACTTTATTTGTATGTCCTCGGAGCAAATGTTTGATGCGGTTTGTTCTGACTTTGAAGAAGTCCTCGATTCAATTTCCTTCGAATAATCTAAAGGAGAGTAATAAATGAAAATTTTAGTAGTTGGCGGCGGCGGACGTGAGCACGCCATTATTATGAAGCTTGCAGAAAGCAAGCGCACAGAAAAGCTTTACTGCACTCCAGGCAACGGTGGTATTTCCCGTTATGCTGAGTGCTTTGACGTTGCGGCAACAGATATCGACGGAGTTGTAGCACTTGCTAAACAGCTTGCAGTTGATATGGTTGTTGTAGCACCTGATGACCCACTTGTACTTGGTATGGTTGACGCTCTCAACGCTGAGGGCTTTATGACTTTCGGTCCCGACAAGGCAGCTGCAATTATCGAGGGCAGCAAGGTTTTCTCAAAGGACCTGATGAAGAAGTACAACATTCCTACTGCAAAGTATGAAATCTTCTCCGACAGCGACTCAGCAATCGCTTACCTCAAATCCGAAAACAGCTATCCTGCTGTAATCAAGGCTGACGGTCTTGCACTTGGTAAGGGCGTTATTATCGCTCAAAACGAAGAAGAAGCTATCGAAGCTGTAAAGTCAATGATTGACGGCAAGCAGTTCGGCGAAAGCAGTTCAACTGTTGTAATCGAGGAATTCCTTACAGGACCTGAGGTTTCTGTGCTTTCATTCACAGACGGAAATGTTGTTGTTCCTATGATTTCTTCTATGGACCACAAGCGTGCCCTCGACGGCGACAAGGGCCTCAACACTGGCGGTATGGGTACAATTGCACCTAACCCATTCTATACAGAAGATGTTGCAAAGGAATGTATGGAAACTATCTTCCTTCCTACAATCAACGCAATGAAGGCAGAAGGCAGAACCTTCAAGGGATGTCTCTACTTCGGTCTTATGGTTACACCTAAGGGTGTTAAGGTTATCGAGTACAACTGTCGTTTCGGTGACCCTGAGACACAGGTTGTTCTCCCGCTTCTCGACGCTGACCTCGTTGATATTTTTGAAGCAATCTACAACGGTAAGCTTGCTGACGTGGATATCAAGTGGAAGAACGAGTGCTGTTCCTGCGTTGTAATGGCAAGCGGCGGTTACCCACAGAGCTATCCTAAGGGCATCGAAATGAACGGCATGGACGATAAGGGACAGGTTGACGGAGTGTTTGTTTACCACGCAGGCACAAAGTTTGCTGACGGAAAATTCCTTACAAACGGCGGACGTGTTCTCGGTGTAACAGCAACAGGCGAAAGCCTGCAGGCTGCACTTGATAAGTCCTATGATGCTGTAAAGAAAATCACATTTGAAGGCGCACACTACAGAACCGATATCGGTCAGCGTGCACTTTCCGCAAATAAATAATTTATGGGGACGTTGAAAAAACGTCCCCATTTTTATATCAAAACAAAAAGGAACGTCCATCGGACGTTCCTTAAATTCATTTTAATTAGTCAAGCTTAGGCATACGAGCAAGGCTTTCGTTGATTTCATCATCAGTAGGAATATAGTCACCCATTACGCCATCATTGAACTTCTGATAAGCGTACATATCAAAGTAGCCTGTACCTGTAAGACCAAAGAGAATTGTCTTTTCTTCGCCAGTTTCCTTGCACTTCATAGCTTCATCAATAGCAACCTTGATAGCGTGGCTGCTTTCAGGAGCAGGGAGAATACCCTCAACTCTTGCAAACTGAGTTGCAGCAGCAAATACAGAAGTCTGCTCAACGGAAGTAGCTTCCATAAGACCATCATCGTAAAGCTGAGAAAGAACGCTGCTCATACCGTGGTAGCGGAGACCGCCAGCGTGGCTTGAAGAAGGCATGAATGTGCTTCCGAGAGTGTACATCTTGGAAAGCGGACAAACAGCACCTGTATCGCAGTAGTCGTAAGCGTAAACACCTCTTGTAAGAGAAGGACAAGAGGAAGGTTCAACAGCGATGAAGCGGTAATCAGCTTCACCACGGAGCTTTTCACCCATAAACGGAGAGATAAGACCGCCGAGGTTGGAGCCGCCGCCTGCGCAGCCGATAATAATGTCAGGCTTAATATCGTATTTCTTGCAGGCTGCCTGAGCTTCAAGACCGATTACAGTCTGGTGCAGGAGAACCTGATTGAGAACAGAGCCGAGAACATAGCGGTAGCCTTCCTTTGCCTGTGCAGCCTCAACAGCTTCGGAAATTGCACAGCCGAGAGAACCGTTTGTGCCTGGGAACTGCTCGTTAATCTTTCTTCCCACTTCTGTAGTCATAGAAGGAGAAGGAGTAACGTTAGCACCGTAAGTTCTCATTACCTCACGGCGGAAAGGCTTCTGCTCGTAGGAAACCTTAACCATGTATACGTTACAGTCAAGGTCAAGATATGCACACGCCATAGAAAGCGCTGTACCCCACTGACCTGCACCTGTTTCTGTAGTAACACCCTTGAGACCCTGCTTCTTAGCGTAGTAAGCCTGTGCAATTGCACTGTTCAGCTTGTGGCTGCCTGAAGTGTTGTTGCCCTCAAATTTGTAGTAAATCTTAGCAGGTGTGTCCAGCGCCTTTTCGAGACAGTAAGCTCTTACCAGCGGAGCTGGGCGGTACATCTTGTAGAAATCGAGAATTTCCTGAGGAATGTCAATGTAAGGAGTAGTATCATCAAGCTCCTGCTTGGCAAGTTCCTCGCAGAAAACCTGACTCAGCTCTTCAAGAGTACTTGGCTTGAGGGTCTTTGGGTTGAGCAGGGGAGCAGGCTTGTTTTTCATATCAGCCCTTACGTTATACCACTGCTTAGGCAGCTCGCTTTCTTCGAGATAAATCTTGTATGGAATTTCCTTGTTCATTTTTTATATCCTTTCTATGGTGATTATTTTGAATGGGATTTTCTATAGTTAAATCCTTCATTGCGTTTGTATTTTTCCTTTGCAGCAAACATTTTTTCATCTGCAATAGAAACAGCATGTTCAATGGAGTCAATTTTATCAGCGTTGTCAAAATACCAGCCCATGCTTATGCTGACAGAGTACGGTTTATCAGCAGTATCATTTATATTTTTGAGGTATCTGGTTATCGAGTCGGTAATTTCGATAATTTCGTTTTCGGTAAGAATCGTCCTGCTGACGATGACATATTCATCACCGCCTATTCGGAAGCAGGTCATATCCGATGAGCATACCTTTGTAAAGGCTTCTGCAACACTTTTCAGCGCAAAGTCTCCCTCAACATGACCAAAAGTATCATTGATGTATTTCAGATTATTCATGTCACCAATAATAAGAGTGAATTTCTGATTGCTTTCCTTAGCCTCACTGAAAATCTGGTTAGCATAAAGGTTGAAGCCGTTTCTGTTGTAAATGCCTGTAAGCAGGTCAGTAACAGCGTTTTCCTCCATTTTCTTGTACATATACTGAAGATTACGTTGTCTGCGCAAGCTTTCAAGAGAAGTACATACATATCTCGTCCATTTGCGGTATGTAGTTGTGTAGGAAACAGGCTTGTCACCGAAGGAAATTACGGAGTAACCAAAGCATCTGTCGTTGAAATGAATTGGTGTAAAGAAAAATGCGGTAGGCTTTGGTCTGCGCTCATAAATTGCAGGGAGCATTTCATTTACATCAAAATAAAGATTCGGCTCAACATAAGCATAGTCAGGCTTTTTTTGTACTAAAAGATTCATTTTCTTTGTGTAGCCTTTTTTAAGGTAATCCTGAGCGAGCTCATTGCCGCCGAGATTATCCCAGTTTTCACACATACAAAGATAATAATTCTCAAAATATCCAATCTGATAAGCGTACCAGCAAAGAGTGTGCATATAACCTACATAATCCTTATGTGAAATAAGCGCTTCCAGCATAAAGTTGTATGAAGAATCAAATCTGCTGTGCTGGTCATCATCACGCCAGGTTTCGTTTTCCGTGCGGAGCTTTTCAGCAATATTGACTGAACAGCCGCAGCTTTTGGCAATAACAACATTGGTACCGCAGATTAAATCCTTATATTCTGTTCCAGCAATCTTGCTATGTATAAGATTAACGGTACGCACACCTGTATTTTCAAGCGGAAGATTTGCAGAGGTAATGCTCGGTACATAATTTACGCCCGATTCTATAGAATCATAACCCGTAACCGCAATATCTTCAGGAACCCGTATACCCCTTGTCTTCAGTGCCTCACAAACACTGATAGCCATAGCATCTGAACCGCAGGCAATAGCCTGAGGAAGAGGTCTGCCGCTTTCAATAAGGGACTTTACAACATTTTCACCTTCATTGTACCAGAAATCGCCATAGAAAACACGGCTCTGGTCAATAGGGAGATTGTGTTCAATAAGTGCCTCATAATAACCTGTAAGACGGTTTGTAGCGTGAGGATGGCCTTTTGTGCCTGTCATAAAAGCAATATCCGTCATCTTGTGCTCTTCAATAAGATGAGAAACAATCTGCTTTATGCTTTGGATATCATCGGTGTGAACATTTTCAAACCCATTAATTTCAATATCCACAGAAACTACAGGCTTGCGGAACTTCTTTTTTATTTCAGCCTCAATAATTTTATCATAACCATCTACAGCAAGTGTATCAGGCAGAATAATTATACCATCCAAAGCCGAATAATTGATAAGAGAGTAAATATTAAGTTCACCCTCATGCCATTCATCTGACAATTTATGAGTGGAGAACGTTGAAAAGACCGCCACATCATAGTTAAGCTTGAAAGCCTGCTTGAAAACACCCTCAAGAAATTTTGACTGGTTATGAGAATCTGACTGAGCGATAATAACACCTAACAGCTTACGGAATTTTCTCACAGCGGCTTCCTCCCTTCAAAATACAATAATAAACATTTTATAAATGTGTTTAACATACATAATAATTTTAACATATTTCTTCGATTTTGTCACGCAATAAATTAAAAATACTATACAGATTTTTTGACGTATTTTTGGACACAGTGCCAAAACATTTCTGAAAACATTATCAAACAGTCACAATTATTTTACTTTAATACCCTATCTTGCAAAGGGATAAAAGTGTATAATTTTACCTTGTGTAAGGAGGAATTCAGATGAAATTTACATATAAACATACTCTCATAGCCTGCTATACAGGATATATAACGCAGGCAATTGTCAACAATCTTCCGCCACTGATTTTTTTGACTTTTCATAAACAGTTTGGCATATCTCTTGAAAAAATCGCATTGCTCATTTCCGCTAATTTCATAATGCAGATTATTGTTGACATCGCCTCATCGAAAATTGTGTCAGCAATAGGGGTAAGAAAATCAATGATTGTCGCACATCTTTGCTCTGCAATTGGGTTCTCCTGCATGGGCGTTTTTCCGTTTGTGCTTCCTGACCCCTTTGCAGGATTAATCCTTGCCGCAGCCTTCAATTCAGTGGGAGGCGGTATGACAGAAGTGCTTATCAGCCCTATAGTTGAGTCTCTTCCCGGAGATGAAAAAGCTTCTGCAATGAGCCTGCTGCACTCATTCTATTGCTGGGGACAGGTATCTGTAGTGCTTCTCTCAACAGTCTTTTTTTCAGTCTGCGGAATAGAAAACTGGCGTCTGCTTACAGCTTTGTGGGCAATAGTTCCGTTCCTGAATACATTTCTTTTTGCAAAAGTACCTCTTTGTCCGTTTGTGGAGGAAGGAGAGGAGGAAATTCCTCTCGGAAAGCTTTTCGGCAGCAAGGTTTTTCTGCTTCTCTGTCTGCTTATGATTTCTGCAGGAGCTTCCGAACTTGCCGCTTCACAATGGGCATCGCTTTTTGCCGAAGCAGGACTCAAAGTAAGCAAAACTATGGGTGACCTTCTTGGTCCTTGTATGTTTGCTGTTTTAATGGGTACAGCAAGACTTCTCTACGGAATTTTCGGCGGCAGAATAAAGCTTATCCCCGTGATAACAGCAAGTTCGGTGCTGTGCATAATCAGCTATGGGCTCATGGTTTTTTCACCATATCCCGTCCTGTCACTGGCAGGCTGCGGGCTGTGCGGACTTTCCGTGGGAATAATGTGGCCCGGAGTATTCAGCCTTTCTGCTGAAAAATATAAATCAGGTGGAACCAAAATGTTTGCAATCCTCGCTCTCGCAGGGGATATAGGCTGTTCCGCAGGACCGGGACTTGTAGGTGTTTTTGTCAATATGGCAGAAAAGGGAACAGCCCTGCTTCCTGCCGCAGACGCTGCTTCTTCAGGACTAAAAACAGGTCTGCTCTTTGCGGCAGTATTTCCGCTGATAATGATTGTGGGAATGAAGCTTCTTTCAAGTGTGAAATCGGATAAATAAAAACAAGGGTACTGATTTTTATTTCAGTACCCTTGAATTATTCCATAACAGTAATGACAATTGTTCTCAGTACAGTACCGTTGTCCTTTCGTGCAATAATGATTTTTGCATCACCGCTTGCCGAAGAAGCAAGAGAAAAGCTTCCGCTGAATGAAGCACTGTTTCGTACATTTTCGCAATCCGCAGTAATTTCCGTTCCATTGCTGTCGCGGAAAGTAAGCGTAAGCGTGACAGGTTCAGAAATTGTTTCCGTACCTGCCGTACATGAAACCAGCAGGGTGTCAGTTTTTCTGAAAACAGTGGTGTAATAACTGCCTGCCGAAGTAAACCCGTCAGCGTACCAGTCCTCATGATTGTCAGGAAGTCTTGAAGCAGCAATTTTCTTTTGTGAAGAACTGTCAGAATATGTGCTTAACAGTGCAAAAACCGAGCGTGCCGAAGCAGGGTCGGAGTCGAGAAGAAACTTGCCGAGATTGTATCGTGCCTTGTAAAGCTCACCCATAGCGGATTTGTGTGTGCCGCAGTTTTTGAACATCGCAACCGCTGACGCATAATTGCCGTTTTCAGCACATTCAAGACCATATTCGTAGCTTGCTTCAATAAACATATCGTGTGAATTATTGAAGTCGCCAAGAAAATAGAAGCCCCTTGCAATTTCCTCTGAGGCACCGTTTTGGGTGTACTCCGTCATATAGAAGCTGTATGTGCATTCCTTTGCAAGCTCAGCAGAATCGCTGTATCCGCCCAGCTTGTAGAAATTATCAGCCGCAGTTTTGTAATCACCTGCATTTTTCGCTGCAAGAGCCCCCTGATAGCGATATTCCGTAACAACATCCTCGCTACAGTAATTTTCAGCAATTTCAGCCGCTTCAAAATATTTTCTGTCAGCAGCAAGTGCTTCAATTTTCTGCAATGCAGTCTGCTCCGCAAGGTCAGCCTTTCCTGCCGCTGCATATATTGACATCGCAGAATCGTATTCTCCGACAGCAATGTAATTTTCAGCAATTTTCAGCATAGCTTCCATTGCACGAGCGTCCGAGTCGGAATAACCGTCCAGTGCCGTAAATGCGTCAGCGGCTTCAGGATATCTCTTGTTGCTGAAAAGCTGTTCAGCTTCACCGTAAGCGCATTTCAGAATATAATCATCACTGTCCTTGTAGCCGTCAAGTGCCGCAAAAGCGGTCTTTGCACCTTGATAATCTCCGCTTTCATAAAGCTTTTGTGCGTTACTGTATTTTATAGTCGGAACAACAGTATTCGGTATAAAATAAGCCGCCGCAACCATAACTGCAAAGCAAATAATTACAGCAGAAATCTTGACCCATGGAAGCGTTACTTTTTCTGTCAGTTCATTTTCCGCAGCTGCATTAACACAGGAAATATCGGAAGTCTGTTCCTTTACAACAAATAAGCCGTCTTTTTCGTGGAATTTTTCTGCAAATTCAGAGCTTGCCGCTTCCGTAATCTCGTCATTATTTGAAGCATCTTCAACAGCTTTTTCTTCAGTAGCAATTTCTTCTGTAATAGTTGATTCAGAAACAGTTTCAACGTCAGTAATTTCTTCAATATCTGCCGCAGCAGTAATTGTTTCTTCGTTGTCAGCAGCCATTTCTTCCGCTTTCAGGTCATTTGCAACCATTGTTCCGCAGAAGGAGCAGAATTTTGCTCCGTCACGAAGCTCTTTGCCGCATTCCGAACAATACACCCGATTCACCTCCGTTGTCAAAAGTATAAATTATAATCAGTTTACCCCAATATCCGCTAAAAGTCAAGAAAAATCTCAGATGCAGCCGATATTCAATTGTGAAAAAACATTGACAAATCTTATGGTATGGGTTATAATTAAATATAATGCGTTCAGAATACGCTTTTGCGTAAGGGGCATTCCTGAATACGTTAAATTTTGTTATTAAAATATAAAGGTGGAATTACAAATGGGTATTTTTGACGGACTTTTCGGCAGCTACAGTAAAAGAGAGCTTGCCAAAATCGAACCGATAAAAAATAAGGTTCTCGGTCTTGAAGATGAATATGCCGCAATGTCGGAGGAAACTCTCAAGTCTCAGACTGATGTTCTTAAGGAACGTCTTGCAAATGGTGAAACTCTTGAAGAAATTCTCCCCGAAGCACTTGCTACGGGTCGTGAAGCTGCTTGGCGTGTTCTCGGAAAGAAGCCTTTCCCTGTACAGATTATCGGTGCAATCGTTCTTAATCAGGGACGTATAGCTGAAATGAAAACAGGTGAAGGTAAAACTCTCGTTGCCTGCTGTGCATCTTACCTTTGTGCACTCGAAGGCAAGGGCGTTCACGTTGTAACAGTAAATGACTACCTTGCTAAATTCCAGTCTGAGGAAATGGGCAAGGTATACCGCTACCTTGGCCTTACAATCGGCTGTATCACTCATGAGCTTAACAATGACGAGCGTCGTGCCGCATACAACTGTGATATCACTTATGCAACAAATAACGAGCTTGGCTTTGACTATCTCCGTGATAATATGGTTATCTATAAAAAAGATAAGGTTCAGCGTGAACACCACTTCGCAATTGTCGACGAAGTTGACTCAATTCTCATTGACGAAGCAAGAACTCCGCTTATCATTTCAGGCCGTGGAGATAAGTCTACTGAGCTTTATACACAGGTTGATAAGTTTGCAAGAAGCCTTACACCTTACATTGTTGTTGAAATGGATAATAAGGTTGACCAGGAAGAAGCAACTGAAAACTGTGACTATATCATCGACGAAAAGGCTAAGACAGCTACAATTACACGCCGCGGTGTAAAGAAGGCTGAAAAGCACTTTAACGTTGGTAACCTTTATGATGCTGATAACTCAACACTTCTTCACCACATCAATCAGGCTCTCAAGGCTCACGGTGTAATGAAGGTTGATATTGACTATATCGTCAAGGATGGCGAAGTTATAATCGTTGACGAATTTACAGGCCGTCTTATGGTTGGTCGTCGTTTCAATGACGGTCTCCATCAGGCTATTGAAGCTAAGGAAAATGTAAAGGTTGCTCACGAGTCCAAGACTCTCGCAAGCATTACTTTCCAGAACTACTTCCGTCTCTATAAGAAGCTCTCAGGTATGACAGGTACAGCTATGACTGAAGAAGAGGAATTCAAGGAAATCTACAAGCTCGACGTTATCGAAATTCCTCCTAACCGTCCTACAGTTCGTATCGACCACCCTGATGTTGTGTTCAAGACAGAACACGGCAAGTTCCTCGCTGCAATCCGTCAGATTGAGGAGTGTCACGAAAAGGGACAGCCTGTTCTCGTAGGTACTGTTTCCGTTGAAAAGTCTGAAACACTTTCCAAGATGCTTTCCAAGAAGGGCATCAAGCATAATGTCCTCAATGCTAAGCAGCACGAAAGAGAAGCTGAAATCGTTGCTCAGGCAGGTAAGTATGGCGCTGTAACAATTGCTACAAATATGGCTGGCCGTGGTACTGATATTATCCTCGGCGGTAACGCTGAGTTTATGGCTAAGGCTGAAATGAAGAAGAATGGCATGTCTGATTGGCTTATCAATGAAGCAATCAGCTACGCTGAAACCAATAATCAGGAAATCCTCGACGCAAGAAAGATTTACCGTGACCTTTATGAAAAGTACAGCGATGAAATCAAGGAAAAGGCTGTAAAGGTTAAGGAAGCAGGCGGTCTGTTCATTCTCGGTACAGAACGTCACGAATCCCGCCGTATCGACAATCAGCTCAGAGGTCGTGCAGGTCGTCAGGGTGACGTGGGCGAAAGCCGTTTCTTCCTCTCACTTGAAGATGACCTTATGCGTCTTTTCGGCGGTGACAGAATTACAGGCATGATGGAAGCTCTCAAGGTTGAAGAGGATATGCCTATCGAAGCAAAGATGCTTTCCAAGGTTATCGAGTCTTCACAGAAGAAGGTTGAAGGCAGAAACTTTGCAATCCGTAAGAGCGTTCTTAACTATGACGATGTTATGTCTGCTCAGCGTCAGATTATCTATGACCAGAGAGGTAAGGTTCTCAACGGCGAGGATATTCACGAATATATCCTGAATATGATTAATGGTATGATTAACGATACTGTTAATCAGTACCTTATGGACGATAACATTAAGGACGACTGGAACCTTGCAGGTCTCCGTGACAGATTTATGGGTCTGTTCACTGTGAACGAGGACTTCCGTTACACAAGCGCAGAGCTTGAAAACGTGTCTAAGCAGGAAATTATCGATAAGCTTACCGAAAGAGCAATGACCTTCTACAGACAGAAGGAAGAAAAGGTAGGGGACGAAGTTCTCCGTGAGCTTGAACGTGTAATTCTCCTCAAGGTTGTTGATATCAAGTGGATGGCTCATATTGATGATATGGAAGAACTCAAGCGCGGTATCTCCCTCCGTTCCTACGGTCAGAAGAACCCTGTTGTAGAATATCGTTTCGAAGGCTTCGAAATGTTCGATGCAATGATTGAGTCAATCCGTGAAGAAACTATCAGACTCCTGTTTACAATTCAGGTTAATCCAAATTCTGAAGCTCCGAAGCGTGAGCAGGTTATGCAGCCTGCCGAAGCAGGAAGCGACGGACCTTCCGAGCCTCGTAAGGTTAAGGATAAGGTCGGAAGAAATGACCCATGCCCATGTGGAAGCGGCAAGAAGTACAAGAAGTGCTGCGGAATGGATCTTAAATAATTAAACAAATCAGAAAGGTTGGAATTTGCAATGGCAGAAATCAAAGCTTTTAAGGGAATGCGCTATACCGCTGAAGGCGGCGAACTCAATACACTTGTTTGCCCTCCTTACGATATTATCTCCGATGCTCAGAGAGAGCAGTATGTAAAGGAAAATCCTTATAATATTATCCGTCTTGAACTGCCAAAGGGCGGCGATGAGCGTTACGCTGAAGCAGGTGAAACTCTCCAGAGCTGGCTTGATAAGCAGATTCTTGCCTGCGACGGCGAGGACAGCATCTACGTTTATGAGATGAAGTTTACCGCAAACGGTGAAAACAATAGCCTCAAAGGCTTTGTTTCCCTCGTTAAGCTTGTTGAATTCTCTGAGGGTATCGTTCTTCCGCACGAAGAAACTCTCTCCAAGGCTAAG
>JAFTWI010000100.1 GCA_017465345.1 Oscillospiraceae bacterium
CCGCTGTTATTATAGCTTGAATGATTTTTCTATTGATTTCTCTATGGTTTTTCCAAGCTTTTCAAAATGCTTATCTATATAGGCTTTATATTCTCTGTCCTCTTGCTCCTGCTGAATTTCTGCCATAAATTCTCTTATCTCATCACAAACTTCCGCATAGTTTTCGTATGCTGATTTTCCGTTTGTAGCACGTCTTATACCTGCCATATGCCTTTTCATTACATTATTGTAATTACGCATATTTTTTCCTCCTTTCTTTTGAACTTCGGTTGTGGGATAGTTGCTAAAGCCGCGCGTAGCGAGGCTTTGCAACTCCCCACAACCCATCTGTTTTATTTGAAAAATTCAGTTTATAATTTAATCTGAATTGATTTCCTGTTCTATACTTTCCAAAGCATATTCAGTAAGCTTCTTTATTTTATCGTTGTAAAATCCGTTGATGTTAATGAGCGGTCTTTTAACAGCTTTGCCGCCGATTACACCATACATCTTTCTAAACGATTCTGGATAATTTGAATGTTGACTTAAATATTCCCAGTATACATTCCAGGCTTTTTTTATATTCTTCGTGTGTTATTTCTTTACTTGCTCCTTTATACACAGAAAAGTATCTATATTCTGAACTTCCACTATAAAATAAATTTTGTTTCTCCAATGCGTTTATCCATCTCGATATTGTTTGTCTGGAAAAGACTTTACCGAAAATATCATTTAACCTTTGTGCCATTAGGGAATGTGATAGAATATTAAAATCATTATCATTGAAAAAGTAGTAAACAAAATACTTTAGCTTTGAAAAATTTGTTTGCGCTGGAAATTTTAATTCTAAAATACAAAACACTTTAAACTTGTCATTTATTCTATGTATATCAAACACATAACTTTCTTCAACTTTTGTCGCTGTAAAATCAACATTGTACCTTTCCAATTTGGCTTTTATATTCTTCACTTCTATTGTTCCTAATATTTCAGACAGTTCTTCTTGTGTATAGACTCTTTCTTCAATCATATTTTTCACCTTCTTTCATTGTTTCTGACTATTACCACATTAAGCCGCAGTTTCCGTATTAACTGTGTCTGTTGTCTTTTCCTCTGTTGTTTTATTTTTTTCATCTTCTTTAACAGCAGGTTTTCCGAACTGTTTAACCTCTGGAAATGTTTCAAGAAACCATTTCTTGATTGTTGCGTAGCTGAATCCTCTTGTGTGGCATTCGCCTATCAGGCGCATACCGTTAAGTTCCTCCAACTGTTCATCGTTTCCGCAAAGTTCAATATATTTTTCCATATAGGTGTATGTAAGACCGTGATATGTTTTCTTATCAGAATTTCTTCTGATTGTGCGAGCGACAACCTCATAGTTTGGATAATCGCGGCGCGCCGCCTGTAAAAGCTGATATTCCTCACTTCTGATATCCTTTGAAAGCTTTGCGAATGTTCTTGTCATCAACAACTGCTTGTTTACATCATCTCTAATAATTGTGTTTCTCATATTCTACCACCCTTTCTATTACACTGATTTCTTTTCATCAAGTGTGATTTCTGTTGTTTTATTTTCAACAGACTTCTTTGCTGTTGGCTTCTTTTCTCCAAACTCTGCAACTTCTGGATACTGTTCAAGAAACCATTCCTTAACTTCTCTGTATGCTGTTGCTGAAGAAAGACATTCTACATTTAATCTTTTGTTCTTATAGGCATTGAACTTTTCTGTCTTTTCTTCTTCTGTTCCGTGGCTCTTGATGTACTTTTCCATATAGTCATATGTAAGACCCTTGAAGCTACTGTTTGTTCTTGACGTGTTCTTTACAACAACCTTGTAGTTTGGATAGTCGCGGCGCGCCGCCTGCAAATCCATATATTCTGTTGTGCCGTACTTTGAAGCGGCTGTTGCAAACTTCTTGCTCATAAGTTCGATTGTGCGATTCTTTTCGTTGATTCTGATTGTAGACATAATACATATCTCCTTTAAATTAAAAATTTTATTCAGTAGGTTTGTGTTCCTTACCTTTACTGTACTTATATTATAGCACAGATAAGCTTTGAACGTGTGATTATAATGGTACAGATAACAGCTTTTTCAATAAAAAAGCAATGGTTTCATTTAACCATTGCTTGAATCTACAAAAGGATTTGCCACTATTGTTCCAAAAGTTGATTGGAAGTTGTACAAAAGATGTAAAAAGTGATTTATTTCTTATTTTATACTTGTCAAAAATTGTGTTATAGTGTATAATATGAAGTACAGAATATGTACCATTTATGTGTACCATTTCAAAGAAAAAAGCCGCCTTTCAAAAGCGGAAATGTACCATTTTTGTACCATTGTTGAGCAACACAAACACAAAAACAGGGTCGCTCCAAAATCTGGAACAACCCTGTAAAATTGGCTTGAAACCGTGGTTTGACGATTAACCGAAGTATCTCTTGAGGAGACCTGCGAAACCGCATCCGTGTCTTGCTTCGTCCTTTGCCATTTCGTGGACTGTGTCGTGGATAGCGTCGAGACCCATTTCCTTAGCCTTTGCAGCGAGCTTCATCTTGCCTTCGCAAGCACCGTTTTCTGCCATAACTCTCATTTCGAGGTTCTTCTTTGTGGAATCTGTTACAACGTCGCCGAGGAGTTCAGCAAACTTTGCAGCGTGCTCTGCTTCTTCCCAAGCTGCCTTTTCGTAGTACATACCGATTTCTGGATAGCCTTCACGGTGTGCAACTCTTGCCATTGCCAGGTACATACCAACCTCTGTGCACTCGCCCATGAAGTTCTGGTTGAGGCCTTCGATGATTTCAGCGTCAGCACCTTCCTTGCCGATACCTACGATATGCTGGCAAGCCCAGTTGAGCTGATTTTCAACTACCTCGTTGAACTTTGCAGCGGGAGCCTTACACTGTGGACATTTGTAGTCAGCAGGGAGATTTTCACCCTCGTAAACGTAACCGCAGATTGAACAAACAAACTTTTTCATAATTGTATCCTCCTGAATTTTAATTAATTTAATTTTACTATATAATGTAGTTTTGTCAACCCCATCAGGGGTTTCTTTACTGTACTTAAAGTATACCAAAACGGTATAGTTTTGTCAATAGCCTTTTTAATGGTTTTTGTTACTATTTTGTGAATTTTATAATAAATTTGGATAATAATTACTGTAATTGTGACACTTTAAGGTAAATATTATCATTATCTGCCAAAACTACAGCTTTATCCCCCTTTTTTACCGTTCCGTCCAGAATGTTCTTTGACAACATACTTTCTACAGTTGAGGTAATTTTTCGGCGGAGTTTTCTTGCTCCCGTTTTGTCGAGTCCGTCAGCAATAAGCGCGGATATTGCATCGTCACTGAACTCAACTGAAATCTCCAACGCTTCGGCACGCTTACACAAGCCTGTCAGCATTTTTCGAGCAATGTCCGAAAGCTCATTCCTGCCAAGCTTATTGAACACGATTATTTCGTCCATTCGTCCAACAAGTTCGGGGCGGAAACGCTTTTTAACAGCGCCCAGCACGTCCGATTTCACAATGTTATCGGAATTGTTCGGTACAAAACCAAGAGCATTCTTATCGCTGATATGCTCTGCTCCGACATTTGAGGTGAGGATTATTACAGTACTTCGGAAGCTTACTTGTCTGCCCTTGCTGTCGGTAAGGATTCCATCTTCCATAATTTGCAGGAGTATATTGTAGATATCGTCGTGTGCTTTTTCAATTTCGTCGAAAAGAATTACACTGTAGGGCTTCTTACGCACCTTTTCTGTAAGCTGTCCGCCATCTTCACATCCGACGTACCCGGGAGGTGCACCGATAAGCTTGCTTATACTATGCTTCTCCATATACTCGGACATATCAAAGCGCACTAGTGCTTTCTCTGTTCCGAAAAGGCACTCGGCAAGTGCTTTTGAAAGCTCGGTTTTGCCCGCTCCGGATGGTCCTGTAAACATAAAACAGCCCATCGGACGTGATGGGTCTTTCAGTCCTGCTCTGCTTCTTCGGATTGCGTCTGCAACCGCTGAAACAGCCTCGTCTTGTCCGATTACACGCTGTTTCAGCTCAGCTTCAAGGTTAAGCAGGCGTTTACCCTCGTTGTCGGAAATTTTGGTTAAGGGTATGCCTGTTGCTGTGGAGATAACCTCAGCGATGCTTTCGGCTGTTATTACAACAGGCTTTGCTTCACTGTCTGAGTACCAGCTTGTAGCACCATTTTTTCGACGTGAATTTGCGGCTGTGGCTTGCTTTTCAAGCATACGTTTAAGGCTGTCAGCAAGCTCGCTCAGGGTTTGCGGCGTTTCGGAAGCTTTCATTCTTGCTTTTGAGGAAGCTTCATCTATAAGGTCGATTGCTTTGTCGGGGAGAAATCTATCGGGCTGATATCGCACTGACATTGTTACGGCGGCTTTAACTGCTTCGTCAGTGATTATCACTCTATGAAAATCCTCATAGCAATGCTTCAGACCAGTGATAATCCGCACGGCTTCTTCCTCATCAGGCTCTTTCACGAGCACTTGCTGAAAACGGCGTTCAAGAGCGCTGTCCTTCTCAATAAATTTGCGGTACTCATCAATAGTTGTTGCTCCGATAATCTGCAATTCTCCCCTTGCAAGCTGAGGTTTGAGAATGTTAGCGGCGTCGATTGCACCCTCCGCTGCACCTGCTCCTACTATAGTATGAAGTTCGTCTATAAAGAGAATAATATTTCCGCAGGCTGCTACTTCGTCGAGGCACTGCTTAATTCTTTCCTCAAAGTCGCCTCGGTATTTTGCACCTGCAATCATTGAAGTGAGGCTTAAAGAAAAAAGCTGTTTACAGCGGATTGCTTCGGGAACTTTCCCTTCGGCAATCATCATTGCTATACCCTCGGCAATTGCCGTTTTTCCCACTCCTGCTTCACCAACAAGGCAGGGGTTATTCTTTGTGCGGCGTGACAAAATCTGCACCACACGCTCAATCTCCTTATCACGGCAGAATACGGGGTCAAATTTATTTTCACGGGCAGCCTTGGTTAAATTCCTTCCATATTTCATAAGTGTGGGAGCTTTTATTGCTCCGCTTGGAGACTCTGTATTGGCTGACATTGAACACGCTCCTGCAAGACGGGACACATTCCCGCCTATTTCTTCTATAATACGGCAGCCTGTACAAGTTTCCTCCTGAAGCAGTGCAAGAAGCAGATGCTCAGTCCCCGCAAGATTAAGCTTATTTTCAACCGAGATAAATACTGCACGCTCAATTATTTTCACAACGGTAGGTGTGGCTCCGTCATGAGCCACTACACACGGCTCACCTCTGCCCACAAGTGCATCTATTCTTTTCAATATACTTTCTTCCTTTATTCCGCAGACACGACATATACTTGCAGAGGTACTTCCCTGTTCAGTTGCAAGAGCTAACAGGAGGTGTTCGCTGCCCATATACACGTGACCTAAACGTCCTGCGTGCAAGTATGCTTTATTAATAACACTGTTCGCCTTTTTGGTAAAGCTGTCGAGATTATACATAAGCTTTATCTTACCTTTCCTTTTAACTTACATATATTATTTCATATTTGCAGGAAATTATTTGTCGAAAAAGATAAGATATAAATTTCTGTAACCAAAATTTCTTCTCGTCATAGAATGAACTATGAAAAGTCAAACGAAACAGCAAAAACAATATCAGCTGTTTCAGACTTTCAGAATACATTATTTAAAGGAGAAATCTCTATGAACTGTGGTTTTAATTTTGGCAATGGCGGTAACTGCTGCTGGATTATCATTATCCTTCTCGTGCTCTGGTTCTGCTGCGGCAATAACAACAATGGCTGCTCCAACAACTGCTCCAATAACTGCGATTGCGGCTGCAACAACATTTGCTAAAATGCTCTGAAAACTTACCCGAATGAGGTTTCCTCACGGGTTGGCGGTAACTTCCGCAACTGAATAAGTTCAGTTTGAAAGAGCGCCACGGCGTACCCTGTACGGCGTGGCGCTTAATTTCATTTCGAACACCTCCGATTTTATTTTTTACGCTTATCAAAAATTGATGTACGTTCATACTTTTTTCTAAGGGTCTGCAAAGCTTTTTTCTCAATTCTCGAAACATAGGAGCGTGAAATATCAAGTTTTTCGGCAACCTCTCTCTGAGTAAGAGGTTTACAGCCGAACAAGCCATATCGGTGCTTGATAATGGTAAGTTCACGCTCATCGAGACATTCATCTATGAAGCGGTAAAGCTGCTCCGATTTGATGTTAAGGTCGATTTTGTCAACTATTTCGTCGTCCTCTGAAATGATATCTATGAGGGTAAGCTGGTTGCCCTCCTTGTCGGTGTCAATCGGCTCGTCGAAGTAGATATCTCCTGCTGTTTTTTTCAGGGAACGGAAGTGCATTAAAATTTCATTTTCGATACACCGAGAAGCGTAGGTTGCGAATCTGACTTTTTTGGAATAATCGAAACTTGACACGGCTTTGATGAGTCCGATTGTTCCTATGGAAATCAAGTCTTCCTGGTCGGTGGTTACGTTGTAATATTTTTTTATAATATGTGCAACAAGACGCATATTGTGCTCGATAAGCTTGCTTCGGGCAGCGGTGTCTCCCTCGTGCATTTTACGGAAGCATTCTTCCTCCTCGGCGGCGGACAAGGGTTTTGGAAAGACGCTTCCTGTATCGAGGTGCAGGGCGAAAAAAAGCAGGTTGTCAAACAGCAGGTTAAATAGTTCAAACATTTTCTCAACTCCGTCATATGATTGTATTTTACAATATGCAGTTGGAAGAATGTCCTATGAATAAAAAAACGCGATTGACATTCACGGCAATTTCTGCTAAACTGTTATTACTTATGTAAATAAAAAGGGATTGAAAATATGAGTATTTTAAATGTTGAAAACGTGACACACGGTTTTGGTGCACGTCAGATTCTTAACAATGCTTCTTTCCGTCTGCTAAAGGGTGAACACATTGGTCTTGTAGGTGCAAACGGTGAGGGTAAGTCCACATTTCTGAATATCATCACGGGAAAGCTTGCTCCTGATGAGGGTAAGATTGAGTGGTGCAGGCACATTACCACGGGTTATCTTGACCAGTACAGCACTCTTACAAAGGGCAAGACGATTGCTGATGTGCTTCGTGACGCTTTTGCTCACTATGCCGAGCTTGAACAGGAAATGATGGCGCTTTACGATTCTATGGCGGATTGCTCCGACGAGGAAATGGCTGAGGCTATGGAAAAGGTTGGTGAAATTCAGGATATTCTCGATTACAGTGGTTACTACACCATTGATGCTAAGATTTCTGAGTACGCAAACGGGCTGGGACTTGGTGAAATCGGTCTTGACCGTGATGTTTCCGAGCTTTCGGGAGGACAGCGTGCAAAGGTTTTACTTGCGAAAGTGCTGCTGGAAAATCCTATGATTCTTATTCTTGACGAGCCGACTAACTTCCTTGATGAAAACCATATTGCTTGGCTGAAAAACTTTTTGCAGAACTACGAAAATGCATTTATTCTTGTTTCCCACGATATTCCGTTCCTCAATGATGTTGTCAATGTTATTTATCATGTTGAAAACGCTGTTCTGACGAGATACACAGGTGACTATGACAATTTCCAGAAGATGTATGAACTTAAAAAGCGTCAGCTTGAACAGGCTTACGAAAAGCAGCAGAAGGAAATTGCTGACCTTGAGGATTTCATTGCACGTAATAAGGCACGTGTTGCTACCACAAATATGGCGAAATCACGTCAAAAGAAGCTTGACAAGATGGACAAGATTACGCTTATGAGTGAAAAGCCGAAGCCTAATTTTTCTTTCCAGTCTGCACGTACACCTGGACGTGTTGTGATTGAGTGCAAGGATTTGGTGCTTGGTTACGGTGAACCGCTTACAAAGCCTTTGAACTTGAAGCTGGAATGCGGACAGAAGGTGGCTATCAAGGGTGTAAACGGATTGGGCAAATCAACGCTGCTTAAAACTCTGTTGAAGCTTATTCCGCCTGTTTCGGGCGAAGTTGAGCACGACCAGTTTGTTGAGGTTGGTTACTTTGAGCAGGAAGAGGAAGCTACTTCCGAGACTGCTTTACAGACAATATGGGACGAATATCCTGCGATGACGAATGCGGAGGTGCGTGCGGCACTGGCAAGGTGCGGACTTACTACGGAGCACATCACGTCGCAGATGCGTGTGCTTTCGGGCGGTGAGAATGCTAAGGTGCGTTTGTGCAGGCTTATGCTGAAAAGGATAAACTTGCTGGTGCTTGACGAGCCGACAAATCATCTTGATGTTGATGCAAAGGACGAGCTTAAATCGGCTATCAAGGATTTCAAGGGCACAGTGCTGCTTGTAAGCCACGAGCCTGAATTTTATCACGATGTTTGTGATGAAATATGGAATCTGGAACAATGGACAACTAAAATTGTATAAAAAAGAAAAATCGGAAAGCCATATAGGTTTTCCGATTTTTTTATGCGATAATATTCAGAATGGACTGCTGATGGTTGCGGAAGTGACCGAAAATAGTCTGCTGAGTCTGATTTAGAATCTGATGCTTTGTATAGTCGGCATACTGCTTTGCCATATCTGCGTCACGAATCTGAGATTCTGATGCTGTCAGATTCTCAATATAATTCTGACGATTTGCAAGTGCGTGTTCGGTACGATTTTCATAAGCACCGCTTACTGCACGCTGCTTGGAAAGATAGTTATTGGCAAGATTGAGACGGTTAAGCGCTTTTGAAGCTCTTTCAGCTGTTGTTACGCCTGTAGTATTAATTCGCATAAGGTGCTCATCAACACGTGTCTTTTCATACATAATGTAGTCATTTGTACGGCGTCCCTTATGGATACCGATATCCGTATCCTCTTCTCGGCTTTCGCCGCCGTAGATAATATCATTTGCAGCCTTGCCTGTAAACTTATTGAACACGAAATCGCCGTTTTCAACGGTATAGAACATAATTCGTCCATCACGGTGACCCACTCTTACATCTGAACCTGCATTTGCAAGAGTATCGTTAAGGTGCTGAGCAAGTTCTTCAAGAGAATATTCTCCATGTGGAATATCAATGCTTGTTGGCACGCCGTCAAGTTCAAAACCAAGGGTATCATTTTCGTCATTAATTACGATACCATCGGAGAGGTCAGGCTTACCGTAGAAGGTTGAAGGCTGAGGTGAACGTGTTGCATCATAGAAAATTCTGTATGCGGAGTTACCTCTGATACCGTCAATAATGGCTGTGATTTTGCCGTTTCTTCCATCATCAGGAATTTTACACCAAAGAACAAGCTTATCGGAGCTGGAGATACCTGTATGGTTTTCAGAAACACCAAGCTCAGAAAGGCCGATAGAAGCATTGAAAAAATTGTCTGGGAAGCTGTTGCCTGTATAATCGGTAAGCTTTGCAAATTCTTCTCTGCCCTTCTGTTCGATAACGTTGGCAAGTTCTCTCTTAGTATAGTCGCCTGCAGGAATTTGGAATTCGATTGTATGAGTCATACCGCCATAGTTAAGGTCAAAAATGAGAGAATCGTTAAGGTCGGTGTAGATGCACACGTCCTTGCCTGAAAGGTATTCGTCCTTGCTTGACGGTTCGAGATTATTTCTTCCAACGATATAGGAAAGCGTACTGCCGAGGGAAGTACCCTTTGTTTCTGTATGGCGGTTTATACCGGTATAGCTTGCACTCTGGAACACATTATCAAAAAGACGTCCGCTGAAATTGCTGATTTTACGTGTATCGGAAGGTGTTGCTCCCTTAATGCTGATATGACCGTTTGAGGTTGAAACTATAAGCTGGTCTGTACCGAGAGCATTGTCAATTGCAGACTGGAGAGCTGTTTTAAGGGTATCAGCTGTATAAGTTCCTGCCGGAACAGATACACTTGCTCTGCCTGAAACAGAAGTGCCGTTTACGTCAACTGCGTAATCAAAGGACATCTCGTTGTTGTAATCTTCAATTGTGATGCTTGTAATTCTGTTGCTTGAAGTAATTGTACAACGGCTGTCACTTCTTGTAGTTGAAGTTTCCTTTGCAACGCTGTTTGACTTCTTGAAGATATAGGAGGTATTATTTCCGCTGACAGCAAAGTTTGCCGCACTGCCATTTGCATCGGTTGTGATAGAGAGGGTTGTAGAGGAAGCAGAAACGGTTACGCCGTGACCTGCAAAACCAGCCTGAAGCTGGGAAACGATGCTGTTCATACCTGCTGTACCAACATAATCTCCTTCAGCGAGGTCAAATTCAACTGTATTTCCGCTGATTGTGAGTGCAACGTGCTTATTCTTGTCTGTGATTTCAAGACCGCTGCCGTCAAAAAGGGTGTTAAACTTATTGTTGTAGATTGTTGCAGGATAATAAACCTTATTTGTAGTTGTATCAACAGTACCGTTGCTGCCTGCGCTTGCTTTCTTGATATACTTATCAAAGCCTGCTGTACCGCCGAGGTTGGTAATGGAGTAGCCTGCACCGCCGTTTTTAGTAGTAAAGGTAAGTCCTTTTCCTGAGGAATAGCTTACGGAAATGATATCCTTGAGTGCAGGGTCGTTACTAACGACATTATTGATTGCCTGCGCACAGTCGGAGGCTGAATTATATGTACCGTCAGGGATAGTGATTGTCACGTTCTTTGTTTCGGTTGGTGACTTATAGGTAAATGTAACGGTGTTGTTGGAGGAGTCAACTGTCATTGGGAAATGGGAGTCAAATCCTGCTGCTGTAATAGAGGCAGGCTGCTCGATTTTTCCTGTTGCAGGGTTATAATTGGGATTACCTGCAGTTTCCTTTACATTCTTTGTTTTATATATATTACAGGTGGAATTTGCGGTATCAATTGTAAATGCTCCGCTTTCCTTGAGAGGTCCCTTGAAAACGAGGGATTTACCGCTGCTGCCTACAGAAACAGTAGTTTTTGCTGTTCCGCCGTCAGCTTCGGCAATTCTTGCATTAAGCTCAGCTGCAATATCTGCAACGGAAGTATATGTACCGCTTGTGAGAGTGAGGTTATAATTTGTTGCACCTGCTTTGAAAACGAACTTATTGTTTGAAGCATCAACTGTAAACGGAAGCTGAGAAGCGGCATCCGGAATTGTCATTGAAGATGGGACGTAAACCTTATTATGGCTTTCGTCAACAACTGCATCTGAACGTGATGCAAGTGTATTTTTATATGCTGAGTTAGCCATTGTACAGTTACCTGTTGCAATCTGTACGCCGTCACCCTTAGCTGTTGTTGTAACAACAAGTGTATTGCCGTCAGCTTTGGCTGTAGCCTTGCCGCCAAGCTCCTTATTCAACAGCTGGATAGCCTGCTCCTTGGTTGAACCCTTAGGTACAACAATATTGAAGGCTTTTGAACCTGTTGTATCAGTTACGGAGAGGACAAGGTTAATGTCCCTCATAGACTTGCCGTTTGCTGTAAACTGAGTAAGAGCACCTGACATTGTCATAGATGCAGGGAACTTTTCAATACGCTCGTCACCGATGATGGACTCGCTGTCATCGTACTCAACCTGATAACCGTTCTTGATGGTTGGAGTAACGCTGTTATAGATGATATAATTCTGTGTAATCTGAGAAGTTGTTGAGGTATTGTTGGAATATGTTACAACCTCAGTTGTTTTACCTGCTGTGGATGATACGGCAGGGCTGCCTGAAGGCATTGTTGACGAACCGCTTGCGTAGGGTTCTTCACTGCCCTTTTCGATAGCGTAATTATCTGTATAGTATACGCCGCCGATAAGTCTTCCATAGCCGCTTGAAGCGGAGGAAACGGAGAAAGACTTGATATCTGCACCGCTGAACTCAATTGCAGAAAGCTTGATTGTGTTTCCTACTGTAAAAGTAAGCTTTGAAGCAAGGTCAGGATAATTTACAGCAACCTGATTATTGAGTTCATTCTGCAGAGAAGCTTTTGTATATGTATTTGCAGGGATAGTTATATTCATTGTCTTGTTTCCGCTGTCTGTTGC
>JAFTWI010000101.1 GCA_017465345.1 Oscillospiraceae bacterium
ACAATGTTATTACTTGACGAACTCAGAGTTGAGCTTGAAGGATACAGAAAGGATATGAAGGAGCTTTACACTATCCTGAATATCGACAAGGCAAAGGAAGAAAATGCACAGCTTCAGGAGGAGTCCGCAAAGGAAGGCTTCTGGAACGACATTGAAAATTCCAACAAGGTTATGCAGACCATCAAGCACAACGAAAATACTATTGCAAGCTACGACAAGCTCAATGAAAAGCTTGAGGACTGCCTCACAATGATTGAGCTTACTATGGAAGAGGAAGAGGACGAGGAAGCTGCTCTCGAAATCAAGCGTGACGCTGACCAGTTCGTAAAGGAGCTTGAAGCAATGAAGCTTACAACTCTCCTCACCGGCGAGTACGACAGCAAGAACGCTATCATCACTTTCCACGCAGGTGCAGGCGGTACAGAGGCTCAGGACTGGGCACAGATGCTGTTCCGTATGTACAATATGTGGGCTGAAAGCCACGGCTACAAGGTTACAACTCTTGACTACCTCGACGGCGATGAAGCTGGTCTGAAGTCCGCTTCTATCCTTATCGAAGGTCTTAACGCTTACGGCTTTATGAAGTCCGAAACAGGCGTACACCGTCTTGTTCGTATCTCTCCGTTTGACTCATCAGGACGTCGTCAGACTTCCTTTGCTTCTCTTGAAGTAATGCCTGAAATGGATGACGCTGACCTGAACATCGAAATCCGTCCAGAGGATTTGGAAATCGACTTCTACCGTGCATCAGGTGCGGGCGGACAGAAAGTTAACAAGACTTCCTCTGCTGTACGTCTTACACACATTCCTACAGGTATCGTTGTATCCTGTCAGACACAGCGCAGCCAGTATCAGAACAAGGACTACGCTATGAAGATGCTGGTTTCCAAGCTGGTTGAAATCAAGGAACGTGAGCACCTCGAAAAGATTGAGGATATCAAGGGCGTGCAGAAGGAAATCGCATGGGGCGCACAGATTCGTTCCTACGTATTTATGCCATACACACTTGCTAAGGACCACCGTACAGGCCACGAAAACGGTAACATCAGCGCTGTTATGGACGGTGACTTGGACGGCTTCATCAATGCTTACCTCACCGCACTTTCCCACGGCACACTTCAGAAATAAGGTACAGCCGTATGCAAAGGATTTTAGGCTATATGCGTAAAGCAATTCAGGAGTTCGACCTTATTCAGGACGGCGACAGAATTGCTGTGGGCGTTTCGGGGGGCAAGGACAGCCTTGTGCTTCTCCGCGGACTGTTCCTGCTGAAACGCTTTATTGGTATCGAGTATGATATCGTTGCGATAACCCTCGACCCACGTTTCGGCGGCACGGATGGGGACTATTCCGCTGTTGACGAAATGTGCAAAGAAATGGGTATAGAGTACAAGCTTATCCGCACCCACATCGGCGAGATTGTTTTCGATGTGCGTCAGGAAAGCAACCCCTGCAGCCTTTGTGCACGAATGAGACGAGGTGCGCTTCACGATGCGGCAAAGGAAGCGGGATGCAACAAAATCGCCCTCGGTCATAACTACGAGGACGTGGTTGAAACATTTATTATGAACCTTTTCAATGAGGGCAGGCTGGGCTGTTTTGCGCCGAAAAGCTACCTTTCAAGGAAGGACATCACGATGATAAGACCGTTGGTGCTTGCGCCCGAAAAGGATATCCGCAGCGCTGCAAACCGCAACAATTTACAGGTTGTAAAATCAAAATGTCCCGCAGACGGACACACTTCCCGTGAGGCGACGAAGCAGTTTCTTGCTGAGCGTGATAAGCTTGACAAGGGCTTCTCCGACCGCATTTTCGGGGCAATGCGCCGTGCAGGACTTGACGGCTGGGGCTATAAGGAAAAAGAATAATCGCAGGGGCGGCTGATAGTCGCTCCTGTTTTATTTTCCATCATTTTCGATGAACTCTTTAAGACTTCGCAGTTCATTTGAAAGAGCGGTGTTGAGAAGCTTTGACTCAGCTGCAAGCATTTCTCCGTAAGGATTGCCTCCTGTGTCCTTTTCATCATGATAATGATTACCAAGCTTTTCAAGACGGCTGTCGATTTCCTGAATAATTTTACGACGGTTCATATAATTTCCTCCCTGCAAAAATATTTTGATAATAGTTTATCCTGATGAAAATAAAATATTCTTCAGCGCTATTGCAACTTTTTAACAATGTATCAACAAACCAAAAACGCTGAATAACATTGTCGGCAATTTAACAAAGTACACCTGAACTATCCCTTTTGAATTTGTGGCAAGTGTTGAAAATCTCAAATGATGTTGACAACGGACTGCAAAAGGAGTAAAATTAATATGCATCTATAATATGTGTAAAACAAACTGTATCAAAGAAATAACGTACAGTTGAATAGAGAAAAGGAGAAAAATTATGAAGAAGATTTTTAAGACAGCTTTATCTGCAGTTATTGTCTGCGTTGCGGCTCTTGCAATGTCACTCTGCGTTTCTGCTGAAACAAAGGATGTAGAGCTTTCCACAACAAGAGCAACTATGTGTCCTGCATGGGGACAGTCCGTGACATATACCGCAGGTGATTTCAATATTGCCAATTTTACAGATGCGACAGAAGTTATTATTGAGTATGAGACAGAGGGCGGCACAATGCCTGATAACGGCTATAATCCTGCTGAGCTGATTTTCCAGAACTACACAATTGACCCGCCAATCTGGTGCCAGGTTACGCCATATGAATTTGATGAAACTTCTGCAAAGTTCAAATATTCTGATATTGTTGCAGCTTATGCAGATTTGGGCGGTAAGGAAGACCTCAGCGACGTAAATAACGTATGTATTGGTGCAACATTTGTTGGTGTCAAGGCTACAAAGGTTACTATCACAAATGTTGAGGTTCCTGAGGTTACTACAACAACTACTGCAGCTACTACAGCTGTTCCTGAAACTGAAGCTGTAACAGAGGCTGAGACAACAACAGCTGCTACAACAGCTGCTCCTGCTGCTGAAAAGGAAAGCGACGGCGGAATTCCGATTGTACTTATAGTTGTTATTACAGTTGTGGTTGCTGTTATCGCCGTTGTAATCATTCTTGTTCTCAAGGGCAGAAAGCGTTTCTATTAATAAAACAAGGGTTGTCAGCGCAAATGCTGACAACCCATTTTTTTTGTATTATTTTCTGAACAAATTTTTTTTGCGGATATGCTTTACAACACGGTTCATCATAATCCAATGCAAAGCTGAACTCCGACATTGCTGATGATAATCCTGTACCAAGATTTTTTCCCAGCGCTTCCTTCAATGTCCAGATACGGAAAAACATTTCATCGGGAACTGTGCTTTTCTGAACAAGCTCCAACTCCTCATCTGAAAAAATACGCTTTGCTGCTCTGCCGTTGTATGGTCGGATTTGCTCGGCGTCCACACCGATTTCTGAGTCGGAAAATCCACACAAGAGCAGTCCCCTGCAGTGGCTGAGATTGAAATGGATATTCGGATAATCAGGAAGAAATGGTTTGCCGTGCTCCCCTTTTTCAAGACGGAATTTTTCAATGCCGTAATTTCTTTTCAGGAGCTCTGCAAAAAAAGTGTGAGCCATATCGTGAAGTGCAGTTGATGGAATTGCTTCATCAATAATTCTGTAGTAAATCATATTAACTCCGAAAAAAAGGTACCGAGTTTGTGGCTCGGTACCCTTTGTTTTGCATTAAAATTAAAGCGCTGCATTAAAATTAAAGCGCTGCATTAAAATTAAAGCGCTGCATTAATAAGAAGAATAGCCTTCTTAACGTTACCGCTAACCTTGATAAGGCCGTCAGCAAGTGCATCATAGATGTTCTTCTTGCCGTTCATAACAGCCACAAATGCGTCAGCGTCAGCACGGAATTCAACGTCATAGTCATTGTACTTATAAGGCTCAACAGAAATGTTGTTTGCCTCGTCGATGTAAATGTAGAAAATGCCTTCAGCTGCACCGTTCAGTTCAACGTTTGCAGCGATAGGATACTTAATTCTTGTGAGGTCAGCAGCAGCCATCTTCTTCTTTGCAGCTGCAACAACATCTTCATATGCAAGACCCTTCTTCTTAGCAGGCTTCTTTGCAGTTTCCTTCTTTGGAGCAGCTTCCTTCTTAGCGGCAGGCTTCTTAGCAGCTGGCTTTTTAGCAGCTGGTTTCTTTGCAGGAGCCTTCTTTTCAGCTGCCTTTGGAGCTTCCTTAACAGCTTCTGTTTTTACTTCTGCAGCTGTTTCAGCGGCTGCCTTAACAGTCTTCGCAGCAGTTTCCTTTGTTTCAGCAGGGGTAGTTTTCTTTGTTGTAGCCATAAAAAAATCCTCCTCATTAATAAAAAAAATTGCGTAGAAAAATTAAAAGCAAGCTTAAACTTTATTTAAATTAATTATAACCATTTTAACAAGTAATGTCAATGTTTTGGTTTAAATTTCTTCATAAAACACGAAAAAAGCTTGCCTTAAAGCGTGCTTTTGGGTTATTTGTGATACTTGCCGCCGTTATTAATCTGAAAGGCACGGTAAATCTGCTCTAAAATCATAACTCTTGCAAGCTGGTGAGGAAAGGTCATTTCGGACATTGACAGGCGGAATCCGCACATTGCCTTTATCTCATCAGCAATCCCGCAGGAGCTTCCGATAATAATATTAAGAGTGCTTTTTCCGTCAACGGAAATCTGACTGATTTTATCAGCAAGCTTTTCCGAGGAAAGCTGTTTACCCTCGATACACATTGCGATGTTGTAGCAGTCCTTGCCATTCAGATAGCTGAGCATATTCTTTCCTTCGGCAGAAAGCGCTGATTTGATTTCTTTTTCAGAAGGATTATCGGGCAGACGGCTTTCATTAAGCTCCACAATATTCAGTTTGCAGAATGCACCGAGACGTTTTGCGTACTCCGCACAGGCTCCACGGAGATAACTCTCCTTTAATTTTCCTACAGTTATAAGATTTACATTAAGCATAGTCGGTCTCCTAAAAAGTGATATATCCGCCGCTTGTTTCAACTGGTGCAACGGAAAGAGTGTAATCGCTGTTGCGTACAAAGCCATGCAGGCAGTTGAGCACTGTATTTTCGGCGATTTCGGGAGTGTTGTTTTCCTGCGACAGATGTCCGAGGATAAGGCGTGTTGTACCGCTTTTTATAAGTCGTGCAGCAAAAGCACCGCTGTCAACGTTGGAAAGGTGTCCGTTGTTGCTGAAGATACGGGTTTTCAGATAGTAGGGATAAATGCCGTTTCGGAGCATTTCAATATCATAATTTGCTTCAAGCAGCACGCAGTCGGTGCCGAGAAGATTTTTCTCGACAGTTTCGGTAACGTGCCCCAAATCGGTGCACACCGCAGCGGTTTTACCGTCAGGCAGCTCAACTCTGTATCCGCAGGATTCACGGGTATCATGTGGAGTGTTGAAGCACTTCACATTCATTCCGCAGACTTCCTCTCCCTCTTTCAGCTCATAACATTCGCCGTTGATGAGTCCGCTTTTGCAGAGGTATTCAAGGGTAAGACTCTGAGCAAAGACAGGTGCCTTGATTTTTTTCGTCAATATCGCAAGACCCTTGGTATGGTCGCTGTGCTCGTGGGTAATGAAAACAGCCTTTATGGAGTCAACCGAAAGCCCGTTTACCTCCATCGCCTTTTTCAGGCGTGTAAATGATACTCCGTCATCAATCAGAATTCCCTCAGATTTTGTACCTATGTATGTGCTGTTGCCCTTACTTGAAGAAAACAGCGGGTATATTCTTGCCAAATTTATGCTCCTTTGCTTTTTACTCAATAGTTCTATTTTACTCCCGTCAAAGCCGTATGTCAAGCAAAAAGCCGCCTTCGTTTCCGAAAGCGGCTTTGATAAAATTTAAATTACTTAGCGAGTCTTGCTTCGAGAGCGTCGAGCTGTGCTTCGAGAGCAGCAGGGATACGACCACCCTTTGCAGCGATATCTTCGCTGTAGTATCTTCTCATTTCAGCAATTTCAGCTGTCCAGAGATCCTTATCAACAGCGAGGAGCTTATCCATAACTTCAGGAGTAACTTCATCTTCAAGACCAGCGATGTTGATGTCGCCCTTCTTAGGGAGGTAACCGATAGCTGTTTCTTCAGCGTCGATTTCGTCGTCACATCTCTTGATGATCCAGTCGAGAACTCTCATATTGTCGCCGAAACCAGGCCACATGAAGTTGCCTTCTTCGTCCTGCTTGAACCAGTTAACGTTGAAGATCTTAGGAGCCTTGTCACCGAGCTTTTCGCCCATTTCGAGCCAGTGTGCCCAGTAGTCGCCTACGTTGTAGCCGATAAATGGCTTCATAGCCATTGGGTCGTGACGGAGTACGCCTACAGCACCTGTTGCAGCAGCTGTTGTTTCAGAGGAAACAGCAGAGCCCATGTATGTGCCGTGTGTCCAGTCGAAGGACTGGTATACGAGAGGAGTTGTGGAAGCACGTCTGCCGCCGAAGATGATAGCGGAAACAGGAACACCCTGTGGGTTATTGAATTCTGGGGAGATGCATGGGCAGTTTTCAGCTGGAGCTGTAAATCTGGAGTTAGGGTTAGCAAGCTTCTTGTTCTTGCCGTCAGCACCCTTTTCAGCTGTGAATTCAACACCGTTAACCTTGAGACCTGTCCACTCTGTAGCGTTTACAGGAGGGTTCTTGTCAAGACCTTCCCACCAAACTGTATTATCATCATTGTTGATAGCAACGTTTGTGAAGATTGTATTCTTCATTGTGGAAGCGAGAGCGTTGTAGTTGGACTTGGAGTTTGTACCAGGAGCAACGCCAAAGAAGCCGTTTTCTGGATTGATAGCGTAGAGTCTGCCGTCCTCGCCCTGCTTCATCCAAGCGATGTCGTCACCAACTGTAAATACTTCGTAGCCGTCCTTGCGGTATCCCTCTGGTGGGATGAGCATAGCAAGGTTTGTCTTGCCGCAAGCGGATGGGAAAGCAGCAGT
>JAFTWI010000102.1 GCA_017465345.1 Oscillospiraceae bacterium
ATGCGAAATATCGTGATATTTATCCTGAGGAATTATACCGCAAAATCCACTCTCTCGGCATCTGCACCGAGGGGCAGAATGTTCTCGACATAGGCACGGGACCAGGTGTTATCCCACGGAATATGTACCGCTTCGGTGCAAAGTTTACGGGTACGGATATCGCTGAAAATCAGATTGAACAGGCGAAAATCCTTGCACAGCAAAGCGGTATGGATATTGACTTTTTGTGCTGTCCGACCGAGAAGCTGAACTTCCCGAACAACACTTTTGACGCTGTTACAGCTTGTCAGTGCTTCTTCTATTTTGACCACGAGGTAACCGCTCCGAAGCTTGCGGAAATGCTGAAAAGCGGAGGCAGACTTGCGGTGCTTTATATGGCTTGGTTACCCTACGAGGATAAGGTTGCAGGTGCAAGCGAGGAGCTTGTGTTGAAATACAATCCCAACTGGACGGGCTGCGGTGAAACACGCCGTGATATCTTCGTTCCTGAGGTTTATGACAAATACTTCAAGCGTGTACATAGTGAAATTTTCGACGTGAATGTGCCGTTTACCCGTGAAAGCTGGAACGGGCGCATTAAAGCATGCCGTGGAATAGGCGCATCGCTTGCTGAAAATGAGATTGCAGAGTTTGAAAAGGAGCATCTTGAAATGCTTGATAAAATTGCTCCTGAACAGTTTGACATACTGCATTATTGTGCAATTTCGGTGCTTGAAAAGAGGTGCTGATATGCCAATAGACTGCTGTTTCTGCAAGGACAACAACTGGTTCCGATACCGTGTGGGTGCGATAATTATTTCGGAGGGGCACGCTCTTTTCTCTTACGGTGAGGAGTCGGGTTACTACTACACAATCGGAGGCGGAGTTCACGTCGGTGAACGCTCCGAGGACGCTGTTATCCGTGAGGTTTATGAGGAAACTGGCGAAAGGTTTGAGGTTGAAAGACCGCTTTGCCTTGTAGAAAACTTCTTCAAGGGCGACGATGTGTGGCTGAAAGACCTTAATTGCCACGCTATTGAATTCTACTATCTGATGAAGGCAACGAAAAAGCGTGAGTATGACGTTGAAAGCGTTACAACCTGCGGAGCACACGAAAGAATGTGCTGGCTGCCTATTGATAAGATTGATGATTATGACGTAAGACCTGTACTTGCAAAGGAGCTTGTGAAAAAGCTTCCCGAGCATTTCACGAGTTATGTCAATGATATGAGGTAAAGAGGTTATTTTATGGCAACAACGGAAATGCTGAAAATACAATTTTATGACAGCTACAATATGCTGAAAGAACTGGTCAGAATTTGTCCCGATAATTTGTGGAAGGCTGAAAATCACGACTTGCCTGTGTGGAATCAGGTTGTTCACACCATTTGCGGAAGTTTCTTCTGGCTTCGTGAGGATTATGAAAAGAAGTTTTCGTGGGAACTGCCATTGCCCGAAAGGCTTCGTGACAAAATCATTAATGATGATTGGTGCGTTGGCATTGACGATTTTATGACAAAAGCGGAAATGAACGAGTGCCTTGATTGTCTTGACAAGCAGCTGGAAAGCTTTTGGAGTAAAATTACTGACGAAATGCTTAACAGCAAGACGTGGGCAGATAACGAATTTACATATTTAAGCGTGATTGCGGCACAGATAAGACATATTATGTGTCACGTGGGAATGTGCAATGCTGTACTGATTGAAAATGGATTTGACGAAGTTGAATGGATTGCATTTGGTGAAAATTGATATAATTACCTTGAAAGGCGGTGGTATCCGTGAAATCAGCTTTTGATTTCATCGTTTATGAAAAGTAACAAACCTGTTAAAAATTAAATTTATATAAAGGAGTAATAACTATGACACTTTACGAAGAACTCGTTGCCCGCGGTCTTATCGCACAGGTAACAGACGAGGAAGAAATCAAGAAAATGATTAACGAGGGCAAGGCTACATTCTACATCGGCTTTGACCCTACTGCTGACAGCCTTCACGTTGGTCACTTCATGGCACTCTGCCTTATGAAGCGTCTCCAGATGGCTGGCAATAAGCCTATCGCGCTTCTCGGCGGCGGTACAGGTATGATTGGTGACCCATCCGGTAAGTCCGATATGAGAAAGATGCTTACAAAGGAAGATATCGACCACAACATTGAATGCTTTAAGAAGCAAATGAGCCGCTTCATCGACTTCTCCGAGGGCAAGGCTATTATGGTAAACAACGCTGACTGGCTCCTCAACCTTAACTATGTTGACGTGCTCCGTGAGGTTGGCGCTTGCTTCTCTGTAAACAAGATGCTCACATTCGAGTGCTACAAGCAGAGAATGGAAAGAGGACTTACCTTCCTTGAATTCAACTACATGATCATGCAGAGCTACGACTTCTACATGCTTTTCCAGAAGTACGGCTGTAATATGCAGTTCGGCGGCGACGACCAGTGGGCAAATATGCTCGGCGGTACTGAGCTTATCAGAAAGAAGCTGGGCAAGGATGCTCACGCTATGACAATCACACTTCTCCTCAACTCCGAGGGCAAGAAGATGGGTAAGACAGAAAAGGGCGCTGTATG
>JAFTWI010000103.1 GCA_017465345.1 Oscillospiraceae bacterium
ATTTTTATGCCACGCTTTTTAAGCTCGAAAATCGTTTCGGGAACAAACGGCTTAGGGGTGCTGAACTTATCAAGAATACCGAAAATTGCCTTCTCGCTTTTTTCATAAATAGCGTCAACATCTGCCTTATCCCACATTCTGCCGTGTGCCTTTTTCCATTCCTCAGTAATGCGGGGCATTTTCATCATTGTGTGGATATGGTCCCATTTGAGCATACCCATAGGTTCACGCACTTCCGCAACTGTCGGAATAATTCCGAACTCCCCGAATGCCTCAATAAATGCCTGCACAGGAGCAAAAGAGCCGTAGTCAACGGTTGTTCCAGCCCAGTCAAAAATTACTGCTTCAATCTTTTTCATATCTGCACCTCATCACGGAAAAATTCTTCAAATATGCCGCAAAGCTTTTCAATATCCTCTATGTAAATTTCACCGATATTTCCGATACGGAACACATCTGCGTCGGTAACTTTTCCGGGGTAAATCGCATATCCACGCTCCTTGATGAAATTATACATCTTTTCAAAGGTGAAATCCTCTGTATCAGGATAAAGGAATGTTGTGATAATCGGACTCTGATTGCTGTTAAGATATGTACGGAAACCAAGTGCTGTCATCTTCTCGATAAGCAGACGGTTATTTTCGGAGTAACGAGCAAATCTCGCCTTAACGCCGCCCTCTGCTTCAAGCTCCTCAAGTGCTTTTGCAAAAGCAAGTACAACATGGGTAGGAGATGTAAAACGCCACTTGCCGTCCTTTTCCATCCCCTTCCATTGGTCATAGAGGTCAAGGGAAAGGCTAACTGCATTGCCTTCGCACTTTGCAAGTTCGCTTCTGCGGCAGATGATGAAGGAGAAACCCGGAACGCCCTGTATACATTTGTTTGCTGAGCTGATGATATAGTCGATACCAAGCTTTTCAATTTCAATATCAATACCGCCGAAGCTTGACATTGCGTCAACAATGAATACTTTGCCGAGAGCCTTTACTGTCTTTGCAACAGCCTCGATATTGTTAAGGATACCCGAGGTTGTTTCACAGTGTACCATTGAAACGTGAGTAATAGCAGGGTCGCTTTCAAGCTCCTTTGAAATAATTTCAGCGTCGGGAGTTTCATTATATTTGAAATTCAGGATTTTATAGTCAAGACCTGCGTGCTTTGCAATATCCTCCATACGCTCGCCGTATGCACCGTTTGCGGCAATAAGCAGCTTTCCCTTTCTGCCGACAGAAGAGGTGAGCACCGACTCAACGCCGAATGTTCCGCTGCCCTGCATAAGAACGGTGGTGTAATTTTCCTCGGAAGCGTGTCCGATACGGAGCAGTTCTTTTCTGATATGCTGTGTAATCTGCTTGTAGTCATTGTCCCAGGTACAATGGTCAACAAGCATTTCCTTTTTTACAGTTTCCGTTGTTGTGAGAGGTCCGGGAGTGAGTAATTTATAGTTTATCATAATTCATTATTCCTTTCGTTTACTTACATTCTTCAGAGAGATTTCTGTGCTTTTCAAGAAGCTCAACCGTGAGAGCCTCGGGGAAGGTCTTGGAGTTTGCGGAAATTGCATTGCTGTCAGCGGTTTCACCCTCGTAAAGAGGTACAGGGTAATATGTCATAAGGTCGGCTCTGCCGTTTTCGATAATGCACTGCACCATTTCCATTGCAAGAGAGTTTGTGTCCTCGCCCTTGTCAACAACTGCAAGGGACTCTGTGAGAGTAAAGTTGCCCTCTGTCGGGTCAACAAAGTCAACAGGAAGTCCATCTGCCTTGTCGGCAACAGCCTGATGTCTTAAACCAAAGCCGATTGCAACTTCGCCTGCACGAACCTTTTTGATAGGACCTGAACCTGACTGCTCAATGTGTGCGCCTGCGTTCTTATACATACCTGTGAGGATTTCCTTTGTACCGTCCTCGCCGTATTCGCTGATAAGAGACTGTATCATAAGCCACGCTGTTGAGGAGCCCTGAATATCAATAACGGAGATCTGACCTGCATATTCGGGATTTGCCAGGTCCTTTACAGATGTAGGGACAGCAAGATTATTTTCTGCAAGCACATCTGTATTTACAAGTATTGCACCCTGATTTGCAAGGAACGGAGCATAATATTCGGGGTAGCTGTCAGTTGTATTCACATCAAAATCAAGGCTTTCAAACATCTTGTATTCAGCCTGAGCACTTTCAATATAGTAGCTGCTCATTGTGATTACGTCTGCTTCAATATCCTTACCCTCGGCAAGCATTTTTCCGCCAAGCTCAGATGTACCGAAGCTCTGGAATATATATTTGCCCTCATAGCCGTTAGCGTCAAGCGTCTTTTTCATTGACTCAACCGCTTCATCGTCAGCGTTGGAGTAGATAATAACCTGTTTGTTTTCATATGACGAACAGCCTGTAAGATTTACACAGACGGTAAGTGCCACAGCGGCACAGAGAATTGCACTTAATGTTCTTTTTAATTTCATTTTGATTTTCCTTTCTTGTTTCGGATTGCCGCAAAAAGTCTTACAAGACCCTTTACAATTAAATTTGTTATTAAAATCAGGACGGACAGCACGAATATCTCATTAAAGTTTGCAAAGTGCTGAAGCTCCTTGATTTTTGCGGTGATAATCATTGTTTTTGTGCTTGCAAGGAAGATAACGGCACTGACGGTTACCATTGCATTCACAAAGAAATAGCTGAACACCTCCAGAAGTGTTGAAACAGCATTTGGTGTAATAATTCTCACTACCGTTTTAAGCCAGATGTCACCCATAAGCCTTGCGGTAGTTTCCCAGCTTGCATTAAGCTTTTCAAGACTGCTTTTCATCATAAGATACGGCGACGAAAAATAGTGGACGATGTTACAGATAACGAGTATTGCAAAGGTGTTGTGCAGAAATGTTCCCTTGAAGCTCAGCAGATACGCAACACCAAGTACCATACCGGGAATTGTATTTGTTATAAGCGAAACGGTGTCAGGAAGCTTTCCGTAGTGACGGTGCTCGCCTCGTCTTGCGGAAACAAGTGCTGTGCCGTACACGATAAGCGTGCCTAAACTTGCAGTTGCAAGTGCAACAAGCAGTGAGTTTTTATATACACTCATAAGTGAGCTGTCCGAGAAAATGTCGGTGATATGCTCTGTTGTAAAATTCATTCGGTAAGGCCACTGCTCCACAAAGGGAACAAGGAAAATTACTGCAAATACTGACAGGACGCAGAGTATTATTACCGCTGAAAGCATACCGAAAGCAATATCCCTCACACGGTTTTTCGTAAGCTCGATAACCGAGATTTTGTTGTATCGGATATTGTATTTATTTAGCACGGATATAAGGATAATACTTGCAACCGAGGGCAAAAGCATTATAATCGAAACCGCCGAACCTGTGTTGAAATCGGGCAGGCTTCCCAGCATTTCGTTGTAAAGCCGTGTTGCAAGCAGGTCAACATTTCCCGCAAGTGCCGCTGGAATACCGTAATCGGTAAAGCTCAGAGTAAAG
>JAFTWI010000104.1 GCA_017465345.1 Oscillospiraceae bacterium
GTGCATAAGCAATGACGTGTTGCCGATTTGCACCGTGCCCAAAATCCATATCACAAGCCCCGCAGGTGCGGCAACAGCAACCGCACGCCCCAGCACGAAAATTGTCCTGTCGAGAACTGACCGCACAATAACCTTGCCAATCTGAGGTCTGCGGTATGGGGGAAGTTCAAGTGTGAACGACGAGGGTATACCCTTTAACAGTGTTACCGAAAGAAGCTTTGATACCGCAAATGTCAGAAGCACACCAAGCACGATTACCCCAGTGAGAATTGCAACTCCTGTAAAGCTTTGGAGAAGTCCTCCGCCTGCTGCAAGAAACATCGTTATTATCGCAATAAGCGTTGGAAATCTACCATTGCAGGGTACAAACGCGTTTGTCAGAATTGCGATAAGCCTTTCCCTCGGTGAGTCGATAATTCTGCACCCTGTCACCCCGACAGCGTTGCACCCAAACCCCATTGCCATAGTCAGTGCCTGTTTTCCGCATGTGCCTGCGCACTTGAACCCCTTGTCAAGATTGAAAGCAATTCGTGGCAGATAGCCCACGTCCTCTAACAGCGTGAAAAGCGGAAAGAAAATTGCCATCGGCGGCAGCATTACCGACACAACCCACGCAAGCACACAGTATACCCCGTCAATAAGCATACTCCTAAGCCATTCGGGTGCACCAATAAAAACAAGCCCCTCCGAAAGCTTGTCGCCAAGTGCAAACAAGCCTTTCGACAACAGTGCCGACGGGTAATTCGCCCCTTCAACCGTGACCCAGAAAATCCCCAGCAGAAGCAAAACCATAATCGGCACGCCCCAGATTCTGTGAGTCAGTACCTTGTCAATCCTCCTGTCACGTTCATAGTAATTTTCCTTCTCAAAGGTTACGCACTTTTCAGCAATTTCTTCCCCACGCCGCACATAAGCCGCCGTCACAGTATCGGACAGCTTTTCCTCGTTGATGCCGTGCCCCGCAAGAAAAATACGTGCCGCCGAAACTGCATCAATCAGTTCGTCATTTTCAGCAATCTCCCTGCCCATAAAAAGTGCCAGCTGTGAAGCGTCCGACTCGTTGTTTTCCAGCAGCTTCAACGCAAGCCAGCGGCAGGGGAGTGTCCCTCCCGACAGCTTTTCCAGTATTGGTGTAACCTTGCCCAAAGCCTTCTCAATCTCATCAGGGTACATCACACAAGGCTTTTTGGCACGCTGTTTTTCCATAGCTTCGGGAAGCAACTCCATAAGCTGTTCAATGCCTTTACCATCACGTGCGGAAGCCGTACAGACAGGTGTTCCAAGCATTTCGGACAGCTTAGCCGTGTCAATGCGTATCTTCTTTTTCTCAGCCTCGTCCATAAGGTTGACGCAAAGCACCACCTTCGGCGTAACCTCAATAATCTGCAAAGCAAGATTGAGATTGCGCTCAAGACAGGTCGCATCGCAAACCACCGCAACCGCATCGGGACTGCCAAAGCAGATGAAGTCCCGCGCCGCTTCCTCCTCAGCGGAATGAGGAATAAGGGAGTACGTCCCGGGGATATCAACAATAACGTAGTCAACGCCGCCCCGTGAACAGCGTCCCTGCGCATTCTGTACCGTCTTGCCCGTCCAGTTGCCCGTGTGCTGCTTCATACCCGTAAGAGCATTGAAAACCGTGGATTTGCCTACGTTGGGGTTGCCCGCAAGCGCAATAACCTTTTCGCCGCCCCTCTCAATAATAAAGTCACCGCCGTGACCGTTGCCCATACAAAATCACTCCTTTCTGCAAGTTTATGCAGAGGAGAGGTTGGACAATTACAGGCAAAAGAAAAAGCCCACGAAGGTGTTCTTGTCAACAAATTTCACTCCAAACCAACACGGCAAAATTTTCAAAAACCACTTTACAAATCAGCTTTTGTGTGCTATAATATTAACCGTTGAAATTGCATATCGAGGTGTGGCTCAGTTTGGTAGAGCGCTTCGTTCGGGACGAAGAGGCCGTGGGTTCGAATCCCGTCACCTCGACCATCAAAACTCACAATCTCTCTGAGACTGTGAGCTTTTTTATTAAACAAAAACAGGTTCGGGAACTAACGCCCGAACCTGTAATTTTTTATTCAGCTGTTTCTGTTGTAACTGTTGCAGCAGGAGTGTTGTTCTGTGGTGCGGAGTAACCTGTTGCCTTAGCTTCTTCAAGAAGCTTTGAAAGGTCAAGCATCATTGTTCCGCCGTCACCCGAAACTACTGTAGGGAGCTTGCCGTCCCACTTTTCTATGTAGTTGCTGATGAGAATTTCAGGAGTAATCTGCTCGGATTTGAGTCTGTAAGCCTCAGCCTCAGCTTCAGCCTGAGCAATCTTCTGTTCAGCCTCAACCTTGATTCTCTGAAGGTCCTGTTCAGCCTTGAGAGCGTTCTGCTGAGCTGTCTGCTTTGCTTCGATAGCAGCGTTGTATTCAGCTGTGAAATCAAAAGCTGTAATATTGAAAATCTGAATTTCAATACCATATTCGCTTACCTTCTGCTTGAGAAGCTCCATCATCTGGTCACCGATTGACTGGCGGTTTGTGATAAGCTCTTCCGCAGTAAACTTAGCTGTAACAGCCTTAACGCACTCCTGAATTGCAGGTGTGATAATCTTTGCCTCGTAGTCAAGACCGATGTTCTTGAAAACGCTTGCGGAGTAGGAGTTGAGAACCTTATAGTTTACCGCAATTGTGGAGGTTACTGTCTGCAAGTCCTTTGAAGCGGCAGAGCAAGCGGACTCAGCCTTCTGAACACGGTTGTCAACAAGGATTATATCCTGCACAAACGGAATTTTGAAGTGGAGACCTTCTGCAAGAACCTTTTCGGAAACCTTTCCGAAGGTTGTAACAACGCCGGTATGACCTGCCTGAACGGTAGTAAATGAGTTGAGTGCAACAATGAGAAGCACAACCACAACAATGACAGTGGTTACGATTTTCTTTACTGCACCTGCATTTGCGTCAATTACATTTTCGTTTTTTGCCATTTAAAAAATCAATCCTTTCAAAAAGTCGACTATCAGAACGCCAAAGTATCGCTGCCGAGGTTTTCCTCTTCATCAATATCGGGAAGTCCGTAGTAGTTATATTCAGCCTTGGAGATTTTTTTTTACTCCGCAGCTTTTTACCAATGAAACGATAGCAATTACCAGCGCCGCTATTCCTGCCGCAGCGGCAACGGAAGCGAGTACGATTGCAACAACATTTGATTTCTTCATAAAATCAGTTCCTTTCTCAATTACTTATCTTCAA
>JAFTWI010000105.1 GCA_017465345.1 Oscillospiraceae bacterium
CAGAGATGACGAACACTCACTTGTTGATGTTATGTATGATAAAGTCAACGAGGTGCTGGGCGGAGATAATGCAAACCAGTATTTCTGTATGACCTTCCCGGGAACGATACTTTCTCCCCACACCTACAGCTACGATTATCAGAACAATCAGCCGAAGCCGCCTGCTGTTGAGGCGAACGAGTCCCGTCTTGCAAACAAGCTGTTCGACCCCTGCCATATCACAGGTGCGGATAATGGGCGCTCTCTTGCACAACAGTACTCCACATCGCTTGATATGCTTACGCCGAAGCTGAATGCAAAAATTCAGGATGCGAAAAGCAGTCTCCGAAGTATGCTCATGACGCCATATCCTTATGATTTCGGAAACGGAATGGAGAATAATCTTACCTTACAGCAGGTGTTTTTCCGTCTTTATGATGACTGGGTAAAGTTGAAAATGGAATGGTCCAAGCTTCAGACAGATAAGAAAGCAGAGCTTGCCAGAAAATACAATAGTGGCAGTGCAGAGGACAATGCTTCGCAACAAAACGAATATCTTACATGGTATCAGACTGTTGCAGAGGGCTATCTTGAGGGCTTAAACGAACAGTACAGCAAGATACTTGCCGTATTTTCTCCCAACGATATGAAAATAATCGAGGGAATTCTGGACAGCGGTTCGGGAGCTGAGCTGGAGGAAGCAAGAGAGGTTCTCCAGAATGTAAGAAAATCAAATCCCAACGGCGGCTACATATATCCCGTTACATTCTCTCCTGAGAACTGGTTTGAGCTGCTGGACAATTCCTTTACAGGTATTGATTTACTGGAATCGCCTGAGGTATTGTCGGAGCAGATGTATCTTCTGTCAAGTCAGAGAATTAATCTTGTGGCACAGGCAAACTCAATTGCCGGAGCAATTCCCGATGATAAGGAGATAAATGCAAAGAAAGTTGCTGTTGAGGAGGCAAAATCAGCTCTTAATACAGCCGAAAGCGATCTTGTCGGCAAATATGGTCAGGGCGTTTCCGCTGTGCTTCATGCGGCGCTGGATATCGCTTCGGTACTGGGTGTAGGAGGCATTACAGTAACAATTCTTAATAGGCTGATTTCAAAAACAGGCACTCTTACTCCCGATAATAAGGATTTAATAGACGATCTTAATAAAGCAATAAGCGACACTTCTACTGCACAGCGTAACTATGTTGATGCTTCTCAACAGCTGTCCGATGCACAGATGGCTTACATTGAGAGTAAAAATTTGCGGTCCTTTAAAGAAATTCTTGCTCCTATTCGTACTCAGATTGAACAGCTTGATCTGGAAATCTCAAATCTTAGCAACAAAATAAAGCTTTCCTCCGCATTGTCCGGCGGAAATAACAGTGTTAAAAATGACGATCCCACACCCTCGCTGATGCCCAACGAAAACGTTGCACCCAATAAGGTCCCCAAGGGATTTACACAGATAGTTATTCAGGAAACAGCAAGCACTATGAATAACAGTACAAGCAAGTCCGCGGCGGCTTCTTCGTCTACCAGCGGCGTAAACTTTTTCTTCTGCGGTGCAAGTGCAAGTAGCAGTCAGAGCGAGAGTGCCTTCAACAGCTATACTGCTTCGGATAAATGCACAATTGAAATAGGAATGTCTGTTGCAAAAGTAGCTATAGAACGCGACTGGTTTAATCCGGGGTTATTTATGTTGACGCGCGATATGTATAATGTTACATCGCAGAAAATTGCGCCCAATAATGTTTCAAAAGCAGAATTTGACGATAACAGGCTTGAAAAAATGGCTGACTGCGTATTTCCATGCTTTCCCACAGCCTTTGTGGTAGCGAGAGATGTTACCATAAAGCTCACAACAGAAAGTGCTGTGTCAAACGAAACAGCTATGGCTATGGAACAGCACGCTTCAAAAGGCGGTGGTTTCCTGTTCTTCAGTGGCAGCAAATCCTCGTCAAGCTCAAGCTCTTCAAGCAGTGCTCATGTTTCAAGCAAAGGCAACAGCACCACAATCCGTTTTACTGATCCCCAGGTGATTGGGTATTACATTGAGGCTACACCTGCTGATAACAGTATTGCGTTGGACGACGCTTCAAAGTCGGGCAGCGGCGAATATGTAACAATAATTGATTTTGTAAAGAAGTGCAAGGAACTACTTCTCCAGCACAGAAAGGAAATGCTCAACGAATAACAATTTAACATCATCGACACCGTATCAAAATCCAATAATTGATATAGCAACAGGTCTTGGCGGCTCAATGGCGCATTCGCCTGATTTCTCAAATTTGACTAATTATTCAATGAATCTTACAATGAGCGGTTCACGTTCTGCGGACAGACGTAATTTGCTGAGAAATTTTCAAATTCCTCCTGCAAGAGGTCATCATTGTCACCACACCTATTCGTATAATTATAATCCTACAAACGGAAAGGCAAGTGCAGAGATGCAGTTGGTTGCGGCACGAACGCATATTGCCACATATCCTCATCTGGGCGCTGTCAGACAGTGGAATACCTCGGGTAATCATCAGCACCGTTATCGCAGTATTATGGAGGAGGCAGTTACCTCTCCTGTGAATTACAGCAAAGAGGAGCTGGCAAAATTTCAGAGTGCCTTCAATACCAAAATCCCTGCGGAGCTTGCGGACGCATATCTGAACCAATCTACGATAACAAGTTCGTTCAGGATAAAGGGCAG
>JAFTWI010000106.1 GCA_017465345.1 Oscillospiraceae bacterium
AACAATGTGCTTTTTCCGCTGCCCGAATAACCGCTGACTGCGGCAAATTCACCTGCCTCCACAGACAAGCTGACATTATTCACAGCATAAAAAGCATTGCTGCCATGGGAGTATTTTTTTGAAACATTCTGTACCTCAAGCAGCATTATTCTCCCTCCTCAAGCAAATCGGCACCGCTACTTCTTGTGAGCTTCACAACTGAATAGATCGTTGCGGCAATTCCCGCGGCAAATGTTATTACAGTACATTTCAAAACAGCGGACAGCATTTCTCCGATACCTGCTTGCAGATACGGAAGCTGTAAACGCAGTGCGATAATATTGCGGAACAAAAACAGGCATATTCCCGACAGAAGAATTCCTGCCACTGTACCGACAACAATGATGAAAATTGCTTCAAGCATAATAATTCGTATCAGCTGATTTTTCTGTGTACCGAACAGAAGAAATATACCGAACTCGCGTTTTCTTTCATTGACGGTGATAGAAAATATACTCATAATCGAGATAGTACTGAGAACGATCAATACCGCCAGTAGCACCATGCTGTATCCCGTAAAGCTCTGTATGCTTTTTTCAGCATTTGCAAGAAGCTTACCAGAGGTGTAAACAGCGATATCGTCGTATTGTTTTGCGATAGTATTGCTTACCGTTTCAGCGTCGTATCCGTCCCTTACCTTCAGATTTACCATCGAAATAAAATCGTTATTCTGAACCGCAAGGAAGTTCTTTGCACTTTCAGAACTGATTATCCGCTTGGCTCCGTCATAGCTGATAAACACCGAATCATCATAACCCATTCCGCTTTTGTCCAGAACCTCGGCAACCGTGAATTCAGCACCGTAGTATGTAACCGTTTCACCCTTTTCAAGCCCGATGTCACAGCCGACAGCAGCTTGATTTGCAGACAGCGTTGTTTCGGCACGTAGCCACGGTCGGATAACAAAATCATTATCTTCATCAAAGGCAATAAGCTGTGATTCCGATTCACAGCATTCGGAATTAAGCGTTGCAAGAAAAAGCTGTGAGGAGGCGGCTTCTATTCCTTCTGTTTCTCCGAGAATCTCCGCCCATTTTCTGTCAAAATAAACAGTACAGGGCTTTCCCGTGAACAATGCATTTTCTATGGTGCTGAAATATTCCTTGGGGACAACAACGATATCAGCGCCAAGCCTTGCAGAGGTACTTTCAAGCCCACGGTTCATATTGCTGAGCAGAGCCGTACAGGTAAAGAGTGCCGCAGATAACACGAACACAAACAACGCTATGAGTCCGCTACGGTATAATCTGCTTTTTACATTTTTAAATGCAATTTCCCACAGTATGAATCTGCTTTGCATATTATGTTCCTCTCTTTGTCTTTTTCAAATATATAAGATTGCCGACGCTGAATAAAATGACCACTGCGGAAATCAGGTATACGGCAGGGAAGGTCAATGCCTGACACGGCATTGTATCCTTTGCACATCCGCCAATTAGAACGCTCGGCAGCAGAATTGCCGCTGTTCCTGCCACCACACTGCACAGATTTACCGTAATCACGGAATTTTTGTTTTTAAGCAACAGTAAAGCAATCCCGAAAAAAGCAATCATTCCGCCCACGGTATTTACGGCTCTCGTCGCCCAGAAGCATTTCATTATTTTTTCGGCAGTATCACAGACAGGAAACAGGGTATACGGTCCAATCATAAGCAGAATGCCTAAAAACAGATATACAACTGCATTAGTCGCTTTATTCTTCATAGTAATCCTCCATTGTTATTTGAATCTTGAATACATTCCCGTGCTTCCGTACAGTGCGGCGACAGGGTTATGAACCAGCACGCGGTCCTTTACAATCAGTACGGTAGTGGGTGCTTCAACGTGTTTCAGAAATAATGAGTCGTGTCCCACGCAAAGACCAATCATAACATTGAAATCAGTTTTCTGCTCGTTCAGGATTGTCGCCTGAAGAACAGGATTGCACATTGACTCGTGTCCGCAGCCGTGATTGAGCTTTTTATCCTCAGGAATACCGATTCGTGTCTTGTCAACGGCTCCGATTTTACAGCCGACGGTGTAGTAGCTGATTTTTTCTTTGTCAAGCAGCTTGGCAAAAAGCCTTGCTTCGGGAATAAGACCTACACAGGTTGCGATACCGACCTTTTTTGCACCGATTCGCTTTATAAATTCGATGGTTTCCTCAACACGAGTCATACGTCCGTAGAATTCGCCTTCGATAGCGGCAGAAACACGCGCGATATTGCCGAGCGTTTCGTCGTTGTCATAAACCGCAAGGCTCTCGTTCAGCAGGCTTTCGTCAAGCGCTTTTGTAAGGCAGAATTCGGGATATTTTTCCCCCTCATTTTTAAAGCAGCCGAATTTATTGCAAGCTGAGCAGGTAAGACATTTCTTGTTAGCCATAAAAATCAATCCTCTTTTCATCAATATGTATCTTCAACATCGTCGAATTTTGCAAAGGAATTCTCTATCAGTGCCTCCGCATCAGTATCGGCTCTGATGATACCGATATCCTGGAGCTCGGTTACACTCTGTTGCAGTGCATTATAACCGCCGCTTACCGATGGGGCAAAATTATAGCTGTCGAGAATAGCTGCATTTAACTCCAAATCGCCTGTCACATAGTTTTTATCTAGCTGAAGCTGTGCGGTTTCCGTAGGATTTTCCTCAATCCACTTTGCTGCCTTCATAACAGCTCTGGTGTATTTAGCAGCAAGATCAGGATGGTTTTCGGCAAGGTCGGTTGTTACGAAGCTGATGCAGCAGTATTCGTCCTTATATTTTTCGTCGGTCGTGGTGTTGATGATTACACGGAGATTATATTCCTTTTCGGCAATGGAAACTACAGGGTCGTGTGTGACAAATGCGTCAATTGCACCGTTCTGCAAAGCTATGGGCAGGTCGTTGTTGCTATAGACGACAAATTCCACCTCCATATTATCTGCCGTAACTCCGATTCCTGCTTCGGCAAGTGAACGCTTCGCAATCAGTGTCGGAGAATCTGCAAGGCTTGGTGTGCCGATTTTCTTGCCCTTAAGGTCTTCAACGCTTTTGATATCGGAATCGTTGGGAACTACCAACTTTGTGCAGCCTGTATGAATGCCTGAGGTTATCTTCATCGGCAGACCATTTTCAAGAGGCTGAATGAATTTTCCCACAAGTCCGAAGCCTGCGTCAACCTCGCCTGAGCCGATTGCCTCCGTGATAACGCCGCCGATATTGATTGCCTCGTAATCCAGCCCCTCCTCTTCAAAATATCCGTTTTCGATTGCAACGTGAATGGGTGCGTGGCACAAGCTTGTGGAATATCCGATTTTGACAACATCTTCATCGGTCTCCTTCTGATTTGCACAACCGCTCATTACAGTAAGCAGAAGTGCGGCTGATGTAATAAATGCAAATGGTTTCTTTTTCATTTTGAATTCTCCTTTATAAATAGTATTCAAGCTCAGTAATTTTACCGCCATAGTTGAGCAGCTTCAGAATTTCGGCACGGTATTTCAGAAATTCAGGATTGCTTCTTGCTCTTGGATGGGCAAGCTCAATGCTGACAACCTTTTCGATTTTAGCTGGACGGGCAGACATAACTACAACACGGTCTGAAAGATAAACTGCTTCATCAACATCGTGAGTAACCATAATCATGGTCATGTTATGCTCCTTACGGATGCGTAGAATTTCGTCCTGAATGTTCATTCTTGTGAAAGCGTCAAGAGCGCCTAACGGCTCATCAAGCAGTAGCACCTTCGGATGTCCGACCAAAGCTCTTGCGAGAGAGGCACGCTGGCACATACCGCCCGACAGCTGATGGGGATAGGAGCGTTCAAAGCCTTTAAGCCCCACAAGCTCTATGTATTCGTCCACGTCATGCTTCTTTTCCTTATAAATTTTACGGGCACGCAGTCCGAACGCTACATTGTCATAGATGTTAAGCCACGGAAAAAGCGTATGATTCTGAAACATAAAGCCGCGTTCGCAGTCAGGCTTTTTTATTTCCTTTCCGTCAAGAGTAAGCCTTCCGCCGTCTGGAAAAATCAGACCTGCAATCAGCCGCAGAAGTGTGGACTTGCCACAGCCCGACGGTCCGATAAGCGATACGAACTCACCGGGCTTTATATCAAGATTAATGCCGTTCAGTGCGACAACCTCGTCGCCGTCAGCGGACGTAAACTTTTTCACGGCATTGTTGATAATAATTTCTCCTACCATTTGATAACTCCTTTCTGCCAGTTCAGGAACCTATCTCTCACCCTGAACAGCAGCGTAATCAGCACCGAAAACAACACTGCGATAATAATAAGTCCTGCGTATACATTTGCGTAGGAAAGCATTTCCTTCTGCCAGTTAATATACCAGCCGATTCCGTATTTTGCACCAATCATTTCAGCTGTAACAAGCGTGATAAAGGAAGAGCATATTCCGTTAAAAAGTCCGAGAAACATATTTGGCATTGCTGCCGGTATGCCCACCTTAAACACCTGATAAAGATGACCTGCACCAAGAGTGCCTGAAATTTCAAAATATGAATTCTGAATATTGGAAATGCCGCTGCTGGTCATCAGCGTTGTCGGAAACCATACCGCCAGCCCCACAAGGAAAGCACTTGCGGAAACTGCTGAAGGGAAGCTGATTAGTACCAACGGAATCCACGCTGTTGACGGAATCGGACCGAGAATTCGTATTACAGGACTTATCCAATAAGAAAAGTTTTTTGAAAATCCAAGGCATATTCCCGTTATAATTCCGATCAATGCGCCGAAGAAAATACCCAAACCCAGCAGTCTAAGCGAGTAAAGAATACATTTTATCAGCACATCGTACTCTTCTGCCATAACGCCGAACACACGGTCAAGTGACGGAAAATACAATATCGGGAGCAGAGCCAGCTTGGCTGTAAGCAAGTTCAGAATATTAAAAAACAATATGACGCCGCCTATAAAATAGCCTCTGTAAACCAGTTTGTCACTTATCTTCTTACTGCGGAATGACGCTATGAAGAAAATAAGATAAACTGCCAGTATACCAATCAGAACATATGTAAAATAAGGCTTTGACTGGGGGTGAAGGGACGACCTCGGAACTAATATCTGTACCGCTATGGCAAGAACCGCGGACAGAATTGGGATAATTTTTTTAAATAAATTCATTTGTGTACTCCTCAAGAATTTTAGATTAATGTTTATGGCGGAGCCGTCACATTCGACCGAAACGGAAATTAGCTCTTACGAATTTCTTGAAGTAATTTACCATAATTTTCACCTTCCTGAAATAAAAAATCGGAGAACTCCGACAGAAGCCTCCGAGGATAAAGCAATAGTCTTTCGCATTAAATATATGCGGCACAATACTTTGACTTAAAGACGGAGATTACACCAGATAAACAAGTAGGATTAATTGAGTACATACAACATCTGTACATACACATTTTCATTATCATCATTGATAAAAAACACTTTTTCATAATCATTCTCCTCTTTTTGTGTTACCTACTGGTTAGGTTGGTATTAGTATAACATATATTGCCTACCGTGTCAATAGGTAGATAGTGATTTTTCCATTATTACCAAAAATAAATTCCTGAAGTATACATATTAAGAGAATTTTACCATAAGTTTAAACAGTAAAACCTCCTCATCCGAAAGAAACAAGGAGGCTGGGTTTTCCATATATATTCGATTGTAAATACTTATCGGTTTGTGGCTTGAACTTCTGATTTTTGATTTTCATTCACCAAATCAGCGATGGTTATTCCGTCAAAATAACGGTTGGTTATACTATAAAATTCGTTCCACATAGAAATAGTCTTGCAGGTTGAGCTTTTTCGGCACGGCTCCGCTTCACAGCCAAGGCAAGCGACGGGAGCAAGGTTGCCCTCAGTAAGTCTTAAGATTTCACCCACCGTGTATTTTTCAGGAGAACGATTAAGCTTATATCCTCCGCCTTTTCCGTGAACTCCCTCAACAAGTCCGTTTTTCACAAGAACAGGCAGTATTCTTTCAAGGTATTTAAGGGAAATCTCTTGACGTTCAGCTACATCCTTCATAGGTATATTTTTTCCGTTGTTATTTTCAGCCAAATCAATCAGTACACGCAGTGCATATCTTCCTCTTGTTGAAATCATCATTTAAATCACCTCTTACCCATTATACCACGACATTAGTAGGAAATCAATCCTTAGCAAATCATTCCTCCGCCGAGAACGATATTTCCGTCGTATAAAACAACCGCTTGCCCAGGGGTTACGGCACGCTGGTCTTCGTCAAACACAAGCCGCACATTGCCGTTTCCCAGTGGTACAGCTACTGCCCATTGCTCCTGCTGACGGTAACGCACCTTGACTTTACAGCGGATTTCCTTATCGGGAGCAATTCCCGATATCCAATTGAATTCGGTTACCTCAGCTTCTTTTGAATACAGCTCCTGCTTTTCACCAAGAACAACAGTATTATTGTCTGCATTGATTTTGCATACATATACAGGCTTCCCAAAGGATATGCCGAGATTGCGCCGCTGACCGACGGTGTAATTTATAATACCCTTATGTGTTCCGAGTATATTTCCATTGGTGTCAACGAATTTCCCCTCGGGGTAGCTTCTGCCCGTGTACTGCCGGATAAAATCGGTGTAGCTGCCGCTTGTCACAAAGCAGATATCCTGACTGTCGTGCTTGTGTGCATTGCAGAAGCCGTTCTCCTCGGCAATTTTCCGCACCTCAGGCTTTGTAATTGAACCCAGAGGAAAAAGCGTATGTGCAAGCTGCTCCTGAGTCATTGTATAAAGCATATAGCTTTGGTCCTTATTTTCGTCGGCAGCTTTTTTCAGAAGGAATTTTCCCGACTCGGTATCGTACTCAATCCGTGCATAATGCCCCGTAACAACATATTCACATCTCAGCTCCTTTGCACGCTGAAACAGCTTTTCAAATTTCAGATAACGGTTGCAATCAATACAGGGGTTAGGCGTAGTCCCGTTTTCATAAGCTGCAACAAATTTGTCCATTACGCATTCGCGGAAACGGTCTGAAAAGTTGAACACATAGTATGGAATGTCCAGCTTCCGTGCAACGCTTCTCGCGTCCTCCACGTCGTCAAGTGAACAGCAGGTATGCTCACGCATTACGCCGATATCATCATTATGGAACAGCTTCATTGTTGTTCCGATACAATCATATCCCTGCTCTTTCATCAGGTGTGCGGCAACGCTTGAATCCACACCGCCGCTCATAGCAATAATTGCTTTACTCATTTTCCAAGCCTCAGCATTTCATCAATGCACTTCCGTGAATTTTCTATCAGCGTGTCGGACATTAAA
>JAFTWI010000003.1 GCA_017465345.1 Oscillospiraceae bacterium
TATATAAAAGCAAGAGCAGTACCGCATTAAGCGATACTGCTCTGTTTGTTTCATTAGCCACCGTTTAGACAATAACCATTAGTGTTTTTGAATACTTCTATATGGTCATCACCCTAAACTCGATACCCTTAATTTTATATGTCATAAAGTCTGTCAAGCATAATAGTGCGGTTTTTACGCTCGTAAAGAGCAATTACAATTACTGTGATAATTCCCACAAGCGAAACAATAATACCAAGCTTCATTCCCGCAGGGAAGAACTTCATTTCAATTGTGTGAGTGCCTTCCGTCAGCGGTACACCTATAAGTGCGTCAACAAGCTTTACAGGTTCAACCTTTTCGCCGTCAACATAAACTGTCCAGCCTGGCTCCCAAGCAATTGATGTGAACATAACGCCTTCCTTGTCAACTGTAATTGTGCCTTTAAGGTGATGTTCTTCAAAGTGTTCAATTTCAAGCGGATTTTGTTTCAGCTCATCAATTGCTGCTGTAAACATTTTCTCATCAAGGTAGTAGAAATAATTGTCACGGAACAGCACTTCGTTGTTGTCCTCGGTAATTGTGGTAATAAATGAAAGCTCGTCACCTTCTTTGAAGTGACCAAGCGGCTGAATACACATCTTTCCGCCTTCGTAGTAGTAATCCACAAATTCCTTGTTGAGCCAGAGATTTACCTCTCTTTCATACTGGGACGGGAAGTACATATAAATCATATCTTCAGTAGGTGCTGTCAGAATAAATTCAATATGTGAATTGCTGCCTTCAATTCTCGGCACATATTTTGTGTGGCTGCCGTAGGTTGATGGTTTTGCATTTTCGGGAAGAATTTCATCAATTTCAATTTCCTTGAAGAATTCCTGTTCCTCGTCTGAAAGAAGCGCAGAGAAAAGTGCGTTCTGATTTTCAAAAGGATTGTACCAGTTCTCAAAAGCTATTTCAGTTATAGCGTTGTCAGCCATAAAACCGACAGGGAGAGCATATGGGTTTTCATAAACGTACATGATTTCCTTTTTGTCACCATTTGCAAGAACAAGATTATCATTATAGTGCTTTGATTCAGCAACATCAGGAGTATCGGTTTTGTCGCCGTTTTCATCAACGGTTACAGCTTTGCCCTTTTCCATAACATATTTTATTCCGAAAATGGAGTCGGTAATGTATGTTGCACCTTTATATTTAATATAGTGTCCACCATAAGAGAAACCAAGATTACGCAATAACTGTATAGGAGCAGCATTGAGTGTGGAGCTGGAATGTGAAAGACCGAATGAACCGAAAGCCATAGGGTCATTTACAGTACGGTGAAAATTCTTCTCAATACGGTAAACAGGAGAGTCGTCCATTTCGTAAATTTTTTCAACCGTATTTCGTCCGAGTGTGATATATCTGTTGTATGAGTCATAGTTGGAGTAAACAACATCTTTGTCAATTTTGTACATCGTGTAGGTTGATGTAACAGTAAGCTCAATAATCAGAAAAGCAACGATTGCAATCGGGATAGGCTTGATTTTGTAGAATTTCTTATGAGCGTAGAGCAGTAACGCATAAACAGCTCCCACAACAACCGTGAACCAGACTGCCGCAATGATATCGAGACGTTCGCTGTCGTGCTTGTCCAGATAGAATACATAAGCGGCAAGAGCAACGAATACTCCTCCGATTTCCTTGTAGGAAATTCCCTCAATTCGTTCAAATGCCTGAGCAGCCATTATCAGCAGCAAGAAGCTTACAGTGAAAGAGTAACGGTATGGCAGCCAGTTCGGTACCTGAAAACCGTGCCATACAAGGTCAATGGTTGAAAGATACATTGAAAGAACAACAGTGAGTGCAAGAACGCCAAAACCGATTTTCTGACGAAGTCTGATGTTGTTGTTCATAAAGAACAGCGGAACAAGCAGAATTGTCATTACGCCGCAGTATACAACAGGTGAGCCTTCAGGACGGCAGGTATCATACACATTCGGCAGGAGATTTACGAAAAAGTCAATAAAATCAAACTGAGTTTTGAAATCATATTTTGGTTCGGAAAATTCAAACTTGCCAAGGCTGAGACTGTAGTAAAGCGGAATAAGCAGCCAAGCTGCACAGGCAGCTGCAATGATGCCGCCGCTTGCGAATTTTACACCCGAAAGAAGCATATGCTTGAAGCGGAAAGGGGTAGTTTCCATTGAAATAAAGAAATAGTATGCGAGAAAATAGAAACAGCAGAAAATAGCAATCATCCAGCCAATATAGAAATTGGCAATGAACATCAACGCAAGAGGAATAATGAAAAGAAGCCAGCTGCCCTTGTCGATGAGCTTTTCAATACCACGGCAGATAATGGGCAGGTAGATGAGTCCGTCCAGCCACATCGGGTCCATAAGCTGAACAATCATGTATCCCATGAGGCTGTACATAAGACCGAATATCAGAGCAGTGTACGGCGCTGTCTTTTTTGAATTGCGCAGATACCAACAGAATGTTATGGCAGCCGTTCCGACCTTTAGCATCTGCATAATCAGCAGTGAAGTAGTCATCATCGAACGGGGCAGAAGCATTACAACCAGCGTAAACGGACTTGCAAGGTAGTATGCGTACATGCCGATAATTTCACCCGTCAGGTTACGGCTCCAGCTGTTGAGAAGGCTTCCGTTGCCCCAGAAAGCGTCACGCAGGTTTTCAAAATAGTAAACATACTGTCCGTTAAGGTCAAGCACCAGTACCGATTCGTCTCCTATAGGGTAGATACCGAAAATCAGATATGATATAAGCAGTATCAGCATTGAAACAAAAAATGCAAGTATATAAATTCTTTTATTCAGCAAAAATGATTTTGGACTGAATTTCAGCGAAATCTGTGAATTTTCCAAAATAATCCTCCGTTACATAAATTACTTATTTAAAATCATACATACTATATTATATATGTTTTCAACTGCCTTTACAATAGCTTTAAAAAAATTTTCAAGAAAAAATTCAAAAAAATGCCGAAACCCTCTTGTTAAATGGGGTTGCATGTGATATAATATTTTTAAAACAGAACATTTGTTGTGTAGTTTTACATATTTTTCCACAGAGGAGAGTTATTATGCATCTTTTTGAAAAAACAGTAACTTCTGAACTTATTTTTGACGGGAAAATCATTACGGTCAAAAAGGATACCGCTGAGCTTGAAAACGGCGAAATCGTAAACCGTGAATTGGTTGTACACCCAGGAGGAGTGTGTGTTGTTCCCATTAATGAAAACGGTGAAGTGCTTATGGTTAAGCAGTTCAGATATCCTTTCAAGGAGGCTCTTACGGAAATCCCTGCAGGTAAGCTTGAAATCGGTGAGGACCACCGTGAAGCAGGACTTCGTGAGCTTCGTGAGGAAACAGGTGCGGTGTGTGAAAAATTTGAATACCTTGGAGTATGTTATCCGTCCGTTGCATATCTTACCGAAAAAATCCATATGTATCTTGCAACAGGTCTTACCTTTGAAAATCAGGATTTGGACGATGACGAATTTCTTGATGTTATAAAAATCAAGCTTGAGGACGCTGTTGAAATGGTTATGAACAACGAGCTTCCCGATGCAAAGACACAGTGTGCAATTCTCAAGGCTGCAAGAATTCTCGGTAAATAAAAAATCAGCAGCCTCAATTCCCCCGAGGCTGCTGATAAAATCATCTCTCCTATTATGACCTGAAACGATTACAAATGCGGATTAAAGACCTGCTTCTTCAGCTTCAGCTTCAGCCTGCATCTGTTCAATGTGACGAGTGTAAGCGTCAAGAATCTGGTCTTCAACAAGCTTACGAGCGTCAGGAGAAATCGGATGTACGATATCTCTGAAGATGCCGCTTTCGTCCTTTCTGCTTGGCATTGCAACAAACAGTCTCTCATCGCCCTGTACAACCTTGATATCGTGTACAGCGAGCATATTGTCGATAGTGATTGAGATTACTGCACGGAGTCTGCCGTCTGGAATAATTTTTCTGATTTTGATGTCGGTGATGTTCATTAGTAACGTCCTCCTTGGTTAATGCTTTTATGTGATACATATTTACAAGAATATTATTAAACATATTTTGGAATAATATACATTATGAAAAATAAAATTTTGGGAAATTATATATCACAATTTACAGTATAACACATTTTTCTGAACGAATTTCAACACAAAAATTTGCGGGGTGTATTTTTTGAATAAAGAAATTATTAACAATAGCAAACATATCCATTTTATAGGTATCGGCGGAAGCGGCATGTATCCCCTTGCTCAGATTATGCACAGCAAGGGATATTATCTGACAGGCTCCGATAATAACGAAACGGAAACATTGCAGGCTGTCCGTGAGATGGGAATTCCCGTTTATCTTGGTCAGCGTGCCGAAAATATAGAGGGAGCAGACCTTATCGTCCATACAGCTGCAATCCTTCCTGACAATCCTGAGCTTATCGCCGCAAAGGCAAGCGGAGTTACCGTGCTGGAAAGAAGTGAACTGCTGGGACTTATTACTGAAGAATTCGGCAATGCAATCTGCGTCAGTGGTACTCACGGAAAGACAACTGTGACCTCGATGATTACACAAATTCTCGTGGAAAAGGGACTTGATATCAGCGCTGTTATCGGAGGAAAGCTTCCGATTATCCACGGCAGCGGACGTGCGGGAAAGAGCGAGGTTATGGTTTGCGAGGCATGCGAATTTCAGGACCATTTCCTTAATCTTGCAGTTGACACAGCTGTTATCCTTAATGTTGACGAGGACCACCTTGATTACTTCAAGAACCTTGACAATATTATTAAATCGTTCCGCAAATTCTGCGAAAACACTACAAAAACAATCATCATCAACGGCGATGATGAAAATTCAATGAAGGCTGTAGAAGGTATCGAGGGCAAGGAAATCATTACATTCGGTTTTAACAGAGAGAATAATTATTTTGCTGATAACATCGTGCTGAAGGGTCTTGTTACGGAGTTTGACGCTTACTGCAATGGTGAGTGTCTTGGCAGGGTTACTCTCAATGTTGCAGGCAGACATAATGTGCTGAATGCACTTGCGGCGATTGCGGCTTCGGAAAGCGTTGATGTGCCATTCGGTGATATTAAAAATGCACTGTTCAATTTCCGTGGTGCAGGCAGACGCTTTGAAAAGTATGGTGAGGTTAACGGAATTACAGTTGTTGACGACTACGCACATCATCCTGCTGAAATTGCAGTTACGCTGAATTCCGCTGTCAAGCTTGGATATAACAAGGTTTGGGCGGTGCACCAGCCGTTCACATTTTCACGTACAGCTCTTTTGCTGGACGATTTTGCAGAGGCTCTTGCCATTGCAGACAAGGTTGTGCTTGCGGCAATTATGGGCGGACGTGAAAAGAATACAATTGGTATCCACACAAAGTCCCTTGCTGAAAAAATTGAGGGCAGTATTTATTTTGAGGAAGAAGAACATGACTCAAACTTTGAACTTGTTGCGCAGTATGTTGCTGAAAATGCTGAGGAGGGAGACCTCATCGTTACACTCGGCTGCGGTGACGTGAACAAGGTTGCTAGAAGAATTTTAAAGCTGTTGGAAAATAAATGAGTTTTAAGGAAGGAAGATTGGAATGAACGAAAAGGAAAAGAGAGTTTTTGAGTATGTCAAGGGAAGAATTGAGGAGGGTTACGCTCCGTCAATCCGTGAAATCTGTTCTGCGCTCAGTATCCGTTCGACTTCAACTGCTGCAAGATATGTAAATACTCTTGTTGCTGAGGGCTATCTCGATAAGGTTGACGGCTGCAACCGTGCTATTAAGCTTGCGGGCAAGGGCGCTGCAAAAATTCCTCTTGTGGGTACAATTACTGCAGGTCAGCCTATTACTGCTGTTGAAGATATTACTGACTATATCAACTTCCACGAGCCTAAGAGCTACGCAGGCGAACTGTTTGCGCTCAAAGTACGCGGCGAAAGTATGATTAATGCTGCAATTCTCGATGGTGATATTGTTGTTGTTGAAAAGTGCTCAACTGCACGAAACGGAGAGATTGTTGCGGCTATGGTAAACGGCGAGGAGGCTACAGTAAAAACATTCTATAAGGAGGACGGCCACTATCGTCTTCAGCCTGAAAACGACACAATGGACCCGATTATCGTTGATGAGTGCGAAATCATCGGACGCATCGTTGCTGTTATCAGATATATGTGATACATAATAAAGGAGACCTGCTTCAATGAATTACACAACACCCCCTCCTCAGATGTATTTCCCTCAGGATTTTACACCAGACAGGGAGGAGAAAAAGAAGATAAGAAAAAACTACAACATTGTTGGAATCGTGCTTCTTGCGGCGTATATTCTTACAACCATAAGCTGTCTGGTTTGCTATGGAATATTCTGCCCTGAGCCTGTTTATGACGAACAGGGAATGACGATTATCGGCTGGAAAGAAGCTATAATTGGTGCTTGTTTTCCTGCGATATGTTCAATACTGACTTTTGCAGGCTATTGCTTTTTTACACGCTACAATCCGAAGGAGCTTTTCCGTACCGAAAAAATGCAGGGCAGCGAGGTGTTCAGATATATTCTGATTGTGCTTATGCTTCAGCAGCTTTCGGTTTTCTGTACAATAGCACTTTCAAGTGCATTTTATGCTGTCGGACTTGAAGTTCCTAATGTGAACATAGTCTATGAGCATGACCCAAAGGTATACTTTATTGATGTTATTTCGTCAGTAATTCTTGCACCGATTGGCGAGGAACTGATTTACAGGGGTGTAGTTCTGCGGTGCTGTGCAAAGGTAAGCAGACGCTTTGCAATTTTCTTTTCAGCGTTTGTTTTCGGAATTATGCACGGCAATCCTTATCAGTTCGTGCTGGGCTTTATTATAGGTATACCGCTTGCAATTATAACACTGAGAACAGGTTCGTTAATTCCTGCTATAATCTGCCACGCTGCAAACAATGCTTTTGCTTCAATTCCGTCAGTGGTAGAGTATTTCAGCGAAACGGCTTCATATGTTATAAATATTATCTATATTCCGCTGTTTATTTTAATAGGTCTGTTTGCATTTGTCCCTGAACTTACTTCGGGACGAATGAAGCTCCCTGAGTATACGGAGCACCACAAGAAGCGTACCCTGCCGATTATGATTACCTCATGGAGCATTATTATTGCTATGGTTTTCTTTGTTTATGACCTTGTGACAAGTATTCAGCCAATTGCGGTGCCCGAAATGTAACGATCGGAAAAGGAGAAAATATGGAAAAGACTGAAAAGGAAGAAAAGTTTCTGTCTCAGACAAACGGGGACAAGCATAACCTTATGCCTGATGAAAGCTTTTGGGCGGAGGATGCGAAGGAAGAGCTTGAGGAATATATCGAGTCCCAGGGGATTTATATAAGACAGTAAAAAACATTTAAAAAACTATTTACAATTGTTAATAAACATGGTATAATATGTTTTGAAAATTGCTGTTTAATGACAGCTTGAAAGGAATGGTGCAGAATGGCAAAAACTATGTTGGTTACAGGCGGTGCGGCAAGCGGAAAAACCAGATGGGCTGTTTCCTATTTTTCAGCCTGTGACTATGTTCTTTACCTTTGTGTGACAGGCGCTGTTGACAATGATACAATGCAAAGAATTGAATACGGAAATAAGCAGAATTTCGTTGAGTGGGATATCAAGACAAATGCAAACACTGACCTTGCTGATTATGTTACTGACCATAAGTTTGTAATTCTTGATAATCTTGCGGCTTATGTTTCAAAAGTTATTAAGGATATGTGCCCCGATTGTGAGGCAATGACAGTTGAGCTTAAAAAAGAAATTGAAAGAAAAATTATCGAGGATATTTCAGCACTTTATGATCAGGTTATGGTTATAGACGGAAGTATGATTGTAATTACTCTTGAGACAGGCTTCTCGGTTATGCCGAATAACCATGAACAGCAGATTTTCAGAGAAATTCTCGGTACTGTAAATCAGCGTATTGCTAATATGTCCAACGAGGTTTACCTCTCTGCAAGCGGAATTCAGTTCCAGATCAAGTAAATTTTACATAGAAAGGAAAATTGTTATGACCTTTGAAGAATTTATTATGCAGGCAAGAGAAATGAATGCTTCCGATATTCACCTTACTGTTGGTGCACCTACTGTTGCACGTATCAATGGCGAGCTTGTGAAGTTCGGTGACCTTTCCGATGTTGTTGTTAACCGCACTATCCGTTCAATCCTTTCAGCTGAGCAGGAAAAACTGCTGACAGAGGGTCATGATATTGACTTCTGCTTTGAACTTGCAAACGGCGCAAGACAGCGTGTAAATGTGTTCCGTCAGAGCGGCAGACTTGCAGCTTGTATCAGACTTCTTAACGATAAAATTCCTACTCTTGAAGAGCTTAAAATGCCTCCTTCACTGGGCGAGCTTGCTCAGAAGAGAAGAGGTCTTATCCTTGTAACAGGTCCGACAGGTTCCGGTAAGTCAACAACTCTTTCTGCTATCATTAATCAGATTAACAACAGCCGTCCTTGTCACATTATTACTATTGAGGACCCTGTTGAGTACAGATATACACAGATTAAGGCTACAATCCATCAGCGTGAAATCGGTAGAGATGTTGAGTCCTTCAGCTACGCTCTCAGAAGCGCACTCCGTGAAGACCCTGATGTAATTCTCGTAGGTGAAATGCGTGACTACGAAACAATTTCTCTTGCTATGACAGCTGCTGAAACAGGTCACCTCGTTCTTGCTACACTTCATACTTCCAGTGCTTCTCAGACAATCGACCGTATTATTGACGCTTGCCCTGTTGACGCACAGGAACAGGTTCGTGCTCAGCTTGCAAATATGATTCAGGGTGTTATCGCTCAGAATCTTGTTCCTACAACAACAGGAACAAGAGTTGCTGCTCTTGAAATTATGCTTGGTACAGATGCTATCAAGAACCTTATCCGCGGCAATAAGATTCCTCAGATTGATTCCACACTTCAGACTTCCAAGGGAATGTGTACACTCAACGACAGCCTTGCAAAGCTGTACAAAAAGGAGCTTATTTCCTACGAAACAGCGCTTGAATACAGCACAGACCGTCAGGAGCTTGAAAAGACACTTCAGTCTATGGTTGGCTTCTAAAAATAATAACGTCCCTGTCCTGACGGATAGGGACAATTTTTTCGAGGTGTTTTATGGAAGAAAAAAAGTTTTTTGCAATTATTTCAAGAATGAAATATATCAACCGCTGGGGATTAATGCGCAACACGATTACCGAAAATATCAGTGAGCACAGCCTTGAAACAGCTTTTATTGCACATCTGCTGGCGCTGTACCGTAATGTGCGCTTCGGAGGAAATGTAAATCCTGAGAGAGCAGCATTGCTGGCTATGTATCATGATGTTACGGAGATTATCACGGGTGATTTGCCTACGCCTGTAAAATACTACAACAAGGAAATCAAGGCAGAGTATGACCGTGTGGAGGAAATTGCCAAGGATAAGATGATAAGCTATCTTCCTGATGATTTGCAGGAGTATTATCGTCCGTTGCTGGGAAAAACAGAGGAGGAGAAGGAACTTTGGCAGCTTGTGAAGGCTGCGGACAAGCTTTCGGCTCTGATAAAGTGCCTCGAAGAACGACAGATGGGTAATATGGATTTTTCCGCTGCTGAAAAGAGCACGCTGGAGTCTGTGCATGCTATGAAGCTGCCCGAAGCGGAGGAATTTATCAGGGAATTTTTACCGTCATATGGGCTTACTCTCGACGCACAGATATAGTTTACAAGTGAATATTTTTGTGGTATAATTCTTTTATTAGTCCGAAAGGGGAGTGCAAAATGAATATAAGAAAATTTTCAGCGGCACTCATTTCGGTGTGTCTGCTTACAGCCTGTTCTGATATGAACTCGGAGCAGAACGAAAATACCAATGTGACAACAGCTTTCGAAACAGCGGTTACATCTGCGATTACAACAGTTGAAACGGAAGCTCCTGTTGAAATGGTAACAGATGATACAATGTCTGTCGCATCGGAAACAGAACATGCTGTTACAGAGAACATTCACACTTATGATTTTCCGCCGGAGTTTTATAAGGAACTTAATGAAATTGTTGAAAGCTACCGGCATTTTGATTACTATGACATTTCAATGGCATATTATGATATTGAGACAGGTCTGTCACTGCTTATAAATCCCGATAAGCATTATTTTTCCGCTTCGGTTATGAAGGCTCCGTATATGCTTTATATTTACAGACTTGCTCTTGCTGGGAAGGCTGATTTGGAGGAAAAACTGGTTTATACAGAGGATTTCAAGCGTGAGGGTACAGGCGTGCTGAAGGATATGGAGCCTGATACAGAGTTTACAATAGAGGAGCTTATAGGATACTGCCTTGAAGAAAGCGATAATTCAGCTTTTGCAATGCTGAGAAAGAAATTCCCTGAGGAAGGATATACCGAGTACATAAAATCGCTTGGTGTTGCTCATGACGATGACTCAAAAGCTTTTAATCAGCCTCAGATTTGCGGTGAAACAGCTTTGATATTGTCCAAAGCAATCCATGACTTTATTCAGGAGGGAAATCCTTACTCTGAAAATCTGCACTACCATATGACTCATAGCCGTAATGCTATGATTTATGGGTCAGAGAATTCCGAGGTGGTTAGGAAATACGGCTGGCACGGCGGATATTTTCACGATATGGCGATTGTGTATGGCGAAAGACCGTACCTGCTGACGATAATGACCAATTTAGACCTGCTTGAAATTGAGTATCGTGAATACTGTATTTTTAAGGATTTGTCACAGCTTGTTGCACGGTATAGCGGCACACTTGCCGAAAAAGATAATGACGGTGACGTGATTATTATTAAAATACCTAAAATGGAGGAAGATGAAATGACTTTGCCAAAGGACCCATATATGCTTTTAAGCGTTCTGAATATGAAGCTGAGGGACAGCTACAAAAGCTTTGAGGATTTATGTGAGGATATGGACGCGGACAGTGCTGAAATAACAGCTGCAATGGAAAAACTGGGCTATGCGTATGATGAAAAGGTTAACCAGTTTGCGGCAGTCCCTGAAGAAAAAGCACAGGAATAATTAAGAAAAACACTTGCAATTAATTATCAAGTGTGTTATAATAATTCTTGTTGTGGAGACGTATCGAAGTGGTCATAACGGGGCTGACTCGAAATCAGTTAGGGAGTGATCCCCCGCGAGTTCGAATCTCGCCGTCTCCGCCAGAAGGCTCGTTTTATGCGGGCCTTTTTCTTATGCAATAAAAAACGGTACAAAGCAAATCGCTTTGTACCGTTTTGTTTTATTCATTGCCTAACTGGTCATAGAACCAATAATACGGGTCATCAGGATTTATAGCGGTATCCTGCTCAAAAATATTGATATCAGTTTCGGGAACCGTTGTAACAATAGACTCGTCTTCCCATATATCATCCCATGGGTCGGTAGTTTCAACTTCAGATGGGTCAAGAGTTTCCGCAGGAGTTGAATTATCAGTGATAGGAGTATTTCCTCCTGATGTGCCGTCGGTGTTTGTCCAGCTTGCATTACCGTCGCCGTAGCAGGAATAATCCGTGCGGGTAAAATAACGCTTGATGCCGTTTACAATTGCTCTTGCAAATTTTTGCTGATACTTGGAATTTGCAAGTGCCATAGCTTCGTCATAGTTTGTAACAAAGGCTGTTTCAACAAGCACGGACGGGAAATCCTGCTGTTGAGTTACGAAGAAGTAGTTGTATTTCTCACCTCTGTTTGTTCCATCTGATGAGCCGTGCACCTCAGCAAGTACCTCGCCAAGTTCTGCAGAAATATACTTTGCAAGAGGCTGAGAGAATGGTGTAAAATAGTACGCCTCGCCGCCCTTTGCTGTTTTTCCTGCCGAATTACAGTGGATTGAAACAAACATATCGGGGTTATACTGCCTTGAGTCAGCGGCACGATACTCCGTAACATAAGTCTGACTTTCGGTTTTTAGTCGGATAACATTTGCACCTTCGTTCTCCAGCATCTGGGTAACGTACTTTGCAATGTCAAGGTTAGCTTCCTGCTCCTTGATGTGACCAACAGCACCGGGGTCAAAGGTTGAAGCACCTGTGTAGCCGTGTCCGGGGTCAATTACAATAGTAGCACCGCTTACGCTGTTTCGGCAACCGTTGAAACGGAGCACAAGGTTACCTTCGCTGTCATAAGTGGAAGTAATTCCACCGAAAACACCCTGTTGACGAAGCTGGAGAGTGAGCCTTGTTTTGGTCATTTCACCGCTTGTGGAAACGTTCCATGTTCCCTTTGTGAATACAGCACTGTCGGGGAAAGAAATGTCTCCTGCCGAAACACTTGTTATGTAGTCAAAGGTAATTGTAACCGAGTCAGCATTAAATGAGGATACATAGTGATTTCCGTTTCCACCGCTGCTGTAGGATTGATTATTGAAGGACATAGAGAATGGACTCTTTACTGCGGTTTTCAGCTTGATAACCGTGTCGGTGCCGTCTTTACCTGCTGCAACAACGCTCATCGGGTTAGTGCCGAGAGGCTGATTGTCCAGCACTGTAACCGCATTTGTACGAATTCTCTTGCCCGAATTGGTGAGATAGAAATCCTTGCCATCATAAGTAACGGTTTTTACAATATAGTCAAGAGTTCCCGCAGGAAGTCTTGCGCAGTCAGGAGTAGGGTTTGCACTGGTTGACTTATAGTCATAGACCATTGTATTGTCATTATTCACACGGATAATATTTCCGCTGTAGTCATTGGCGATTTCTGCAAGTGCGTTTACAATAACGTGCGCACCAGTCCGTGTTTCATTGAAGTCGCCTGTCTTTGTGGCATAGGTGCCGAAAAATTCGATGTTGCCAAGGTCAATATCCTCACCGCGTTTGCCCTGAGGCGCAGTATAGTAACCAACATACATAGTGTAATTTGAGTTCGGGTCGAGAATATCAAGCTGGCTTTCAATCTCGGTAAGAGTAATACTCTTGCCGTTAATTTTTGCCGTAACATCTGAACCTCGGTATGCAATTGCATTAAGTGCAATTGTGGACTGCTCCTCAACACGCATTGTTTCGTCAGTAGGTGCAACGTCCTTTAAAACCTTTACGGTTCTTGTAATTTTATAGGTGATAACCTTAGCCTTACTCTGGAATTTGAAGGTGTTCACGCCGACTTCAAGTTCCTCAGTAAAGTAGAAGCGTCCCGCCTCGTTGAGTACGATTTCCTCACCTTGATAGTAAACAGGGAAGTTCGGGTCAAAGGAGCCTGCAAAAATAACCTCAGGCTCTTCCGTCTTGAAGGTTGTTTTCTTTGGCAGAGTCATTTCCAGTTCGCTGTTAAGACCTTCAATGTCAATGTTGTCATCATAATGCTTCATGAGCACTGCTGTTGATTCCATTACATTATCTTCCAGTGCATCAAGAGAGTTGAAAGCGCTGCCGCCGTAGGAGTTATAATCAGCTGCGGCAATAACCTGCTTTACAAGCTCGTCAGGAGAGCCCCAGCCCTCAGCGTCGGTGCAAATCTGTTCGTTGAAGTGGTGCACATAAAGAGGAATATCAGCATTTACAGCGTGATTATCCCACCATTCGACAATCTTGTTGAACGGAAGCTCATCGTCGGAGATAGAGCCTTCCGCTTTGAGCATAATAAAATCAGCGTATCCGTTTTCTATGTAGCCTACCGTATCAGCGTAGCCGTCAGTAAGTGCTTCAAAGTCAACCTCTGTTTCGGAGCCGCTTTCCTCAGTTGTGTAGTTTGCCCATACATCATTAAGAGCAATACCTACGGGTACGGTGTTATTTGTGCGTCTTATCGCATCTGCGGTAAGACTGAAAACGTAAGCACCATTGTCCATAAGCCAGTTTTCAAAGCCGATACCTGAGCCGTTTTCCATATAGTCATTCAGCGAGGTATTGTTCTTTGAGGAGTAGTACCCGTCAAGAATAATTCCGTCAACAGGATATTTCACCGTAAAGCTGTGCACGATAATTGCAAGGCGGTCAATACGAGCCTGAAGCTCAGACTCTTTCAGCCCATCTAAAGCGTGATTGATACTGAAGTTGAGATAAACGTAAAAACCACGTTCCTTAGCACTGTCAATAACATACTCAATTAACGGACGCTCAACGGTTTCGTTCATATCAGCGCTGTAGAAAGCTTCACCGTTCAAATCTGTGTTGATAATAAGTGAATTCAATCGGTTTTCCTCAGCGGAATTCAGCATCTTGTCAACCTGCTCGGCGATTTGCTCCTCAGCAGGGAGATTACCTTCCTCATCGTAAGCAGCAAAATCCACTGTCGGGGTAACGTAAACGCCTCTCATATTTTCAGGAAAGCTGTACATCGGAGTGAATTCAGGCTCCACAAAATCCGAAAGCTCCTCGTCCCTGTTTATCTCGGGCTGAGGTTCAATAACAGTAATCTGCCCCGGGTCTTCCTCGGCGTAAGCGGTAAAGCTGCCGAAAATTGCCGAAATATCTGCGGAGAAGCCTGCCATCATGGCAAGCGCCGTTATCAGTCCGAGAATTCTTGATTTCTTTCTTTTCAATTCTCTTTTCCTTTCTTTTCTCTCTTGCGTTCTTTACTTTTCTATATTTTCTATTTCTTTATTGACCTGCGCAGCAACAGACGATGACGGATTGAAAAGAGAGTCATATCTGTACATTGCCACGCCGCCATAATTGTCAAGTGTTTTCGCCAGCTCCATCTGACGAGAGATAATGTCATTGTTGTTCAGCCATTCATTCTTACCGCTTTTGCCTGCGTAAGTATCCTCAGCGCCGACTTTATACGCCGCAAGACCAATAACAAGCTTCACATCGTCAGCCTTGACCATACTGCTCCATAGTGAAATAACGTCTGCGTAAGGAAGCGCAGCGTTGTCAAATCCGAAGTAAACCTGCGGGAGAATATAGTCGCAGTAGCCGCTGTTTCTGCACCACGTCTTAACGTCAGCGTAAAGCTGATTGTAATTGTTGTCTACGCTGCCCTGAGGGGAAATTCCAAAAACAATGGAAGAATTGGCATTATGGGCAGCTTTGTAAAGCTTCTTCACCATTTTGTTCACGTTTGAAATTCTCCAGTCAGAAAGGGACAAATCCGTTCCCGAAGCGGAGTATGCGCTTTTGTCGAAGGACGAGTCGGTAGTAGGGTAGAAGTAGTCATCTATCTGAATACCGTCTACATCGTAATTTGCAGCAATTTCAGTTATGCCGGAAGCGATAAGGTCGGTAACCTCGCTGTAGGCAGGGTTAAGATACCAGCGGTCACCTGATTTTACAATATAGGTTCCGTTATATTTGTCACTGTCGAACCATTTCTTTATTTGGTAGCTGTCATCAATATTTTTCAGCTGAGAGGTGTACATAAGGCGCATAGGGTTAATCCATGCGTGAATTGACATACCACGCTTATGAGCACAGTCAATCATAACCTGCAAAGCATCGAAATCGTTGCTTGTGCCGATTGTGCCGTCAAACTGCTCGCCAGAGGGGTACAAATCCGAGTCATAGTAAGCGTCACCGAAGGCTCTTACCTGTACATAAACAGTATTGAAGCCCAAATCGGAAATGTTGTCAAAGTAGCTTCCGATTGATTTGCGGAAGGAGCTTTCCGACTTGTTTTTCAGTATTGAACCATATTCGAGATATGTAATCCAGAAGCCCTTCTGCTCACGGAAGTTAAGAGCATTGTAGCTGTTTGTGCCATAATAAGCGGCAGTCTGTTCCGTTTCGGCAGTGGTCTGCACCGTAATTTCAGGAGGACTTTCCGACTGAATTGTAAGCACTGTTGTGGTAGTTGTTTCTTCTGTAGTAGTTGCAGGAACAGTGGTTGTTTCCGTTTCGAAAATTGTCGTTTCCGAAGGAATTTTCGTGATTTCTGCCTCAGTTTCTTCTGTTTCTGAAATCTCAGCAGAGGTTTCCGTCGATTTCTCTGTAATCGTTGTCTGTTTCGTTTCAGTGATTTTCGTTTCCGTTGTTTCTATCGCAGTTTCCAACGTTTCACCTGCGTTTCCGACCGTTTCCGACATGCTTTCGGCGGAAAGAGCATCCCCTGCAGTAGTTTCGGTTTCCGAAGCTTCGATTTTTGTCATAATCGGAGGAGTTTCTTCCGAGACGGTTTTACAGCCTGTCAATAACAAAGCTGATGCAAGTATAAGCGGTAACAAGAGAAAGGGAGAACGATACAGCATTTTAACCTCTTTTCCATAACAAGTAAATAATAGATACAAAGTAATTATATAACATTATTACTTCAAAGTCAATTACAGAACGGTTAAAATCAGCTTTTATAAAGTGAAAGTTTTTGGTAATAATTCCATTAATTTGTAACAAGTTTCCTCTCCCGAGCTGCTGCGAAGAATAATTTTCAGTTCAGGAGCAAATTCCGCCATAACCTGACGGCAAATTCCGCAGGGAAATGTTTCATCACCGCTTGATGAAACGATTGCAATTGCTTCAAAGTCACGCTGCCCCTCGGAAACAGCCTTGAAAATTGCGGTGCGTTCAGCGCAGTTGGTTGCTCCGTAAGTAGCATTTTCTATGTTACAGCCAGTGAAAACAGTTCTGTCCTTGCACAGAAGTGCAGCTCCCACTTTGAATTTTGAATATGGTGCATAAGCGTTTTCCATCGCCTTGTCAGCAATTGAAAGAAGCTCAGTGTTTGTCATAACAATCTCTCCTTCAATAAAGGTATATTTTTATTATACCATATTTATCCTGATATTACAATAGAATGCAGGTGCTTTTGACGTATTTTGCGCTGCTAAAACAAAAAACTTTTGTGGAAATTAACAGTAAATTACTTGACAACAGGTTGACAATGTCTTATAATTTATTTGAATATTTTTATGAGGAGAAGTATGGCTATGACTAAAAAAATCAGTAAGCTTGCAGCTTTGGCTATGTCAGCGGCAATGTGTCTGTCGGTGTTTACAGGCTGTAAGGAAAATACAGATACAGCTTCTGAAACGACTGCTGCAAATGCAGGAAGTGACACAGCTGTTGCAAGCGATGTGTTTGTAAATACTGACTGGACTTACGGTCAGGTTTCCGCAGGCGGCGGCGGATTTATTACAGGTGTTTTTTCAACTCCGCAAGAAAACGTTTACTACACAAGAACCGACGTTGGCGGTGCTTATTACCGTACTGCTGAAACAGGTATGTGGAAATCCATGAACTATTGGGTAACCTCTGAAGACAGAGGACTTCTTGGCATCGATGGCCTTGCTTATAATCCTCAGGCACCTAACGAGGTTTATCTCCTTGCTGGTACTGAATATTTCAGCAATGGCAAAACTTGTATTATCAAGTCCGATGATTATGGTGAGCACGTTGAAATTATTGATGTAACCGATAAAATCAAAGTTCACGGTAACGGTATGGGACGAGGCAACGGTGAAAGAATTGCTGTTGACCCGAACAACGGTAAAATTATTTTTGCAGGCGGACGCACCGGCGGTATGATTAAGAGCACCGACGGAGGATACACTTGGGAAACTGTTGATTTTCCTATTACCTCAACTGCAAATATGAACGGTATCAACTGTATCCTTTTCGACCCTTCAACAGCAAAGGACGGTGTTACTCAGAAGATTTACGCTTCTGTTTCAGCATCGGGTGATGAGGCAGGCAATATCTTTGTTTCCGAGGATGCAGGTGCCAGCTGGGGAAAACTCGAAAACAGCATTACAGATTTTATGGTTCAGCGTATGAAGCTGGACAGCAAGGGTAATCTTTATGTTACCTACATAAACAATGAAGGCCCTTGGAACTGTAATCAGGGTGCGCTTTACCGTTACAATACAGATGGTACTGCTGAAAATATTTCTCCGACAAGCGACTCATACGGCGATATTGTAATTCATCCTGAGGACGAAAACAAGCTTGTTCTTGTAACATCAGGCGTTTGGAAGCAGCAGTCAAACGGCGCATTCGGTGATGCTTTCTACACTTCAACTGACGGTGGTAAGACCTGGAGAAACGTTCTCGATAATATGGAAATGGACGTAAACGGTATGCCTTGGGTAGAAGGCTGTGCAATTCACTGGTGCAGTTCTCTCGCAATCGACCAGTTTGACCCGAATAAAATTATGGTGAACTCTGGTAACGGTATCTTCTCCTGCGATAATATCTGGGACGAGAAACCAAAGCTTTATTTTGACTCCTACGGTATCGAGGAAACTGTTCCTTCCGATATCATTACTTATGAGGATTATCCTCTTGTTTCTGCAGTTTATGACTACGATGGATATGTGCATGAGGACGTTACTGTTCCTGCTACAAGACATCAGGATATGATTGGTTCAACCACAAGCATCACAATTGCTGCACAGAACAGAGATTACTGGGCAAAGGTCGGTGGTGACGAAAGTAATATGGCTCTCACATATTCAACCGACGCAGGTAAGACATGGAATAAGATTACCAACTGCCCTGACCCGAATAAGACTATGTTCAAGGGCAAGATTGCATTTACAGCTGACGGCAGCAGACTTATCTGGAGCCCCGAAAACGGTCTGAAGGCTTACTGGACTGAGGACTGGGGTGCAACCTGGAATGAGTCTACAGGTATTGTAGGCGGCAACGTATATCTTATCGGCGACCCAAGCAATGCTGATTATGTTTACGGTTGCGGAAACAGTGCATTTTATTCTTCCTCTGACGGTGGAAAGACGTTCAAGAGAAACTCCACAATTTCTCCAAGCTTCCGCAGACTCTGCGTTGACCCTAAGAATGAGGGTACGGTTTACATTGCAAACGGTGCAGGTCTTGTTGTAACAAAGGATTACGGTGCAACTTCCGAATATGTAAACGGAATCAAATATTGTGAAGCTGTTGGTCTCGGCAAGGCTAAGAATGACGGTGACCCACTGGTAATTTATATCTGGGGTACACCAATGGAAGCTGAAAAGCCTGGTCTGTATATGTCTGAGGATAACGGCGCAACATGGGTGCAGATTAACGATGACCTCCACCAGTTCGGCGGCACAGGCAACGGTGAGTTCGTAAGCGGTGATATGAACGTTTATGGCAGATGCTATATGAGTACAGTTGGTCTTGGTATTGTTTACTGCGATAAAATTGAAAAGTAATTGAAAAAGGGTATCGAGCTTTTAAACTCGATACCCTTTGTTGTTATTCAGCAGTGTTTGCTGCATCAGCTTTCTTTGTAAGCTTAACTTTTACTTTCTTTTTTACAGGTGCACGGAAATAGCGTTTTGCGTATTTCATAATTTTTTTCGCAAGCTTGTCGGAAAGTGCCTTTTCGTCAATTCTCCATGCCCAGTTGCCTCCGCCGATTGTGGAGGGGATATTCATTCGTGCTTCAGAACCAAGGCCGAGAAAATCCTGCATCTGAATTACAGCGAGGTCGGAAACACTGGAGTAAGCTGTTCTTATCATGCCCCAGTTTACACCCTCTTTTCGTGTCAGTGCCATATATTTCTTCGCATTTTTGCGTGTTGCCTTATCGGAAGAATTGTACCAGCCGATTGCAGTGTCATTATCGTGAGTGCCGATGTAAACCACGCTGTTTCTTACGTAGTTGTGCGGGAGATAATTGCTATCTTCACCTCCGAAGGCAAATTCCAGTACGTTCATTCCCGGAAAGCCTGATTCTTTCAGCATTTTCTTAACATCAGCAGTAAGGAAGCCCAAATCCTCCGCAACAAGATTAACGTTGCCAAGCTCGGCACGGATTGCCTTGAACAGCTTCATAGACGGACCTGGGAGCCATTCTCCGATTTCAGCGGTTTCATTGCCGTATGGAATTGCGTAGAAGCTTTCAAAGCCTCTGAAATGGTCAATACGGGTCAGGTCGAAAAGTCTGCCCGAATATTCAACGCGGGAAATCCACCACTTGTAGCCGGTTTTCTCCATATAGTCCCAGTTGTAAAGAGGGTTGCCCCAAAGCTGACCTGTCTTGGAAAAAGCATCTGGAGGACAGCCTGCAACCTTTGTTGGGTGTCTGTCCTTGTCAAGCATAAACAGTTCGGGACTTGCCCATATATCGGAGCTGTCCATTGAAACGTAAATCGGCATATCGCCATAAATCTTGATACCCTTTGAATTTGCGTATTTTTTCAGTGCATTGTACTGCTCAAAAAATTTATACTGGATAAATTTCACGCAGCTTGTTTCCTCGGCGAGCATATCGGAGTAACGTTTCACAGCCTCAGCCTTTCGCAGACGGATGTCGTCGTCCCACTCAGTCCACATAACATTGCGGAAGTGTTTTTTCAGTGATGTGAAAAGAGCATAATCGTCAAGCCAGAATTTATTGTTGTTGCAGAAAGCGTCAAAATCGGAAAGAGTATCCTCGTCAGCAGTTTCAAAAAATGCCTTACACGCCTTTTTCAGCACAACCTGTTTGAAGCTGTCAAGCTGACCGAAATCTGTGAAGGACTGCTTCTTTTCGATGACCTGCAAATCGGTGTCAGCAGGGTCGATAAGTCCCTCATTGATGAGTGTTTCAAGGTCGATAAGAAGCGGATTTCCCGCATAAGCGGAGTAACTCTGATAAGGTGAGTCACCGAAGCCTGTAGGACCAATCGGAAGAATCTGCCAGTATTCCTGACCGCTTTTTACGAGAAAATCAACAAAATTGTAAGCCTGCTTGCCGAGAGTACCGATACCATATTTGTCGGGCAGGCTGGAAATGTGTAACAAAATGCCGCAGCTGTGCATAAAAATCATTCCTTTGCAGATAATTTATATTATTATACACCATTCACACTTGTTTTTCAAGCGTTGGAGTATAAGTTGTGCATATAGAAATTGTTAAATATAATTTGTGTACTGCACAAAAAAATATACCGCAAGGGAGAATGTAAAAAATGAATTACCAGAACAATAACCAGAATAACAACCGCCAGGATAACAATCAGTCCAATAACCGTCAGAACAACAATCAGCAGAACAACAGACAGAACAACAACCAGTACGGCAACAAGAACGAAAATCGTTCCGATAACAAGAAGGACAACAACCAGAGCAGATAACCTGCGTTGAAACATCCGCCGTCATGAATTGCTGACGGCGGTTTGATTTTATTATAATGATATGATATAATGAAGAAAATTTATCGGGAGGGTCAACCGTGGACAAGCAAAAATTCTACACAGCTCTTGAAACCGTACTTACGGGGGAGCATATCCGTGCGGGGATTGGTACATACGGCGAGAAAACTGTTCATTCGGTGCTGAAAAATTACTTTGAGCCTTACGCTGACGGGCACGAGCAGAAAATCGGCGGTTTTGTAGCGGATATTGTGGGCGAGGACGGTATTATAGAAATTCAGACAGCTGGCTTTGAGCGTCTGCGTAAGAAGCTTGACGCTTTTCTGCAGGTCAGCCGTGTTACGGTTGTGTACCCCATTCCACGCTACAAGTGGCTTATTCCTATAAATCCTGAAACAGGCGAGCAGGGCAGAAAGCGCAAGTCACCCAAAATGGGTACGCCATACGATATTTTTCCCGAGCTGTACAAGATAAAGCCGTTCCTTACACACGAAAATTTCCGACTTTGCATTGTAATGCTTGACGTGGATGAATTCCGTCAGCCGCCCGAAACCGAGGGGCTGAAACGGGGCAGGCGCAGAGGGTATGTCCGCTATGACAGGATACCCAAGGATTTGGTTGAGGAGATACATATAAATTGCAAGTCCGACTGGCAATGTTTTCTTCCTGAGGGTTTGCCTGAGGAGTTCACCTCTAAGGATTTCGGTGCGCTGAGCGGTGTCGGACAGAAGTACGGATCATTCGTGCTGAACATACTTACAGCTGCTGAAATCGTTGAAATTATCGGCAAAAGCGGAAGAAGTTACCTATATCGGAGCACTATTTAAACGGTTTTTATATAACCTTTCACAAAAGCGTTCTCGAATTGTTGACATCGTGCCGAAATGCAGGTATAATACAAGATAGTGTTTTCAAAATTGCAAATTTACAGAAAATGTATTCATGATAAAGGAAATGAGATAATGTATAGAATTGTCAGAAAAAAGGTACTTAACCCGACAGTAACTCTTATGGATATTGATGCGCCTATGGTTGCGGCAAAGGCTGAGCCAGGTCAGTTCATTATTCTTCGTGTTGACGAAAACGGTGAGAGAATTCCGCTTACCGTTGCTGATTACGACAGGGAAAAGGGCACGGTTACGATTATTTTCCAGATTGTCGGCTCAACAACCGAAAAGCTGAATCATAAAAACGAGGGCGAATTCATTCAGGATTTCGTTGGCCCTCTCGGTACACCTACTCACATTGACGGACTTAAAAAGGTTGCTGTTGTGGGCGGCGGTGTTGGTTGTGCAATTGCATATCCCGTGGCTAAGAAGCTTCACGAAAACGGCTGTGAGGTGCACGCAATCGCTGGTTTCCGTAACAAGGATTTGGTCATTCTTGAGGACGAATTCAAGGCAGCTTCCGACAAGCTGATTATGATGACAGATGACGGCTCTTACGGCACAGAGGGACGTGTTACCGATGCGCTTAAGGAGCTTATCGAGGGCGGTGAGCAGTACGACGAGGTTATTGCAATCGGTCCGCTGATTATGATGAAATTCGTTTGCGCACTCACTAAGGAGTACGGCGTAAAAACTACTGTATCAATGAACCCGATTATGATTGACGGTACGGGAATGTGCGGCGGCTGTCGTCTTACTGTAGGCGGTGAAACAAAGTTCGCCTGCGTTGACGGTCCTGACTTTGACGGTCACCTCGTTGACTTTGACGAAGCTATGGAGCGTGCGGCGATGTACCGTGACTTCGAGCGCCACAAGCACGAAGAAACCTGCAATCTCTTTAATAAGGAAGTCTGAAAATAAATTTTCAGACATGAGTTTTGTTTTTTGGACTAAAGTCCAAAATTTTGCAAGCAAAACCACAAAACATCGTGAGAGGAGGCACGCTTCTGTCGAAGCGTGATCACTAATTATGCCTAATATGTCCCCTAAAAAGAATGAAATGCCTGCTCAGGCACCTGATATAAGAAACAAGAACTTCAAGGAAGTTGCTCTCGGTTACACAAAGGAAATGGCAATCGATGAGGCTAACCGCTGCCTTAACTGCAAGAACAAGCCTTGCGTAAGCGGCTGTCCCGTAAACATCGACATTCCCGCTTTTATTCAGAAGGTGTGCGCAGAAGATTTTGACGGTGCTTACGATATCATCAGCACTTCAAGCTCACTTCCTGCTGTATGCGGACGTGTCTGCCCTCAGGAAAGACAATGCGAAAGTAAGTGCGTTCGTGGCATCAAGGGTGAGCCTGTGGGTATCGGCAGACTTGAACGCTTTGTTGCTGACTGGCACAACGAGCATAGTACAGCCGAAGCAAAGAAGCCTGAGCCAAACGGCCACAAGGTTGCAATTATCGGTGCAGGCCCTGCAGGACTTACTTGCGCAGGTGACCTTGCAAAGATGGGTTATGAGGTAACTGTTTTTGAAGCACTTCACCTTGCAGGCGGCGTGCTTGTGTATGGTATCCCTGAATTCCGTCTGCCAAAGGATATCGTGCAGAAGGAAATTGACGGTCTGAAAGCACTTGGCGTAACAATCTGCACAAACACCGTAATCGGCAGAACAATTACTGTTGACGAGCTTTTCGAGCAGGGCTACGAAGCACTGTTTATCGGCTCAGGAGCAGGTCTGCCACGCTTTATGGGCATCAACGGAGAAAACCTGAAGGGTGTTTACTCCGCTAATGAATTTTTGACAAGAACAAACCTTATGAAGGCATACAAAGAGGACTCCGACACACCTATCCAGCACGCAAAGAATGTTGCTGTAGTAGGTGGCGGTAACGTTGCTATGGACGCTGCACGCTGTGCAAAGCGTCTGGGTGCGGAAAATGTATACATAGTTTACCGCAGAGGCGAGGAGGAAATGCCTGCCCGTAAGGAAGAAGTTGAGCACGCAAAGGAAGAGGGCATTATCTTCAAGACCCTCAACAACCCTACCGAAATTCTCGGTGACGAGCATAAGTTTGTTACGGGAATGAAGTGCGTTGAAATGGAACTTGGCGAGCCTGATGAAAGCGGCAGAAGAAGTCCCGTTGAAAAGGCTGACTCCGAGTTTGTGCTTGAGGTTGACAGCGTGATAATGGCAATCGGCACATCACCTAACCCGCTTATCAGAAACACAACAAAGGGTCTTGAAACAAACCGCAGAGGCTGTTTTGTTGCTGACGAAAACGGAATGACCTCCCGTGAGGGTGTTTTCGCAGGCGGCGACGCTGTTACAGGTGCGGCTACGGTAATCCTTGCAATGGGTGCAGGAAAAACTGCGGCAAAGGCTATGGACGAGTATATAAAGAATAAGTAATTCAAAAGGACAGCTTTGGCTGTCCTTTTTATTTATGTACCCCTTGCCAAATGAACAAATGTATGATATAATGTTACAAAAGCAACCGACAGGAGGAGTAATTATGTCTATCCACGAGTCAGGCGAGGACTACCTCGAAACCATACTTATTCTTCACAAAACAACGGGTTTTGTCCGTTCAATTGATATTGCAAATGAGCTTGGATACTCAAAACCAAGTATAAGCCGTGCAGTTGGTATATTGAAAAATGATGGGTATATCACTGTTGAACCGAATGGTCAGATTATTCTTACGGACAGCGGTATGGCAAAGGCTGAGCAGGTTTATGAACGTCATCTTATGCTGAGAAAATTTTTGACGGATATACTGGGTGTATCTGCCGAAAATTCTGAGCAGGATGCATGCCGTATTGAGCATATTTTAAGTGATGAAACATACGAAAAGCTCAAGAGCTTCGTTGAAAATTACAAGTAAAAATCGCCGCAGGAGAGCTTTAATTGGCTTTCCTGCGGTTTGCTTTTTGCACAAAAATGCTTATAAAAGTTGTTCAATACTACAATTTTACTCAGACTTGAAAAAATATGCAGAGGTAAATTGTATTCATTATGAACACCAAAATACTGAAAGGATTGATGTTATGAAAAGGACAGCTGCAAAAACAGCGGCTTTGGTTATGGCGGCGATGATTGCGGGAACAACCTGCGTGCCGATGACAATTTCGGCATATAATACAGCTTCCACAACCTCTGACACAAGTCAGGTAGCAATGAAGGAAGCGCTTACTATTGTGAAAAAGCGTGTGACAATTCCCGAAGAGCTGTCTGAATTTGATTATACCAGCTATGAAAATCGTTCCACACGTACATTCAGATTTACGTGGACAACGCCTGATAATGCTTCGGTGTATCGCCGTATAGAGGTTATAATTACAGGCGGAATTATTACTGAGTATTATGACAGCAAGGAAGAGTCACACAGAACAAACAGTCCTGAGCTTGCAAAGCTTTCCGATGAGCAGCTGCTGAAAAAAGCAAAGGCTTATATCAAACAGCTTAACCCGAGCATTGCTGACAAGGTAAAGCTTGATATTACTACGCTCAGCCTGTTTTCAAACAGGGTGCGAATTGATTTTAAACGCTACGAAAATGGAATTCTCGTTGATGGAAACAACGGTACAGTAGACATTGACAAGAATACAGGCGAGCTTAAGAACTTTTATGTAAGCTGGTGGGAGAATGCTGAATTTGCAAATCCTACAGGTGCAGAAACCGAAAAGGATATTCAGGAGGCTTACAAGAGTCTTTGCAAGCTGACTCCGTATTATAAAATTTATACCGAATATGTCTATGATGAAGAAACGGGAAGAAATGAATCCGAGCGCAAGGTTAATATTGTTTATGACTCGGATATGCACGAGGAAATCGACGCTTTCACAGGTAAAAAGTCCACTATCTGGGAGGATATGAAGGCTGCTGAGGGAACACGTTATTATGATATGTACGGAGATTATGATGACGCGGTTACAGAGGATTCTGACGCAGGCGCAGAAGCAGGGGCAGAGGAGGAATTGGGATTTACTGAGGCGGAGCTTGAAAAAATCAAGCAGGACGAAAATCTCATCAAGACCGACGAAGCCTTTGAAATGCTGAAAAAGGATAAGTTTGTGGCACTCACTGACGATTATGTTCTGAAGGGCTATGATGTAGGCTATGAAACAGACGAAAAGACAAAAGAGGAAACCTTCTATCTTTCGCTCAGATATACTGTAAAGGACGAGTTGAAAGAGAATTATAAGGGATACAGAAACTTGAATGTCCGCATTAACGGCGTGACAGGCGAGGTTGTTTATCTGAACAGATACGGAAACACAGCTGAGCTTCCTAAGCTTGATGTTGCAAAGGCAAATGCAGTTGCGAATGATGCCGCAAAGACATACGCTAAGGATATTATCAGCGGCTACAGAGCATCTGAAAATAATACAGCTCCTGTTGAAAGCTGGAAAAGCGGAGATAAAACACATTATGAAACCTCACGTACATTCAGCTTTAATCGCTATGTGAACAAAATAATGGTTTGGAATGATGAAATCAATGTAACAGTCGATTCAAATGGTGTTGTGACAAGCTACTCCGTTAATCATACCGACGATGTGGTTTTCCCAAGCGCAGATATTCTCAGCGTGTCAGAAGCTTTCGACAAGCTTTATACTCAGCAGGATTTTGATTACTACTATGACGGCTGGATTACAAAGGATGGCAAGGTCAAGACCTACCTTGTGTACAAGATGGATAACTTCTACCTTAATGCTAAAACAGGCAAGCTTTGCAGTCGAAACGGTTCCAATACATATCAATATATTGCGCCTGAAGATGTGAAGTATTCCGATATCAAGGGCATTAAGCAGAAGGAAGCTATCCTTGCGCTTCAGAAGTATGGCATCGTGCTTACAACCGACATCAAGTTCAGACCGAATGATATTATTTCAGAGTCTGAGTTTGCGGGGCTTATGGCTAATGTTCTCGGAGGATATGAGGTTGCTGTAGAGGAAGAAATGATTGAAGTCGGAATATCAAAGGACGAGGAGAAAAAGAAGCTTGAAGCAGCAGAGAAGGACAGAGCTGAAACAACGATGCGTGAAGCTGCTGTAATGTTCGGACAGATTTATCTGCCTGCCGATGTTGCGAAAATGAACATTTTCAAGTCGCCGTTCAGCGATGTTAAGGACTCCGACAAGGACGCAGGTTATCTTGCTGTTGCAAACGAAAAAGGATTTGTAACAGGAACAAACGGAAAAATCGGGGGAGAAAATACAATCACCCGCGCTGAAGCTGTGCAGATTATGTATGATTACCTCAAAAAGATTTCAAAATAAAAGCAAAGGGTATCAGGCAATTGCCTGATACCCTTTAATGTTGCATTAGTCAGTGAAAACCTGAACCCAGTAGTATTTATATCCACCCGATGTTGTAACAAGTGCAACACCGATTTTGGTTACATTTGAACTCATTATATTGTCATAGTGTCCCTGTGAATTCATCCAGCCGTTCATAACCCTTTCAGCTGAAGATTGTCCTGCGGCAATGTTTTCAGCAGCATAGCCATGCTTTGCGCCGAGCTCATCAAATGCAGTAAAGCATTCAGTTCCATCGGGACGAGTGTGAGAAAACTTAGATGTTATTTCCTTTGCTCTGAGCTGAGCAACTTCGTTGAGTGTAGAGTCCATAGTGAGTGCTGATAACCCCTTTTTTGCACGCTCAGCGTTTACAAGCTCAACAACCTTTTCAGCTTCAGTCAATGTGCTTGATGATTTTTCCTCGGAAGAAGCTGTTCCGCCCACAGTAAGGCTTGAACCGTTACCTACAGTTACTGTAATGGTTTCAAGGGTCGATTTGGAGTAGCCTTTTGCGTAAACTTTGATTTGTGCAGTGCCGCTGCTTTTACCCTTGACAGTGAATTTTAACTTTCCGTCAACCCATTTGGCAGAGGTTACAGTGCATACCTTTGGATTACTGTTATTGTAAGCAAGCTTTTTTGAGCCGGTAACGGAAACGGTGAAGGATTTCGTTTTGCCATTGCTTATTGAAATCTCATCGTTTTTAGCTGTAATGAAGGATTTTTTTACGGTGATTTTACACTTGAGTGTTTTGCCGCCAGCCTTTGCGTAAATATATGTACTGCCTGTATTTACACCAACAATTTTAGCGGTGTTGTCAGTTGTGGATTTGATTTTGGCAATAGATTTATCTTTAGTTGACCACTCAACCTTGTCAGCATTGCTGACCTTGAGTGTAATAGAATAATCAATGGGAAGGTTGACCTTTGTTTTGTTCAGCTTTGGTGAAGCTGCTGAAGCGGGAATAATGCATATTGTGCAAACGATTACTACTGCAAAAAGAATACTGAGAAGCTTTTTCATTTCCATATCCTCCTAAGATGTGTTACTAAGAATTATACACAAAATCTTCCCGTTTGTCAATTGGATTTATATGTTAATTACACATTTTGTTACTGTTGACTAATATGACAGGTTTATGGTATACTATTCCAAAAGGAGTTGGCACAATGAAAGCAAGAATTATTCCCACAATACCCGAAATGGTTTTGCATTATAATATCGGAGCAAAAAAAATACTTTTGGAGCAGATTGTGGCTTCACTTAATATGAATTGTACAGAAATTTCACTTGACAAGGCGGGGGAAAGTATAGGCTTCCTTGCAGGATACAACGGCTTTATGTCCAACGGCACTGCAGTTACAGCAGAAGGAGAGTGCCTGATTTTTTCGGGAATAGACAGCAAGCGTCTTGATATGCTTCTGAAAGCAATGAGAATGGCGGGGGTGAATATTCCGCTGAAAGCAATTGTTACCGCAACAAATCAGAACAAAAGCGTGGAGTGGCTTTTAGAGGAGCTTAAAAAGGAACACGAGGCAATGACAAGGAGAAACGCACAATGAACATACAAATCTTCGGGAAATCAAAGTGCTTCGACACTAAAAAAGCGGAGCGTTACTTTAAAGAGCGTGGGGTGAAATTCCAGTCGGTAGACATTCTCTCCAAGGGTCTTAGCAAGGGTGAGCTTGACAGCGTATGCAAGGCTGTTGGCGGACTGGAAAAGCTTATTGACGAAAACAGCAAGGACTACTGCAATATCAAGTATCTTCTTGATGACGCGAAGGCAGACAAGCTTGCGGAGTGCCCGAAGCTGTACAAGACACCTATCGTCCGCAACGGAAAACAGGCTACGGTTGGGTACTGTCCCGACGTGTGGAAGAACTGGGAATAAAAACGAACGCAAAGCGTTCGTTTTTGGGGTGGTTAATATTAAGTTTTCAGGACACCGTGCTGGTGTCCTATTTTTTGTACCCCATACGCTTTACATTTTGTGCGGTTTGTGCTATAATTTATTCTATTATGTAATATTACGGAGTTGTAAAATGATAAGGAAATTTGAAACGGCTGATATTGAGCGTGTGATGGAAATATGGATTGACTCAAACCTTGATGCTCACAGCTTTATCCCTGCGGATTACTGGCAGACTCATTTTATGGGTGCAAAGGAAGCTATTACCGCCGCAGAGGTTTATGTTTACGAAATTGACGGTGCAATAGCCGCTTTTATGGGAATAAAAAACCGCCACATTGAGGGCATTTTTGTGGACTCGGATTACAGGTCGCAGGGTATCGGAAAAGAACTTCTTGATTATGCAAAAGGCTTGTACAACAAGCTGACGTTAAGTGTGTACAAGCGTAATGCAAGGGCGGCGGAATTCTATCTGAGAGAAGGATTTACCGCTGACCGTGAGCAGATGGATTTCGACACCTGTCAGACGGAAATTTTTATGAAATGGGAAAACGGTGAGGCGAAAAATGAAAAGCTCAATTCTTACAGAAACATTTTTTCATCGTGACGCACTTGAAGTTGCTCCCGACCTCGTGGGCAAGCTTATTGTGCGCACACTTGATGATGGGAGCGAGGTTATTCTCCGTATAACCGAAACTGAGGCTTACAGAGGCGAGGAGGACACAGCCTGTCACGCAAGCAAGGGACGCACTCCGAGGGCGGAACTGCTGTACGGGAAAAGCGGTGTTATATACGTTTATCTTTGCTACGGTATGCACTGGCTGATGAATGTCATTACGGGAGAGGAAGGACACCCTCAGGGTGTTTTGTTCCGTGCGTGTGAGGTTTATGACGGTCCTGCAAAGCTGACGAAGAAGCTGGGTATTGACAAACGTTTCAACGGTGAAAGCTTTTGCGGAAATCCAAGGATAAGAATTGTTGATGACGGCTATCGTGCTGAAATAGAAACGCTGCCCCGTGTGGGAATAAATTATGCAACCCCAGAGTACCGTGACATACTTTGGAGATTTGCTGATAAGAACAGAAAAAAGTAAAGGAGAGGTCGTATGCTTAACATTATAGCAGGCGGTGCAGGCTGCGGAAAAACCTATGAAATGATGAGCCGTATTGAAGCGGCTGTAATGGCTGACAAGGACGTGCTTGTGATAATTCCCGACCAGTTTTCCTTTGAGTTTGACCGTGCGCTCTATGAGCGTATCGGTATGACTTTGTTCAATCGTGTGAATGTGCTTTCCTTTGCAAGAACTGCAAAGGATATTTTTATAAAGCACGGCGGCTTGAAGGGCAGATACGCTGACGATACGGTTAAGAATATTATGATGTTCCGCACGCTGAAGGTTCTTTCCGAAAGGGAGGGACTCTGCTTCTACAACCGTCAGGCAAAGTCACCTATGTTCGTGGAAAGCGGGCTGGAAATTGTCAAGGAGCTGACTCTCAGTGGAGTAACTCCTGAACAGCTCACCGACTGTCTGAACGGACTTGACGAAAGCGTCCGTGACAAGGCTACGGATATTGCGCTGATTTATTCGGAGTACGAAAAGCTTCTTTCTGCAAGCGGCTACAAGGACGGCGAGGGGGATATTTCCGAGGCGGCAAAGCGCGCTCAGGTTCACGGCTATTTCAACGGCAAAACCGTGTTCATAGACTCCTTCAAAAGCTTTACAGCAGACGAATATGCTTTCCTTGATGCGGTAATTTCACAGAGCGAAAGCACTACAATCTGCCTTACAACAGCAGATGAAAAGTCAAGGGATTTTTCGGTTTTTGAAACTGTAAACAAGACACGAAACAAGCTTGTGCGCATTGCCTGTGAGCACGGCGTTGAGGTTGAAACAACTATGCTTCGTGAGCCGAAGCGCTTTGCGAATTCCGAGCTGGCTTTCCTCAGCGGAAATATCCTGCGGTATGTCCGTGAAAAGTATGACGGAGAGTGCGGAGCTGTAAAGGTGTACCGTTCTGCGGACAGCTACGGTGAGGGAGATTTTGTCTGCTCGGAGATACGCAGGCTGGTTATGGAGGAAGGCTACGGCTACAAGGATATAGCTGTTCTTGCACGTCAGAAGGAAAGCTATTCTTCGATAATGGAGAGTGCTTTTGAACGATACAATATACCGTTTTACACTGACGAAAGCTACACCGCTTCCCACAAGGCTTTGTTCATTTTTGCAAAGATAGCGCTGCTTCTTGCGGCTGACAAAAATGCTTCAACAGAGGACTGGCTCAGGTATATGAAAACTGGTATGCTTGGTCTGTCCGATGATGAAATAGGCGAGGCGGAAAGCTATTGCTACAAGTGGAGCGTTGAGGGGGATATGTGGAGTACCCCTTTTGACAGTGATGAGAAAATGCCTGAGGCAGAGAGTGTGAGAGCCCGTGTTACAGATCCGATTTTCAGATTTCGTGAACGTTGCGTAGACGTAAGCGGCAGTGAAATCTGCTCGGTGCTTTTTGATTTTTTTGACGAAACAGGAGTATTTAAAACTCTCTGCAATTTGTACGATAACTGCACAACCGAAGATGCGGCTGCACTTTCGGCAGTCCGTGAAATCAAACAGCTTTGGGAGCTGTTATGCGGTCTGCTGGAAACTATGAACAGGGTGCTTGCAGATGTAAAAACAGATTTGGGAAGCTTTGCGGAATTGTTCGCAAATATCGTGTCAAAGCTGAAGCTTTCCGCACCGCCGCAAACCCTTGACAGCGTTCAGTTTATGGCGGCGCACACGGCACGTCTTGCTGAGCCGAAAATTATATTTGTTCTTGGCGTAAACGAGGGGATTTTCCCCTATGCAGCAAAGCCTGCGGGGTTGTTCAGTGACCGTGACAGGCTTGCCCTCGAAGCGGCAGGAATAACTCTTTCGGGAAGTGCAAAGGACAAGCTTGCGGAGGAAAGATTTGTTGCGTATTCAGTGCTTTCAGCTGCTTCTGACAAAGTTTATGTAAGTTATTCAATGTCTGATGTTTCGGGCAAATCACTCTATCCGTCTCTTATCGTAAGTCAGCTTTGTGAGATTTTCGGTGGCGGAATTTGCTCCGACTTTGACAGCCGTGGTTTGCTGTCCTTCTGCACTACAGCCGATGCCGCTTATTATCAGTATGTTCAGAACTATAAGCGAAGCGATGAGGAGTCTGCAAGCTTACTTGCGGCACTTAAATCCATACCCGAATTTTCTTCAAGAATAGATTACCTGAAAAGCGTGGAAAACGAGGCTGAGCACAGGCTTACTCCGCAGACAGGAAGAAAGCTTTTCGGTACGTCAATTTCCATGTCAGCTTCACGCTTCGAGGATTACAGAAAATGTCCGTTTGTTTATTACTGCGAAAAGGGATTGAGGATATATCCTCCCGAAAAGGTTGAGCTTGACAAGCCTTCAAAGGGTAATGTAATTCACTACTGCCTCTGCGAAATTCTCGGTTCAAACAATAAGGCGACTTTTGAAGCAATGAGCCGTGAACAGCTTAACAAGCAGGTCAAACTTCATCTTGACAGCTACTACAAAAGCGACTCTGTAGGCGGCGATTACGGCAAAACAAAACGCTACAAGGCGGCATACAGAAGGCTTTCCGATACCCTTACAGATATTCTTGTAAGACTTGCTGACGAGTTCAGACAGAGCAGCTTCGTGCCCAGCGAATTTGAGTACAAAATTGGCAGGGGCGGCGAGGAGCAGGCATTGAAGCTTGTAACTCCGAACGGCATAATAGTATACTTTGAGGGAACGGTTGACCGCATTGACGTGTATGAAAAGGACGGCAAGGCGTACATAAGAGTTGTAGACTACAAATCGGGAATAAAGGAATTCAAATTTGAGGATTTGCTTTACGGAATAAATATGCAGATGCTTCTGTATCTGTTTGCGCTTACTGATGAAAATCACGAGGGCAAGTACAGCGATTCTGTGCCGTCGGGTGTGCTTTATATGCCTGCAAAGGACGTTGCTTCCGTACTTGAACGTAATGACGAGGACGTGGAGAAAACTTACAATGACACGTTCAGAATGAAGGGAACAGTACTTTGCGACAGCGATGTAATCAAGGCTATGGAGCAGGAAACGGGCGGCGTGTTTATTCCTGTAAAAACAAAGAAGGACGGCACTTATACTGCCGCTTCAAATCTTGTTACACGCAAACAGCTTGAAAACCTGCGGAAGTATTCTTACGAGCTTATGAAGGAAACTGCTGACAGTATAACAAACGGCGAAATTCAAGCGAGTCCGCTTATGAGCAAGGACAAAAAACTGCCCTGTTCATACTGCAAATACAAGAGTATATGCGGAAACTATCCTCCTGCAAATCCGAGAACCTATGACGAGGACGCAGGACGTATCATAAAGGAAATTATGAAAGGAGATGAGACGGAATGAGCTGGACAAATGAACAGCTGAATGCGATAAATGCGAGAGATACTGGTGTTATCGTTTCGGCGGCGGCAGGAAGCGGCAAGACCTCGGTGTTGGTTGAAAGACTGCTGAGAATACTTTCTGATACGGAAAACAAAACTCCTGCTGACAGGCTTATTGTTGTAACCTTCACAAACGATGCGGCCGAACAGATGAAACAGCGACTCTCCGCCGCACTCTCCGAAAAAATCGGGAAAGAGCCTGATAATTTGTGGCTTTGCAGTCAGCAGGCACTTTTGCAGACCGCAAAGATTTCCACCATACATTCCTTCTGCTTTGACCTTATAAGGGAAAATATCCGCTCCCTTGATGTTTCGGCAGGTTTCCGTATTCTTGATGACGCTGAAGAGGGACTTATAAAACGTCAGGCGGCAGAAAATACCTTTGAAATTTTCTACAGCAAGTATCCCGAAAAGATAAACAGGCTTGCTGACTTTTTCAGCGGCAAGGAGCGCGGCGACACGGAGCTTGAAGAAGCACTGCTGAAAATTTATGATTTCCTTATGTCAATACCCTATTATGACAGCTGGCTTAAAGAGAAAACCGACTTCTGGAAATCTGGTTTTTCTCCCGATACAGACCCCTTTGCCGAGGTGTATCTGAATAAGCTGGAGAGCGCATACAGAAATGTTCTGCGCAAGGCTGAGTATGTGGGAGACTGGTATCTCAGAGAGTTCGATAAAACATCTGATGCAATTACCGAGGAGACAGACCGTGTAAAGCTGATGATAAAGAATATCAGCACAGCAGAGTACGATTGGGATAAGCGTGTTATTCCGCCTGTGCCTGCGAAAAAATCCATAAGCTTTCCACGGAATATGGACGACCTGCATAAAGAAATTGCCGAGAAAATCAAGGACATAAGAAACGGCTACAAGGACATTCTTGATAAGATTTCCAAGAATATTTTCACATTTGAGGAAATCAACTCAGACTATGAAATTCACGGCGCTGTTATGACAGATTTGCGTGATATGATTAATGTTTTTGCCGAGGAACTTTCCAAAATCAAAGCTGATAAAAACGCTCTTGGCTTTTCTGATGCTGAGCAGCTTACAATAAAACTCCTTACCGAAATGGACGAAAACGGTGTGATACGCAGAACAGCTCTTGCAGAAGAACTATCTGCCTATTACAGCATGATAATGATTGACGAGTTTCAGGACGCCAACAATAATCAGGATTTGATTTTCAAAATTCTCTCAAAGGGCGGTACTCAGGAAAAGAGCGGCATAAATCTGTTCGTTGTAGGCGATGTGAAGCAGTCCATCTACCGTTTCAGACTTGCCAATCCGAAGCTGTTTATTGACGCTCTTGAAAAGTCTGACGAGTACACGGGAGAGGATTTTTCTGGTACTAACGCTGCTGTTTTTCTGAACAGAAATTTCCGAAGCAGCGAGCAGGTAATCGACTTTGTAAACTACATTTTCAGCAACCTTATGAGCAGAACAGCAGGCGAGGTAGACTACACCGAAGCGGAGGCACTTGTAAAGGGACTTGATTACCCCGAAGCTGACCGCACAACTGAATTTATAATAGTGCCCACTGAGGATATTGACTCCGACGAGGACGGCAATCCTTTGGACGAGGCTTATGCGGCGGCTCAGAAAATCAGCTCCATGATAGGGGTGAAAACCGTTTATGACAAGGGAGAAATGCGTCCTTGCGAGCCGAGGGATTTCTGTATACTTCTCAGAGGAAAGGCTGAGGCTGAAACCTATGTCAAGGCACTTGCCAAGCGAAATGTCAAGGCACACGCCGAAGAACCTGAGGGATATCTTGAGTCAAGGGAGATTTCCGTGCTGATAAATCTGCTTGCGGTTGTTGATAATCCTATGCAGAATATCCCGCTTGTTTCGGTGCTTATGTCGCCGATGTTTATGCTTACAGCCGAGGATATGGCTGAGCTTGCTGTATTAAAGGGCAAGGACGAGGATAAGTATTTCAGGGTAATAAAAAATATTCTTGCAGGTGAAATAGAGACGGATGAAAGTTCAGCGCTGTATATGAAGCTGGAACGGTTTATGAAGGTTTTTGAGAAGCTTCGTTATTGCGCTTCATCTCAAAGACTTGAAAGGTTTATCCGTACGATTTATGACAGCACGGATTTTCTGTCAGCGGTTCAGGTGTTCCGTGACGGAAGTCAAAAGCGTGCAAATCTGAGGCTGCTTTTGGAGGTTGCAGAAAGCTATGAAAAGAACTCCAATGGCGGTATTTCGGGGTTTGTACGGTATGTGGATATGATTATCCGCAAGAAAAGCGACCTTAAACGCGCTTCCACGGTTTCAGCTGCTGATAACGCTGTTTCAGTTAAAACAATCCACAAATCAAAGGGGCTGGAGTACCCGTTTGTTTTTCTTTGCGGCACGTCCAAAAAGTTCAACGAAAGCGACGTAAACAGCCGTATGATTATCAATTCCGATTATGGCATAAGCTTTAAAATTCAGAACAGGGAAAAGCTGAAATCATACAACTCATTTCCGCTTTATGTTATGCGTAAGATTGAAAGGGATAACCTTGCCAGTGAGGAAATGCGACTTTTCTATGTTGCACTGACACGTGCAAGGGAACAGCTTTTTATCACTGTTCCTGACAGCGAAAAGGTGCGAAAAAGAATTGCATCAATAAGCGATGAAATTATCGTTTCGGGCGGTCTTTCGGCAGATATGATTTCCGCAGGAAATTCAATGCTGTACTGGATTGCGGCGGCAATGCTCATTCACCCAAATGGCGAATGGTTCCGTGACGGTGCTTTTGTACCTCAGGTAAGCGATGCACCCGATGTTTGCTTCACAAAGGTAATTCCTGACGGTAGAGCTGATGAGGAGAACGAACTTCCGACAGCGCTGCCCGATGAAGAACAGGTTAAACAGCTGGGTGAAATATTCAGTTTCCGTTATGATAGCGAGCTGCTGGACAAATCTGCAAAAATTACTGTTACAGAAATCGCAAAGAGCAGCGGCGACGACAAGCTTTATCTGAGACGTCCCGACTTTGTTTCGGAAAAGGGACAGCTTACCGCTGCCGAAAAGGGTACGGCTATGCACACATTTATGCAGTATGCGGATTATGCTGCCGCTGAGGAAAATCCTTCTGACGAAGCGGAAAGACTTACGGAAATGGGACTGCTCACTGATGAGGAGCGTGAAAGTCTCAATCTGCGACAGCTTTCGGAATTTTTCATGTCGGATTTGTACCGCAGAATGAAAAAATCCGACAATGTTCGGCGTGAACAGAAATTTTTAATCAAAAAATCCGACGCTGCTCTTGACGATGAAAGACTAATGAGTTATAATAATAGTAGTATGCTTCAGGGTATTGCGGACTGTATGTTTGAGGAGGACGGCGGAATAGTTATTATTGACTATAAAACCGACCGCGTCAGCAGCGAGGCTGTGCTTGCAAAAAGATATGACCTTCAGCTTAAGCTGTACAGTGCGGCTCTCGGAAAAATTTTCAGCAAGCCCGTGAAGGAAGCTTATCTTTACTCGTTTGCTCTTGGCAAGGCGGTAAGGATTGTTTAAAATAAGACGTTCAAGGAGGCTTTTCTGATGGCAAATCAGCAACATTCACGTCCCGTAAAGCGTTCGGGCGGTATCAATGCAACTTTCCTCGGCGCAGTTTTTCTCGGTATCTGCATTCTTATTGCAGGTCTGAACATTGGCGGCAATATCAAAAAGCTCAATAAGACCGTTACCGAAACTCAGTTTGCGGCAACAAACAACGTAAATATGCCTTCCGAAATGGCGGTAGGAAACAATAACTATATGACCGAGGCGGAAGCTGGTGAGTATCTTAACCTGTCTACAGAAAAGGTTATCGAGCTTATTGCAAACGGTGAAATTACCGAGTACGTGAAAACCGAGTCAGGTTATTCCATTTCTGTAAAGGTGCTTGATGAATGGTTTGACAACGAAGCTTATCAGACAAAACTCAAGTATAATTCAGCTATTTCTCCTGAAGAAGGAAGCGAAGAAGCTGCTGAATAAAAATTTCTGAAAAGGTATTGACAAACGGAACAAGGTATGTTATAATGCTATCTGTTGGCAATGTGCCATGATGAAAATAAAGCAGAACCTTCCGTTCTCACCCTGCCGCAAACGGCGAAGCAGTGGTCAATATCTGATTGAATTTGAGCATAACTATGTGCTAAATAGGATTTCAGTGAGCGGAACAGTTTCTGTTTCCGCTCATTTTTTATTATTTGGGGGTGCTTACCATAAGCAGCAACAGCAAAGAAGTTCAGATTAATGAAGAAATTCGTGATAAGGAAGTCCGTGTAATTGATAATGACGGTACACAGCTGGGTATCATGTCCGCAAAGGAAGCTCTTGCAATTGCGGAGGAAAAGGAGTTTGACCTCGTAAAGATTTCTCCTCAGGCAGTACCGCCCGTATGTAAGATTATGGACTACGGCAAGTACGTTTTTGAACAGAACAAGCGTGAAAAGGAAGCAAGAAAAAATCAGAAGGTTGTTGAAATCAAGGAAATCAGAATGTTCTCCACAATTGATACAAACGACTTCAACACAAAGGTTAATCAGGCTATCAAGTTCCTGAAGGCCGGCGACAAGATCAAGGTTTCCGTACGCTTCAGAAAGAGAGCTATCGCTCACCCTCATCTCGGTGAAGAACTGCTTGAAAAGTTCAAGGAAGCTTGCGCAGAAGCAGGTACAGTTGAAAAGCCATCAAAAATGGAGGGACGCGCACTTGTTATGTTCGTTTCCCCAAAGGCTTCAAAATAAACAACAAGGACAGTCTTGTCTAAATTGAAGGAGGATATATTATGCCAAAGCAGAAGACACATTCCGGCGCTAAGAAGCGTTTCAAGCTCACTAAGGGCGGTAAGGTTAAGTACCAGAAGACAAACAGACGTCACAGACTTACTCAGAAAGCTACAAAGCGTAAGAGAATCAACAGAGCAGCAGGTTACACAGGCTCTGCAAATACAGCAACAGTTAAGCAGCTTATCCCTTACATGTAATAGGAAGCTGTACATCAACCAAAATTAATTTAACGGAGGTAAAAGATTATGGCTCGTGTTAAGGGAGCAATGGCTACTCGTAAGAGAAGAAATAAAGTATTAAAGCTTGCTAAGGGTTACTGGGGCGCAAAGAGCAAGCACTTCAAGATGGCTAAGGAAGCTGTTATGAAGTCCGGCAATTACGCTTACATCGGCAGAAGACTCAAGAAGCGTGATTTCAGAAAGCTCTGGATTACAAGAATTTCCGCAGCTTGCAAGATGAATGGTATGAACTATTCTACATTTATGAACGGTCTCAAGAAGGCTGGCATCACACTCAACAGAAAGATGCTTTCCGAAATTGCTATCAATGACGCTGCTGGCTTTACAGCACTCGTTGAAAAGGCAAAGGCTGCTCTTTAATTTCAGATTACTCAAAGTCAGAGGCAAATTCTTGCTTCTGACTTTTTGTGGTTTTTTATGATGTTTGAAGGAGGTGCAATATGCAGAAAATCACGTCGAAGGACAACCCGAATATCAAGCT
>JAFTWI010000107.1 GCA_017465345.1 Oscillospiraceae bacterium
ACGTTACAACTACATATACACACGACGAAAGCAACTTTTTCTTCAACTGCTTCCCGCTGAAGTTTACAGTTGATATCACAATCGAGCTTTCCAAGGACGGCCTGAAGCATACCTTCTCTATCACAAACAAGTCCAAGAAGATGCTTCCTATTTCAATTGCAACACATACAACAATCAACGCTCCGTTCGTTGACGGCGGAAAGCAGGAAAACATTACATTGCAGGTGCCTGCTGTAAAGAAACTCCAGTTCAACAAGAAGAGATGGCTCCCTAACGGCAGACAGCTCAACCTTACCGATTACGATATGGAATACGTAAACGGAACAATGTGTCCTGTACTCAAGGATATCTGCAACGATATGTACACAGCAGGTACAGTAAAGCTTGACGGTGAGGACTTCTACGGTTGTGTAATGACTGATACTGAAAGCGGAAAGAAAATCTGCTATGAGGTTGATGACAAGTACAAGTTCTGGATTGTATGGAACCACGAAGGCTTTATGAATTATTTCTGCCCTGAGCCAATGACTGCTCAGGTTAATGCTCCTAACCTTGATATGCCAAGAGAAAAGAGCGGTTATGAGGAGGTTGCTCCGAAGCAGAAATACACTGTTTCCCAGAGATTTTTCACAAAGTAAGGCGGTACTGCTATGAAATTGATGTTTGCATCTGATATTCACGGTTGCGCACCAAGCTGTGAGCTTATGCTTAAACGCTTTGATGAAGAAAAGGCTGAAAAGCTGTTTCTGCTGGGTGATATTCTTTATCATGGCCCGAGAAATGACCTGCCTGAGGGGTATGCGCCGAAAAAGGTTATTGCAATGCTTAACGAGCGCAAGGCTGACCTGCTCTGCGTAAGGGGCAACTGCGACACTGAAGTCGACCAGATGGTGCTGGAGTTCCCTATTCTTGCAGAATACGCCCTGCTCTACCTTGACGGGAAGCAGGTGTTCGTGACCCACGGACACAAGTTCAACACCGCAAATCCTCCCGCATTGCAGAAGGGAGATGTGCTTCTTCACGGCCATACCCACGTTCAGATTTTCGACGACAGCAACGGCTATGTCTATATGAACCCGGGGTCGGTTTCCCTGCCCAAGGAGAACAAGCAGAAAAGCTATATGGTCTACGAGGACGGCGTGTTCACTGTCAAGTCGCTGGAAAATGGCACCGATGAGATGTCATACAGCATTAAATAAGGCAATTTGTTACTGAATTGTCACCATTTGTCACCGTATTGTTCTCGTTATTTAATTGACTTTACATTAATTTAATGCTAAAATGTGTATACGGGATAAAATTAATCCAAAAGAAATGGAGGAGTTTTTATGGCAAAAACAATGAAATCACTGCTCAGTGTTTTTCTGGCAGTTCTTATGGTTTGTTCACTGATGGTTATTCCTTCAAGTGCGGCAAACATATCTCTCAACAAAACATCTATGGCGCTGACAAAGGGCTATCAGACAACCCTTAAGGTAAGCGGTACATCAAAGTCTGTAACATGGTCTACAGGCGATAAGTCCATCGCTACCGTTTCTTCAAGCGGTAAGGTTGTCGGCAAGGGCGTAGGTACTACATATATTTACGCAAAGGTAAGCGGCACAACTCTCAAATGTAAGGTTAATGTTGTTGCTGCAAAGATTACTTCAAGCTCTTCAAACATCACTTTTGACGAAGCCGGTAAATCAAAGACAGTTACTCTGACAGTCAAGGGCTCTCACAGCGGACTTACAGTAGGCTCAACAAACAAGAAGGTTGTTACTGCTTCATGGATTAAGCCTGTCGAGTGGGACGGCGACAAGATCAAGCTCAAGATTACCGCCAAGGGCGAAGGTGAAGCTAAAATCAAGGTTTACCTCAAGAAATACCCTAATACCTGCTACAAATATATCAACGTAACAGTAGAGGGCGAGGAAGACAAAGAGCTGACTATGCTCCCAAGCACACAGAACGTTGCTGTTGATGCAGGCTCAACCTCTGAATTTCAGGTTTACTGCAGCAACCATGATAACTTGAAGTATGTTTTCTCCGATTCTTCTGTAGCTTCCGTTACAGCAGGCTCCTATTCAGGCAAATATAAAAACTTTACTGTAAAGGGTCTCAAGGCAGGCACTACAATTCTGAGATTCTACGATAAAAACAATCAGAAGAAATATTTTGATGTAAAGATTACCGTAGGCGGAACAAACTACTATGAACTGACCGAGACAAGACCTGAAGCAAAGCTTGCTTCCACTGACAAGGTTATTTCTGTTCAGGGCAACAGCAAGAACTACTACATGCTTGTTCCTGCGGATTATGACCCTGCATACACAAACACAATTGTTGCAGAGAAGTTCAACAAGTATTCCTACTACACAATCTATGACAAAATCCCAGGAAGACTTTCAAGCGGTGACCAGTACTTGCAGTTTACAAACAAGAATGCAAGCTACTCCAACCCTAACTACGGCACTAACAAGTATTACAATTACAACGTAGGAACAACAAGATATGTTCTCCTTCCTAAAAATCACGATACTGTAAAATACAATACATTGGTTGCACAGTATAACAACTCCTACGAATACTGGACAGTTTACAACGTTAAGCCTACCGTATCCAACACATGGTTGGATTATGTTGAAACATGGACAGTTAATGACGCTGTAACAGGTAAGACTGTAACAAGATACATGCTTGTTCCTTATTCTGAATACGACGAAGACAGAATCAATTCTATCAAGGGCACTGACCAGAACTCCAACAACAATTACAACTACTATCAGATTTATTCTTCCTATCCTCAGGTTGACCCTGAAAAGTATACTGTAGTAATGTACACAAAGGGCGGTGCTTACAGATATATGGTAGTGCCTTCAACAAAGGTTGACATTCTCAAGAGAAATGATGCAATCAAGAATGATACAGGCACTTATGAGCCATATGTTATGTATTCAACAGCTCCAACACCAAACACTGCTGCAGGCGAATATGTTCTCAAGTCCCAGTACGGTTCAGAGTATGTTTATATCCTCTGCACATACAAGCAGACAAGCGAAGAACATAAATTATACTGGTCCAAGCTCAGCACTGCTGCTCCTAAGGGTAACTAATCCTCAAACAAAAACGTCCTCACTAAGTGGGGACGTTTTTTAATACATATGAAAGCGCTCCGCAGTTCAAATTCTGCGGAGCGCTTTGTTTTATTCTTCGGTATTTTCCTTCGGCATATCAATTTTAATGCCGACCTTTGAAACCGACTGCTCATCGGATTCAAGAATTGTTACGGTAAACATACCGCTTGTTTCTGTTGCACCTGTTTCGGGAATACGTCCGAAAAGCTCCATAACCCAGCCGCCTATTGTATTGCTGTCGGTTTCAATAAGATTTTCGGGAAGCTCAAGCTTTTCAAGCATATCGTTTATGCTCAGGTCAGCCTGAATTTCGTACATATCCTTTGCAACCTCAATTACATTATCAACCACTTCGTCGGTTTCGTCATAGATTTCGCCGACCAGCTCTTCGATGATATCCTCCATTGTTACGATACCGCTTGTGCCGCCATACTGGTCTTTTACAATTGCCATATGGATTTTTGTGCGCTGCATTTCATAAAGCACCTCGGAAATAAGCTTCATTTCCGAAACATAGAGAGCCTTCTGAATAATGCTTTCGATATTTATAGGCTTGCCATCAGAGTGGAATTTAAGTGCGAAGAAATCCTTTTCGTTGATAAGACCCACAATGTTGTCAATGGACTTATCATAGACAGGGAGTCTTGTGTAGCGGTCACGGATAAAGATTTCCATGATTTCGTCAGGGTCATCGTTGCGCTCAACAGCCACAACTTTGACTCTCGGAACGAGAATCTGTTCAATTGTTGTTTCGTCAAATTCAAGTGCAGATTTTACAAGGTCGCTTTCCTGTTCTTCAAGGACGCCCTGGTCTTCAATTTCTTCAATAATATATTTCAGCTCATCTTCAGTAAAGTTCGGTGCATCATTGCCTTTTGAGAGCTTTGCCATTGCTTTCTGGAGAAAAGCAAAAATTGAGGAAATCGGGGTGAGAAGCCACATTATTGCGTTGAGCAATCCCGCAAAAGCAAGTGCACAAGTTTCAGCATGCTGCTTAGCAAAGGACTTCGGCATAATTTCACCGAAAATAAGAACGAGAATTGTCATAGCTGCTGTAGAAATAGCTGCCGCTGTGCCTGTACCGAATTTTTCCGCAAACAAATCTGTGCATATGATTGTTGCGAGAGATGATGAAAGAATGTTTACAATATTGTTGCCCACGAGAATAGTGGTAAGCGCCTTGTCGAAGTTTTCAGCAATCTTCAGGGCACGCTCGGCCTTTTTGCTGCCGTTTGCAGCCTGATGCTTGAGACGGATTTTGTTTACTGTGGAAAACGCTGTTTCCATTGAAGAAAAGAGTGCGGACATTACGAGCAGACACGCTATCGCTATGTACTTCACGATATAAAACCTGACCTTTCTTTTTTAGAAAAATATCATATATTTTATCATCAAGCAGCTTTACCTGACGATAATAACATATATCATAGCACACATTTATCTTTAATGCAAGTGTTTCCGATACAAATTCCATATTTTAGCCTAATCTTATATAAGTATATACGACATTTGCAGAAATATTTTACATTAGTTAATGATTTTTTGTATAATATATGGTATAATAATTTTGTATGCATAAATTTACACGGAGGTTGACAATTTGGACAAGCTGATACGAAAGATACTTTCGGTCTTTCCGAAATGGATACAGGATTTTTACGACAAGCACGAATCGGTGCTGTTATATTTAATAGTAGGGGCAATGACTACAGTAATCTCAATCGGTACCCAGTATATTGCAAAATATTTTGGTCTGCCCACGGAGGTAAATACAACAATAAGCTGGATATGCGCCGTGACCTTTGCTTTTTTCACCAACAAGGTCTGGGTGTTCAAGAATGAGTCCAAAACAAAAAAGGACTGGCTTTCACAGGCTGCTGCATTTTACGGTACACGACTTGTGACCTACTTCCTTGAACTTGGATTTATGAGCTTCACTGTAAGAGTGCTTATGCAAAATGAGTACATCATGAAGCTTATTGCGCAGATTTTTATACTGGTGCTGAATTACCTTTTCAGCAAGCTTGTTATTTTCAGAAAAAAGGGGGATAAGAAGGACGATGTTTAAGCTGGCAAAAAGATATCTCGGCGGCTTCAAGAAGGAGCTTATCATAGGTCCTGCCGCAAAGCTGATTGAAGCGATTTTTGAGCTGATTGTGCCGCTGATTATGGCGGAAATCATTGACAAGGGCATCAACGGCGGTGCAGGCAAGGAGTACATTTTCAAAATGGGCGGTCTGATGATACTTATGGGTGTTTTCGGACTCTGCTCAACCCTCGTCTGTCAGTACCTTGCTTCCCGTGCTTCTCAAGGTGTTGGTACAATAATCAGAAACGATTTGTTCCGCCACATCGGAACATTTTCCCACGCTGAGCTTGACAAGTTCGGTACGCCGTCCCTTATTACCCGTATCACAAACGACGTAAATCAGGTGCAGAGCGCAGTTGCAATGCTCATCAGACTTGTTGTACGTGCACCGTTTCTTGTTGTGGGTGCGGCAGTAATGGCTATGACAATCGACGTGAAGCTGTCGCTGATATTCCTTGCGGTAATTCCGCTTGTTGCGGCGGTGCTCTATTTTATTATGTCACGCTCGGTTCCTTTTTATCGTGTTATACAGAAAAAGCTGGACAAAATCAGCCTTATCACCCGTGAAAGCCTTTCGGGCGCAAGGGTAATCCGCGCCTTTTCAAGAGAGGAAAAGGAGCAGGAACGCTTCGACGAGGCTAATGGCGACTACGCTGAAATCTCAATGCGTGTGGGACGTCTTTCTGCACTTCTCAATCCACTTACATATGCAATTATGAACCTTGCAATTGCGGCAATTGTGTGGTTCGGCGGCTTCCGTGTTGAAAGCGGTGCATTGACTCAGGGTCAGGTTATTGCCTTCGTAAACTATATGACACAGATTTCCGTTGCGCTTGTTGTTGTGGCAAACCTTGTGGTGCTGTTCACAAAGGCGGCGGCAAGCTCAACCCGTATCAACGAGGTTTTCGAAGTTGAAACAACAATCGTTGACGGCGAGGGTGCTACCGAAAAGGAAAATGCGCCTAAGATTGAGTTTAAGGACGTGTCCTTCTCCTACAGTGAAAACGGAGACAACGCTGTTGAAAATATCACATTCACCCTTAACAAGGGCGAAACCCTCGGTGTAATCGGCGGTACAGGCTCGGGTAAATCTACCCTCGTCAACCTTATCCCCCGTTTCTACGACGCTGAACAGGGCGAGGTGCTTATCGACGGCGAGAACGTGAAAAACTACACTCTTGACGCACTCCGCAGCAAGATTGGTGTCGTGCCCCAGAAGGCTATGCTTTTCTCGGGAACAATTGCAGAAAATCTCCGTTGGGGCGACGCAAACGCAACCGATGCCGAGCTTGTGAAAGCGGCTGAAATTGCGCAGGCAAAGGAATTTATCGACAAGATGCCCGACGGCTTCAATACTATTATAAATCAGGGCGGACGCAACCTTTCGGGCGGTCAGAAGCAAAGACTTACCATTGCCCGTGCGCTGGTGGGCAACCCTGAAATACTTATCCTTGACGACAGCGCCTCTGCCCTTGACTTTGCAACGGATGCGGCGCTGAGAAAGGCTATTGCAACCCACACCGACAATATGACCGTTATCATCGTTTCACAGCGTGCAACCTCTATCAAGTATGCGGACAAAATCATCGTCCTTGACGACGGCGAGGCTGTCGGACTCGGTACGCACGAACAGCTTATGGAGAGCTGTGAGGTTTACCGTGAAATTGTTATGTCACAGGAAGGGGGCGCAAAGGCATGAGCAAGAAACCTGTTGTAAAACGAATTTTAAGCTACACCAAGCCCTGCGCCGCACTTCTTGTTCCTGCGGTAATTGCGGCAATCGTAAGCGTTATGCTTTCCCTTTACACACCTATCCTTGTGGGTCGCGGCATTGACTACATCATCGGCGAGAACAACGTTGATTTCGACGGCGTAAAGCGATATGTTCTCTACATTGCAATAACCGTTGTTGTTTCAGCGCTTTTCAGCTGGGTGATGTCCTACTGCACCTACAAAATTACCTACCGTGCGGTAAGCGATATGCGCCGTGACCTGTACGCTAAGCTGGACAGAGTACCCCTCAACTACATCGACAGCACCGCACGCGGCGACATCATCAGCCGTATGTCTGTGGATATCGAAACGATTTCCGACGGTATGCTGCAGAGCTTTTCACAGTTCCTGACGGGTATTGTGACAATCCTCGGCACGATTATCTTTATGCTCCGTATCAACGTGAAGATTGCTCTTGTAGTAATCTTCATCACACCGCTTTCCCCTTTTGTAGCGGCATTTATCACAAAGCTTTGCCACGACAAATTCCGTGAGCAGTCTTCAATCCGAGGGGAACTCAGCGGCTGTATCGAGGAGCTTGTTGGCGGTCAGAAAATTGTGAAAGCCTTTGCCTATGAGAACAGGGCACAGAACAAGTTTGAGGAAATCAACGGCAGACTCTACACCTGCGGAGTAAGGGCACAGTTCTATTCCGCACTTACAAACCCCTGCACACGTTTCGTAAATAATATAGTATACGTTGCAACAGGTGTTTTCGGCGCAATTTCCGTTATCAGCGGTGCGGCGGGGGCAATGTCTGTTGGTCAGATTGCTACATTTTTAAGCTACGCAAACCAGTACACCAAGCCGTTCAACG
>JAFTWI010000011.1 GCA_017465345.1 Oscillospiraceae bacterium
ATATTCTTTGATGTGCAGTAAGCAACAACCTTTGGGTTAAGTCCGGGGCTTACGATGAACGTTTCACCTGCGTTTACTGCTCTGTCAACCTGCTCTGTTGTGAGGACTGTTCCTGCACCAACAAGCATTTCAGGGAACTTTTCAGCCATAATTCTGATGCTGTCCTCAGCAGCTGCTGTTCTGAAAGTAACCTCTGCGCAAGGAAGTCCGCCTTCGCAAAGAGCCTTTGCAAGTGGTTCAGCGTCCTTTGCGTCGTCGAGAGCGATAACAGGCACTATACCAATTCTGGAAATTTCTTCGATAACAGGATTCATTATAATGTTACTCCTTTTTTGAAAATTGCCATATCACGATAGCCGTAAACCTCGCTCTTTACCTTACGTCCCGAAGCAACTTCGAGAACGTATGTAAGGAGAAGTCCCGCAAGGTCGTCAATGGTTTTATCTTCTGCAATAGGACCTGCATTGAAGTCAATCCAGTTGGATTTCTTGTCAGCAAGTGGCGTATTGCTTGAAATTTTGATTGTCGGAACAGGTGAAGCAAACGGTGTGCCTCTGCCTGTTGTGAACAGGATAATCTGTGCACCTGAAGCCGCGAGGGCTGTTGAAGCTACGAGGTCGTTGCCCGGTGCGGAAAGAAGATTAAGTCCGTTTTCGGTAACTCTTTCACCGTACTCAAGAACGCCCTTTACCTCGCTTGTACCCGATTTCTGTGTACAGCCAAGGGATTTGTCCTCGAGGGTGGAAATGCCGCCGTCCTTGTTTCCGGGGGACGGATTTTCGTAAATCGGCTGACCTGCCGCTTCGTAGTAGCACTTGAAGTTGTTGATGAGGTCAACTGTCTTATCAAATGTCTGCTCGTCCTTTGCCCTGTTCATAAGGATTGTTTCAGCGCCGAACATTTCAGGTACTTCCGTAAGGATTGTTGTACCGCCCTGTTCAACCAGCAAGTCGGAAAATCTTCCCACCAGCGGATTTGCCGTAATTCCCGAGAAGCCGTCCGAGCCGCCGCATTTAAGACCTACAACAAGCTTGCCTGCATTTACCTTTGTTCTTTCAAAGCTTCCTGCGTATTCAGCAAGCTCTGTAAGAAGCTTCATACCTTCCTCAATTTCGTCCTCGAAGTCCTGACATTTCAGGAACTTGACACGTCTTTCATCGTACTCGCCGATGTATTCCTTGAGGATTTCAATTCCCGTATTCTCGCATCCGAGTCCGAGAACAAGCACGCCGCCTGCGTTCGGATGATTTACGATATCGGAAAGAATTTTTCTTGTGTTTTCCTGATCCTCACCAAGCTGTGAACAGCCGTAAGGATGTGTGAAAGAAGCGATTGCTTCGATTGAGCCGCTTACGAGGTGCGCCGCTTTCTTTTCAAGTGCACCTGCAATTCCGTTTACGCAGCCGACTGTCGGTACAATCCAGATTTCGTTTCTTGTACCAACACTACCGTCGGGACGGAGAAAACCGTTGTACTGGAGAGGAGCTATATCCTCAACAGGAGGTTTTCTGCGATGCTTGGAAGGCTCGTAATTATAATCAACCAATCCCGAAAGTGCGGTTTTGAGGTTGTGTGTATGTACCCATTCGCCGGGCTGGATATCAGCTGTGGCATTGCCTATCGGATAACCGTACTTTACAACTGGTGTTGCGTCCTTGATAGGCTCAATCGCTATTTTGTGTCCTGCGGGGATACGCTGAAGCACTTCGATATTCTTGCCGCCTACGGTCACTACAGTGCCCTTCTTTATTGCCTTGACCGCAACCGCAACATTGTCGTTGTCGTTTATCCTGATAATTTCCACGTTATGAACTCCTTATCCGAAATTCTTTTCCATAGCCTTTCTCATTCCAAGGTTTCTTATATCAGTAATGTAAGCACTTACATTTTCGAGCGCATTTTCATACTGTGTAAGGTCTGTGCCCCAGAATTCTGTATTTGAAAGGACTGCCTTTGCAAGCTCATCAGCGGGAAGCTTTGAGTTTGCTGCGAAGAAATCAAGTACGAACTTGTCATCCTTGATTTCGTATTCAGCGCCGTCACGGTTGCCGATAAGCACGCCGCCCTTGATTTCGCTGCCGTTGTAGAAAGCAATCAGTGAAGCAAGTGAGAATGTCAGATGCTTCGGAAGCTGACCCTTTCTGTTTATGTACTCTATGAAGCTTGGCATACATCTTGCTTTCCACTTGGAAACGCTGTTAAGAGATATAGCCAGCAGAGAATGCTTGATAAATGGATTTTTAAATCTGTCGATAACCGCTTCTGCGAATTCCAGAAGCTCGCTTTCAGGAAGGTCGAGCGTCGGGATAACCTCACCGAAAATTGTTTCCTTCATAAAGCTGAAAACTGTTTCGTCGTCCATTGACTGACCCACATAATCGTTGCCTGCGAGATAAGATGCAAGAACGAAGGAAGTGTGTGCACCGTTCAGGATACGTACCTTACGCTGTTTGTAAGGCTTGTGGTTATCGGTGAAAATAACAGGAAGTCCCGCCTTTTCAAACGGAAGCTCACCGCTGATGTCCTTGTCGGACTCGATTACCCACAGTGCGAAAGGCTCGCCTGTAACAATGAGCTTATCCTCATAGCCGAATTCCCCGAAGATTTTTGTATCTTCATCTCTCGGGTAACCTGTAACGATTCTGTCAACCAGTGTGCTTGCGAAAATACAAGCTTCATCAAGCCACTGTGTAAATCCGCTTTCCAGCTTCCAGCTTTCAGCCAGTGCCTTCACGCACTTTTCAAGCTCCTTACCGTTGTTGTCGATAAGCTCAACAGGGAGCATTACCAGACCCTTGCTCTTGTCACCGCTGAAATGTGTGTATCTTTCGTAAAGGAACTTTGTAAGCTTTGCAGGGTAGCTTGAAGGTGGATTCATCTCCAGCTTGTCGTCAAGGTTAAGCACGATTCCTGCTTCTGTTGTGTTTGAAACAATGAAGCGAAGGCTTTCAAGCTTTGCATATGCAGCGTACTCATCATAATTCTCATAAGCTGCTACTGTTTTGTCTACGCTTGTGACAACTCTCTTCTTTATAGTTTCCTTGCCGCCTTCAAGGCCTCTCAGGTAAACGGTGTAGAGGTTGTTCTGCTTTTCAAACTGTTCAATTGTACCAAACTCAATCGGCTTTACAAGAACGATGCTGCCGTTGAAGTCGGTTTCCTCGTTCATAATATCAATCATATAGTCCACGAACGCACGAAGGAAATTTCCCTCTCCGAACTGGAGAACCTTCACAGGGCGTTCAATTTTTTCTGTTATAACTTCATTAATTGCTTTCAATGTATTTACCCTCTTTTATGAAATCGAGTCATGTTCATTTTGTAAGCCCTTACATTTTGTGATGTGCATTAAGCGCAACCTACGGTGTCAGTATAGGTTGCGCCTCGCAACATCGTTTGGAAGAAGATGGTGAAGAATTTATCAATAATTGCTAAAATTGTGAATTGTAAATGCTTACACCTCAGATTATAACCATCTCGTAATCATTTGTCAACAATTAAAAGTCATTTTCATACACAGCGACAACAAATGTTAATATTTTTTGTGCATTTATTACAATTTTAATAAAATGGACTTGATTTTGTTACACTGCAGGTTTATAATGTTAAACGAATAGATGTAAACACTTACATCATTCTATGCATTAAGTTTATTGACGTTCATATTCTATTTTCATTTCAAAGAAAGGGCTATCAACGTGAATATATACGATATTTCCAATAAGACAGGCGTATCAATCGCTACCGTTTCAAGAGTCATAAACGGCAGTTCAAATGTAAGCGACAAGACACGCGCAAAGGTTCTTGCGGCAATTGAAGAGCTTGGATATACACCTAACGTATTTGCAAGAGGACTTGGTCTGAACACAATGAAAACCATTGGTATTATGTGTGCCGACTGTTCCGACCCATATCTTGCACGTGCAGTATATTATATTGAACAGGAACTCCGCAAGAACAGCTATGACTCATTGCTTTCCTGCACAGGCTACGACCATGACGACAAGGAAAAATGCATGACAATGCTCCTTTCAAAGAGGGTAGATGCGGTTATTCTCGTTGGTTCAAACTATATTGAAGCTTCCGAAGACCTTAACAAATACATACTGAATGCCGCAAAAACTGTACCTGTTATGTTTGTAAACGGTGAATTGAATGCGCCCAATGTTTACAGCACACTTTGCGATGATGCGGCAGCTATATATGAGGTTACAAGAAACTTTATCAAACACGGTAAGAAAAATCTTGTTTACCTTTACAATTCACTTTCATACAGCGGTACACGAAAGCTTACCGGCTTCCGTAATGCACTGAAGGATTCGGGTATTCCTGTTCAGGAAAATCACATCTGTCTTATCGACTCTCACGGAATTACTGTTCAGGACGCCAAGGAAGCTATTACATCACTTGCTAAAAAGGGCATAGAATTTGACGGTGTAATCACTTCAGATGATATACTTGCTGTCGGAGTGCTGAAATACGCAAAGGATGCGGGAATTTCAATTCCTGATGACCTTTTTGTTGCAGGCTACAATAATTTTGATATTTCTGAATGCTGTGAACCTGAGCTTACTTCGGTTGACAACAAGCTCGAAAGCCTTTGCAGACATTGTGTTTCAACACTTATGAGCGTGTTTGCCGATGACAAGAGTGTACCGAAAAAGACTGTGTTCTCAGCTGAAATAATTGAAAGAAAAACTACTTCACTTACAATCTTACAATAAAATACTAACAGAAAGGACTGACCGCTATGAAGAAGTTTATGGACAAGGATTTCCTTCTGTCAACTCCGACAGCTGTAACTCTTTTCCACGACTATGCTGCAAAACAGCCTGTTATCGACTACCACTGTCACATCAATCCGAAGGAAATCGCCGAGGACAGAAAGTTCGAAAACATTACTCAGGTATGGCTGGGCGGCGACCACTACAAGTGGCGTCTTATGCGCTCGGCGGGTGTTGAAGAAAAGTACATAACAGGTGATGCTTCCGACCGTGAAAAATTCCAGAAATGGGCTGAAGTGCTGGGCAAGGCTATCGGCAACCCGCTCCTTCACTGGAGTCATCTTGAATTGCAGCGTTACTTCGGCTATGAAGGCGTACTCAACGGCAATACTGCTGAAGAAGTATGGAATCTCTGCAACGCAAAGCTTGCTCAGGATAATATGACTGTAAGAGGTCTTATCAAGCATTCAGGCGTTGAAGTTATCTGTACAACCGATGACCCTGTTGACACACTTGAATGGCACAAGATGATTGCCGCTGACACAAGCTTTGAAACAAAGGTATACCCTGCCTGGCGTCCCGACAAGGCTATGAACATTGAAAAGCCTGACTTCGCTGATTACATCAGCAAGCTTTCCGAGGTAAGCGGCGTTAAGATTGACAGCTTCAAGGCTCTGAAGGAAGCTCTCGCAAAGAGAATGGATTTCTTTGGTGAGATGAAGTGCTGCGTTTCTGACCATGCTCTCGAATATGTTTACTACGCACCTGCTTCCGAAGATGAAATCGAAGCAATCTTCAGCAAGAAGCTTGGCGGCGAAACAATTTCCGCTGATGACGTAAAGCGCTACAAGACTATGTTTATGCTTTTCTGCGGCGGAGAATACTCAAAGCGCGGGTGGGTTATGCAGCTCCACTATGGTGCAAAGCGTGACAACAATGTCCGTATGTACGAAAAGCTCGGCCCTGACACAGGCTACGATTGTATCAACAACTATGCTCCATCCTCCGAGGCTGCTGATTTTATCAACGCTCTCGAAATCGGCGGAAATCTTCCTAAGACAATCATCTACAGCCTTAATCCTAATGATAATCAGGCTATCGGAACAATTCTCGGCTGCTTCCAGAGCTCCGAAGCTGTAAGCAAAATTCAGCATGGATCTGCATGGTGGTTCAATGACCACAAGACAGGTATGCGTGACCAGCTTATTTCTCTCGGTAATCTCGGTTACCTTGCTGGCTTTGTGGGAATGCTCACCGACTCAAGAAGCTTCCTTTCCTATACACGTCACGAATACTTCAGACGTATTCTCTGCGAGCTTTTCGGAGAGCTGGTTGAAAACGGAGAGTTTCCGAATGACATCGAAACGCTCGGCGAAATTGTTGCAGACATTTCCTACCGCAACGCAAAAAACTACTTCAATTTCAGTTAATCAACACACCAATACCTTCAATATATTAAGTTAATGCAAACACCGCTAAAAACGTTAAGCAACCTCTAAACACCCCAAAGCTTCCAACGTTTTTGCGGTGCTTTGTATTTTAAGGAGTAACTATGGCTGAACTTAAAACAAAGCTCTCGGACAAGGATACCTCTTTCCGTGAGTTTGCCCTGAACGGAAATATGTGGCGAGTTATCCTGTACGTTTCCGCGCCCCTTATGGCGTACCAGGGTCTTATGCACATCTTCAAGATTTTCGACACCATTATGGCTTCCCACATAAGCACGGGTGCCGTTTCCTCAATTGCATATATTTCACAGATTAGCTTCCTTATCTCCGCAGCAGGCACAGGACTTTCCATCGGCGGCGGTATGAAAATAAGCGAAGCATACGGTGCAGGTGATTACGCTCTTGTAAAGCGCAGGGTCTTCGCTTGTAGTAATCTCATTTAAAATTATCTCTTGCTGCTCACTTATAGGATTGAATACCTCTTTGACTTCTCCAGCAACAACAGGTGCTAAACTCAAATATTGTTTTCTAGTATATTCTCTTGTGATTTTTCCTCTAAAAAGCTGAAAAATCATGCTATATGCCATATCTATTTTATCCTTAGGATTTAATACACAGGTATGATTTTGAATAAGTATATTTTCGCATGATTTTCGAATTTTAGTAATAACACGAGCTAACATCGGTTCTATAACTGTTGCGTATGTTGTTTCAACAATATATGGGTCAGACCTTTTATTTACTGTATAAAAATTGTGCTCAACTGATGTATCGCTGACATTCACTGGAAATATTCTATTCTCTTTCTTGCACAAGGCATATATTTTATATGGCTCTTTATCAGAAAATGAAAAATTTTTTAAATACACTTGTGGGACATAATGCTGTTTTTTAGGATTACTCATAACCTATACCTCTTACATAAAACCATTTAACAAACTTTTCCAACATCTACACAATACACGTCTCTATCCTGACATTACCTTGCATATCTTCATCCGACAATCCATTCTATCCTGTAAAAGCAAAATAAAATTCTGAAATACGAAAGCACCGCAAACATTCTCTTTAGATTAAATTATATAGCGAAAAAAGGGGTTTTATGTCAGCTGTAATGAATCTAACTCCTTAACAACCAATTTATATTAGATGTAATTTGGGGTTTATTATATATCTGTAATGCGACCCCAAGGTCAGGCTGTTTTGCTTGACCTTGGGGTTATTCTTTGTCTTTTGAGCTATCATGTAATTTTACAAAATAGCCACTATTAATGTATGTTCTTTTTTCTAAGTTTCGTATACCTTCTTTTTAACTGCGGACTAACAAGCTTTCCGAATATATTTACAACGCATACAAGGACACTAAGACCTGCGGCGTTATCGAAGAGGATAAGGCATTCGGCATTAAGAAGATTGCTGACCCTAAGGGAACTTTGTGAGAAGAACAACCTGAGGTTTTGTGATGTTCACAGCTTCCGCCACGCCCATGCTTCCATTTTAATCAACGCAGGAGTGGACGTTGCTACTGTATCTGCTGACTTAGGGCATTCAAATTCGATGACGACTTTATCAATATACACCCATGAATTTCAGGACGCTCAGGCAAGAAC
>JAFTWI010000108.1 GCA_017465345.1 Oscillospiraceae bacterium
TCTGTCTTCAGCCTTGTCGATGGTTTCAGGGTCAGCACCGAGAAGCTTAACGCCGTGCTTATCAAGGAAGCCTTCCTTTGCAAGCTGCATTGAAAGTGTCAGACCTGTCTGACCGCCGAGAGTTGAAAGTACGCTGTCAGGGCGTTCTATTTTGATTATCTTCTTTACAACATCAAGTGTGAGCGGTTCAATATAAACCTTGTCAGCCATTGTTTTATCAGTCATGATTGTAGCAGGATTTGAGTTGATAAGAACAACCTCAAGACCCTCCTGCTTCAGTGTACGACAAGCCTGTGTGCCTGCATAGTCAAACTCAGCAGCCTGACCGATGATGATTGGTCCCGAACCGATAACGAGGACTTTCTTTATATCTTTTCTTAATGGCATATTACTTGTCCTCCTTATTCTTATTCATCATGGCAACGAAATCATCGAAGAAGGAAACGGTTTCCTGCGGTCCGCCGCTTACCTTTGGATAGAACTGAAGTGTGAAGCAAGGAATGTCCTTGTATCTGATGCCCTCGCAGGTACCATCGTTAGCGTTTGTATGTGTAATCTCGCAGGCAATTCCGTCGAGATTTGTAACAACGTAGCCGTGATTCTGTGCGGTAACAAAAGTTCTCTCGCCGTTTGTTTCCTTAACAGGCTGGCTTGCACCGCGATGACCGTGCTTCATCTTTTCAACCTTTGCACCCATAGCAAGTGCGGCAAGCTGGTGACCAAGACCTGTTCCGAAAACAGGGATATTCATAGCAAGCATCTCACGGATATTTGCAATAATTTCTGTATTTTCAGCAGGGTTACCGGGGCCTGCGGAAAGAACGATACCGTCAGGACTCATAGCCTTGACCTGCTCAGCTGTTGTGTCAGCAGGAAGAACTGTTACATTACAGCCGCGGCTAAGAAGCTCGTTGCGGAAACTCTTTGTGTGACCGAAATCAAGCATTGCAACGTTGTATTTGCCGTTTTCTGCTGTGTAGGTTTTCTGTTCCTTGACAGTAACTGCCTTCACGGCGTTTTCAATCTTGTACTCAGCAATCTTCTTCATAATCTCGTCCTTTTTCTCGTACACGTTTTCAGTTGTGATAACGCCGTTCATTGCACCGTTTTCACGGATAATTCTTGTAAGGCATCGTGTGTCGATGGAGTGGATACCAACAACACCGTGCTTCTTCATAAACTCGTCAAGGTTGCCCTCGCAACGGAAGTTTGAAGGAGCGTTGCACCACTCTCTTACAACATAGCCGCTGAGAGCAGGTGCGTCGGACTCGTAGTCCTCGTCGTTGACACCGTAGTTGCCAACGAGAGGGAAAGTCTGAGTTAAAATCTGTCCGTAATAGGAAGGGTCAGTAAGTGCCTCCTGATAGCCTGTCATACTTGTGGAAAAGACGATTTCGCCGTATGCTGTACCTGTTGCGCCAAAGGAGTAGCCCTCGAAAATTCTGCCGTCAGCAAGCATAAGATAAGCCTTATCGCCCATATTGAATAAAGACATTGAAGTTTCCCCCAGTCAAAAATTTGGATTGATTACTTTTTGAGAGCTGTTACGAAGCCTGTGATATCCTCTCTCATTCTGATGCACTCACGTCTTGCTGCACCTGCGAAATCTGTTTCATCGCAGTTTTCCTTCTGGTAAGCGCACATTACAGCTCTGGAGGAGTTTACGATTGCGCCAAGGCCCTTGTCGTCGAACGCCTTAGCAACGCCTTCTGCACCGCCGCCCTGTGCACCGTAGCCAGGTACGAGGAAGAATGTGTGTGGGAGCTTTGCTCTCATTTCAGCAAGCTGTTCAGGGTAAGTAGCACCAACTACTGCGCCTACTGCGGAGTAGCCGTATTCGCCGATTGTGTCAGCGCCCCAGTTTTCACACATATCGCCCATTGTTTCATAAACGCTCTTGCCGTCATCAAGCTTTCTGTCCTGAAGCTCACCGCTGGACTTGTTGGAAGTCTTTACGAGAACGAAGATACCCTTGTCCTTTTCCTTGCATACAGCTGTAAGAGGAGCGATACCGTCTGTGCCGAGGTAGCCGTTTACTGTAAGAGCGTCAGCGCCGAAGCCTTCGAAAACCTGACCGTCAACAGTTGTGCTGCCGAGGTATGCGTTTGTGTAAGCTTCCATTGTTGCACCGATGTCATTTCTCTTACCGTCAACCATTACGAACATGCCCTTTTCCTGAGCATACTTTACTGTCTTGTAAAGTGTCTGAACACCTTGCCAGCCGTACATTTCGTAGTAAGCTGCCTGTGGCTTGATTGCAGGAACGATATCATAAACTGCGTCGATGATTGCCTTGTTGAACTGCCAGAGTGCTTCTGCAGCACCCTCGAGTGTTGCGCCATTTTCAGCGAAAGCCTTTTCCTTGATGAAGTTCGGAACGTAGTCTAGCTTAGGGTCAAGACCTACAACTGTTGGGTTACCTGTTTCCACGATTTTCTTGATGAGTCTGTCAAATGACATTACTACCACTCCTTATATAAATTTAAATTTTTAACTTGATTAACCTTCAAAACGGATGTCGCCGTTTGTGATTGTCATAATGTTCTTACCCTTGAGCTTTTCTCCCTTGAATACAGTGTTCTTCGACTTTGAGTGAAGATCCTCGGGAACAACCGTCCACTCCTTGTCAAGGTCAACAACCGCAAGGTCAGCCTTTGCACCCTTTTCAATTCGTGTAACCTCAATGCCGAGAAGCTTTCTTGGATTGATTGACATAAGCTCAGCAATTCTATTAAGCGTAAGCTTGCCTGTATGGTAAAGCTGTGTAAGAGTTACAGCCAGTGAGGTTTCAAGTCCCACAACACCGTTAGGTGCCTTGAGGAAGTCAGCCTTTTCCTCAGCAGCGTGAGGAGCATGGTCTGTTACGATACAGTCAACCGTACCATCAAGCACCGCTTCAAGCACTGCAAGTCTGTCGTCCTCGCTTCTGAGGGGAGGGTTCATTCTGTAGTCAGCGTCACGGCTGAGAAGCTTGTCCTCGGTGTATGTGAAATAGTGCGGACAGGTTTCACAGGTAACCTTTATACCGTTTTTCTTTGCGTCACGGATAAAGTTCATACTGCCTCTTGTGGAAACGTGGCAGATATGAATTCGTGCACCGCAGGACTCAGCAAGTGCAATTTCTCGTGCTGTAATGCTGTCCTCGGAGGCTCTGTCCATACCCTTTACACCAAGCTTTTCAGATACAGCACCCTTGTGGATTATACCGCCGTTGATGATTGCAAGGTCTTCGCAATGCGAAACCACAAGAAGTCCGTTTTCGTTTGTTGCTTCAAGAGTCTGACGCATCATTTCAGCATTTGCAACAGGACGTCCGTCATCGGAAATCAGCTTTACGCCAAGCTCTGTCCAGTCGTAAAGCTCGCCGCCCTGCATACCCTTTGTGATACAGCCAACAGGGTACACGTCAACGCCTGTGTCCTTAGCCTTGTCAAGAATATAGTCAACAGTTTCCTTGCTGTCGATTGCAGGACTTGTGTTAGGCATGCAAGCTACACCGCTTACACCGCCTGCCAGTGCCGCCGCACAGCCTGTTTCAACAGTTTCCTTGTGAGTCTGACCGGGGTCACGGAAGTGAACGTGCATATCGAAAAGTGCAGGCATAACCGCAAGCTTTCCGTCGCCGTCAACTACTCTGTCGGCTGTTACCGCAAGATTTTCGCCGACCTCGGCAATCCTGCCGCCGTCAACAAATATATCACAGATTCTATCGGTTGTATCGTCAACCGCTCTTACATTTTTAAGAAGAATACTCATTTATTTCCTCCATTATTCAAAAATTACTACTTTATCGCTTCCGTCAATTTCCTTCATCTGAACCTTTACAGCTTCCTCCCTTGATGTCGGCACATTCTTGCCCACATAGTCGGGACGTATCGGCAGTTCACGGTGACCTCTGTCAACAAGCACCGCAAGCTGAATGCTTCTCGGTCTGCCGCGCTTTGTTACAGCGTCCATCGCCGCCCTTGCGCTTCTTCCCGTGAAGATAACGTCATCAACGATTATCACGCTCTTGTCCTTTACATCGAAAGGAATATCAGTTCTGTCAACGCTTGGTGAATGCTTTTCGTCATCACGGTAAGCCGTAATATCAAGCGTACCCGTTTCAACCTCAGCTCCTTCAAGCTCGTGAAGCTTCTTCGCAATTCTTTCTGCAAGGTGCACACCCCTTGACATTATTCCCACAAGACAGATGTTTTCAGCGCCCTTGTTGCGCTCAAGAATTTCGTACGAGATTCTTGCCACGGCTCTTGTCATAGCATTTTCATCAAGTATAACAGCCTTCTGATTAAGCTGCGGACTGCTCATTTCAGCACCTCCGAATAAAAAATACCTGTCCGTGAACTGACACAGACAGGTATAAATCAACTTATATTTACTTTCATTGCAGGTACAGCTAACCCAAAGGTACGGCTAACACCTGCCGCAGAATATCACTATAAGCGACTGCCTTGTCAATCTCACGGGATTAACTTAAAGGTTGTCCAAACTTTTAATAGTATAGCACATTCTGCACAACTTGTCAACACGAAAACCGTCATTTTAACAAATTAATCATATTTTAAAGCTTACTCTATATCAGCTGTTTCAATAGCTGATATTTCGGTATTATTCTCATTTTTTTCAGCTGTTGTTTCTGCCGCTGTATGTGAGTTGCTTCTGAAGCTGTTTTCAATCTTAACCTTTGCAGACATAACCTTCAGCCTTCGCTTCAGGCTTTCCATTGTATCGCCGTACGATGTGGAACGAAGCTGCGGGAAAGCCTTAATAAGACGTTCAATAGAACGGTCACGGGAGTCCATCAGCTTGTCATACTTCTCACGCCATTCACTGAGTTTAAAGTCAGCGGCGTCAACGATTTTACCGTATTTCGCCCTGATTTCAGCAAAGCGGGATTCGCCATCCTTCGAGGCCTTAAGCTGCTCATATTTTTCACGGAAGCTTTGGGTTGTAGCATCGGTTTTCTCCGCAAGTTTTTCCTTGATTTCGTGTGTTTTGCTGTCAGCCTTTTCAACAGCATTATCATATATCTCCTTGCCCTCAAGAGTTTTCTGTGAAAGAGTTCCGCCGATTTTTTCAGCGCTGAGGAGCATTACCTTTGAAATTTCGTCCAGCTGTTTAAGTCGGAGGTTAAGCTTTCGGATTGCACTCAACGAAGCAACAATATCAATTACCAGCAATGCCGACCATAATAAAATAAAGAAAAATCCCAGTTTTATCGGCATCTTGTCAATTGCAATCTCAACCATAGGCTGAACGAAACGAACAACTGTCAAACAGCCGACACCCCAGAGAATTGACACTTTAAGGCAGATGTATCCTCGGAAGTTGAACTTTTCGTGCGAGTAATCCCACCATCTTGCGTGGAAAAGCTTCTCCATTCCGAGACCCACCAGCAGTTCGAAGGTCGTACATAGAATTGCTGTTACAAAAAAAAGCGGAATTATCGTATGTGAAAGAGGTCGGAAGGAAATTGTAACCATTATCACACCGAAGCCGTAAATCGGACATATAGGCATATTAAGAAAGCCTCTGTTCTGATATTCACCGGTTTCCAACGTCATATAGCAGACCTCTACTCCCCATCCCACAAATGACCAGAAAATAAACATATGAAACATTTCATAAAGGCTGAATTCTATAAAAGGTATCGGTGTCACAGTTACTCCTCCTTCCACCATGAATTTTCTACGGGATATATTATACCACATATAGCATTGTTGTCAATACACTTTTTAAATTTGTTACTTTTTGTAAACATTTTCAGATAAATTTTGAATACTATAGCCAAAAATGGCTTAACAAATCATCAATGAATTGTTGACATTTTTGTGCTTGTCAGCTATAATTATCGTAGGTAAATATTCGCATTACAGACACCGACAATGGAGGTAACGCAATGATTTTTATTATACTATGGCTTATTTCGCCTATCGTTCTGCTTATTCTGTTTCTTGTTCAGCTTTCGACCAATTCCGAACTGAAGCGTTCCAATAAAGCCCTCAGCGAGCAGGTAAACGCACTTCTCTCTCAGCTTGCCAACAGCTCCGATAAATCCCAAGCTGCTGAAACACCTGTGCAGACTGAACCTGAGAAGACTCAGCCTGATACACCATATCAGCTTCCGCCGCAGACAACTCAGACTATCTACAATATTCCAACCGCTGAGCCGCAGACAACTATACCTGCTCAGTCTGTTCCTGCTGTCGAAAAAACATTTGTAAAACAGGAAGCGGCTACTCCAAAAAAGAAAATCAGTACAATAAATATTATTCTCATTCTCGGCGCATTGTTCCTGTCACTTTCAGGATTTATTTTTGCAGCTGCTACATGGGGTGTTCTCAACAGCTTCTTCAAGGCAGTTGTGCTTGTATCCTTCTCCGCTCTTTTCTTTGGTATTCACTCTTTCACAGAGCGTAAGCTCAGGCTTGAACAGACAGGTCGCATTTTCTACATACTCGGCAGTGTCTTTCTCCCTGCAGCAATTGTTGCAGCAGGTCTGCTTGAAGTTTTCGGGCACTACCTTTCATTCTACGGTGACGGAAACCTACTTGTCTTTGCAATGGTTGCACTCAGTGTTTGCATACCATTCTTCAAGGGTGCTTACGATTACAAAAACAAGTTTTTCGCTGCTGTTTCCCACTACAGCTTCTCAGCGGCAGTTGCATTTACATTGCTTCATGTTATCCCGAGAGCAGATATTGCAGTGCTTGCCATTGCAGTTTATTCTCTGCTGATTGTAATTGCTGAACCGTTTATAAAGGGATTTTACGACGAAACTTTCGGTGAGAACAATGTCTTTTCTTCGCAGTACAGCTATTTTGCACTTATAAGCACCACAATCATCGGTATATTCTCAAACTGCGTATTCATTAATGATACATTCAGCATTGTAACCCTGATTGCCTTCGCACTTTACTCCGCCTGCTTCCTTACAAAAAGCTTCACCGAAAAAAGCGGTGTATTCAGTCCAATTGCCTTTGCTGTATTTATCACAATTTCCCTCTTCTCAGGCTTTGACCCTGATGACATTTCGGGATATACTTGCGTTGTTGCGGCTACAGCACTCATCTACGCAACCTTTTCCGCTATGGGAATTCTCCCCGAAATTGTCCGCAAGGCAATGAAAATTCTTGCAATTTTTGCCGCTGGTGTGGCAGGTTTATTTGCTGTTGTGGAAAATATAAATTACCTTGTAGACAACTCCGTGCCGTCATGGGAAATGATTCTCGCATCGGGTGTTGTATTTGCAGAAATGCTCATCCTTGCAATCCGCTACAAATCAAGCGAATTCAAGGCTTTCACCTTTGTTTCGTTTATATGGTTTGTGACCGACCTTATGCTTGTATTTGAGCTTGATCTGACAGGAATTCTCATTTCCTTTGCAGTAATTTCCGCATACTTCCTTGCAACACGCTTCACTGCACTTAAAGAAAAGCTTTACTGCGGTGCAAACGATATTGTATTTGCTGTTTATGCTGTTATCAATTCCATTTGCTGTTGTATAGACAGCGACACAGGCAGCTTTGCAGCGCTTGCCGTGCTTGCAGTAAGTATAATATGCGTTGCAATTTCAGGAAAAGAAAAAATATCTACCGTACTTTGTCCGATACTTACATTCCAGCTTGCACTACCCCTTTTCCGCATTTTCATGGATTACGATGTGATCCTGCCTTATGCAGTAGAAAACGGTGACTCTGTAACATCAGTTATAATTATTCTTTTCTGCGTAATCGCTTCCGTGATGCTGTTCATTCCGAAAGCAGAGGGCTACGCAAAATCTTATGGAATTTCCGTACTCTGCCTGCTTCCCGTATTCTTGTTTTCCTGTATATTCTGGGAAAGTGCAGACTTTGTTTCAACGCTTGCAATGTGCGCTTACACAGCCGTATTTCTTGCAAGATATTCTTTCCCGAAGGAAAAATTTTCTCACATTCACCTGCTCAACAGCGCAATTCTCCTTACCTCACTCATTGCAGGCTTCAAGTTCCTTGATGACCTCGATTATCTCGTGTGCTTCCCTGCTGTTGCGGTAATGCTTATCTTTGCGGTTTATGCACTGGGCGAAGCCTTTGACGTGTTTCCAAAGGTAAATCCACACATTTGCACATTTCTTTGGTTTGCCGCACCTCTTTTCAGCAGCTGGCTGTTTATTGCCGGTGCAGACACATGCAATAATGCAATGATGATTTTCGGTGCTGTTCTTGCAGTCTGCTCCGCATTCACCTCAGCTATTAAAAAGAACACTCTAAACCTTATTTTCCCAATTATAATTCTTACCTTTGCAATTGCTGAAACCTATGAAACGGAGATGCTTATAATTCCATTTGCTGTGCTTGTTATCGCAGGACGTGTCCTCTTTAATGACAAGCTGTTCAAGGGACTTTACTCCGATATTTTCTCAATCGGCGCATATCTGCCCGTTGTTGTGTATTTATTTGAAACAAGCGACGATTTCAAGTGCTGGATAGCAGTTCTCATGCTTGCACTCCTTACCCTAAATCTTATCCGTAAGGAGCAGACTTCTGTTGCAAAGCGTCGGTTCATAACAGCGGCAGGGACATTTATTTTTCCGCTTTTCTGGGCACAGCCTTTCTTTGAAGTTCCTGAACTTATTATTGTACAGTTCAATCTGCTGCCTGTATTCTTCTTCTGCCTGCTTGTGAAGCTTATCTGGAAAGACGCAGAAGAAAAGGCTGATAACTTCTCCTTTGTTGCGGCAATTATTTCCCTTGTAATCCTCTTTATTGAGTCCTTTACATCAAGCGACAGCTTCGACGCTGTGTTCATCGGAATAGTGCTGTTCATAATGCTTGCCGTGTCCTTTATCATCAAGAAAAAACGCTGGTTCGTGCTTGCGGTTGCTTCAATGGTAGCTTCGGGAATCCTCCTCAGCTTCGGTCAGCGTGACAGCATCGCTTGGCTCGTATATCTTGCACTTGCAGGTGCGGCGCTTATCGCTCTCGGACTTGCAAACGAGCTGAAAAAGCAACAGCAAAAAGCAGGTGAAGAAACGAAGCTTTCACGTTTTATGTCCGACTGGACTTGGTAAAAACAAACCGCAAACGGTTTGTTTACGGGTTTTGCTCCGCAAAACTCCATAGCTTTCCGTTACAAAAACATTTTTGAGGTAAAACAATGGCTGAATTATTTGATATTATCAACAACCGCACAAGCTACCGCGGTACTTACAAGGACACAAAAATTCCCCGTGAACATCTGATACAGATTATGGAAGCAGGACTTGCCGCACCGTCAGGCTGCAACAAGCAGACGACTTCACTTATCTGCGTTGACGACCCGATTGTCCTTGACAGGCTTAAAAGTATGATTGAACCGCCGATTTGCGAAACTGCGCCTGCGATAATCTGCGTGCTTACACAAAAGATTTTTGCCTACCGTGACAAGTGCTTCAACGTGCAGGACTACTCTGCGGCAATTCAGAATATGCTCCTTGCAATAAAAGCACTGGGCTATGAAAGCTGTTGGTATGAGGGACACATCACCGACGATGATGACATCGGCGGACAGCTTGCAAAGACACTTGATGTGCCTGACGATTACAAGATGGTGTGTATTCTCCCTGTGGGAATTGCCGACGGACAGCTTACCCACGCAAAAAAGAAAAGCTTTGAGGAACGCGCTTGGTTTAACGGTTTTAAGAAATAATTTTTATATACGAAAGGAACATCACCCCAATGAACAAAAAAGAAGTAGCTGAAATCAAAAAGAATTTTACTGACAGCAGCGGTTTTTTTACGCTTAACCACGTTGTTTCCGCTTACATTGACCCACAGAAGAATATCCGCTGTAACCAGAACAAGCTTTACTCCCTTATCGAGGAGGACGCAGGTGCGGTTATGATGGAGTCGCTGAAAAAGGTACTGGGCGGAAGCGTTGGTAAAAATCTTATGGAGTACGGCTTCCCAAATACCGAATACGACGAGGAGGGCGCACAGAACATTCTCTATGCCGCTGTCAAGGGCAAGCTTGAGGACGAAACCGCCAATGCAAAGCTGATTGAGCGAATTGTCAACAATATGGAGTACGAAATGGCGTACACGCTGATTATGGGCTACTGCTCCTACAGCATTATGACAAAGGACAAGAATGACGAGTCCTATGACGACGCAACCGAGGAATACAACTTTATCGTGGTTGCGGTCTGCCCAGTTTGCACAGGTGATGATGGTCTTATGTTTGACAGCGAGGCAAACGAAATCGTGAAGAAGTCCAACACTGACCTTATCGTAAGCCGTGCACCGACGGACGGTTTCTTCTACCCTGTTTTCAGCGACAGAAGTCCCGACGTTAATCGTGTTATGTACTACACCAAAACACCGAAAAAACCTAATATTTCCGTGGTTGAGGACGTTCTCGGCTGTGGCTTTGTTATGACCTGCCAAAATGAGAAGGACACCTTCCGTGAGGTTCTTAATGATGTTGTTGGCGACGAGCTGAGCTACACGCTTATCACTCAGGTAAACGAAACTCTCCGCGAAATTGTTACCAAGTCCAAGAACGAAACTGAGCTTCCAATTATCGACGACAACAAGCTTCACAACATTCTTTTCGATGCTGGTGTAAGCAGTGAAAAGCTTGACGCGCTTCCAGCAGTGTTCAAGGAAAAGGTGGGCGACGCTGACGGACTTATCGTGGAAAATCTCGTTGAGAACAAGACCGTACTTGAAACACCCGAAATCACAATCAACATCAGCCGTGACGGAACAGACAAAGTGCGTACAAGTGTTATTGACGGCAGACGCTGTCTTGTTATTGACCTTGACGACCCAAGCATTTCCATCAACGGACTTGTTACAAGCGTTACATAAATCCATTGGGACAGCAAAAGCTGTCCCTTTATTTTTCAGCACCTCTTGACATCTCCAATTCAGAGTTGTATAATATAGTTAGCGTTAACTAACTATATTATGAAATGAGGAGTAAAATGTATCTGACTTTTTCAGTTTTCGGCTTAATTGGTGGACTTCTTTGTGCAATCGGTGATATTCTTTTCGATTTGAAAGGCAAGGACAATCAAAAAACAGGCCCAGGCGGCAATATTGATACCAACTGGGTAAAGATGTCCGACTGGAGATTTGTTGCTTCAATTATTTTTGCGTTTTTCGGTGATATGGCAGCAATGCTGGGTCTATACTCACTTGGCATGCAGATTGCGGAAAAGAATACCGTCCTCGGCTATGTAACAGCAATCTGCGGCTGTATGGGCACTGTAGGCGGATTTTTTGTACACTCTACGCTGTGTATTCAGCCGCTTCTGTACAAGCGACTTGTGGAATACGGACACGCTGACCTTGTTGAAAAGATTTTTCCGACCTTTTACAAAGCGGCAGCTTTTCCATTTTTCTTCGGATACATACTTCTTATGGTGCCGTCCGTTACTTCGGCAATTGCAATCCTTACAGGCTGTCTTGACGTGCCAAAATGGTTTGCACTTCTCAACTCAATCGTATTTATGATTCTCGGAATAACCCTTCGAAAGCTGAAACCAAGCGTATTCTGCGACCTTCCAGGAATTATTATGCCGAGTATGGGGCTTGCAATGCTGGGGCTTATCGGAATTGTCAATCTCACATAAAAAACGGGATATCAGAAAATTCTCTGATATCCCGCTTTTAAGCCTTATCTCTTCACGAAATATTCCTCGTACCAGACAAGGAAAGTGTAAATTGTCCAGATTTTGCGCCAGTTATCCGAGTTGCCGCCGATATAGTCCTGCCATATAGCGTCAACCTCATCAAGATTGAAGAACTTGCCAGCCATTTCGCTTGTCAGCTTCTTCTGCACGTCCTGATTATAGCGTTCGTCAGCAAGCCACATTCTGATAGGAACGATAAAGCCAAGCTTCTTGCGGAATGCAATTTCATCGGGGAGAACATTTGCCGCAGCTGTGCGGAAAGCAACCTTGTTCTGCTCCTCGTTCACCTTGAAGCGTGACGGCATTCTCGAAGCAATATCAAAAATTCTTCTGTCGGTCAGCGGCATTCTTACTTCAAGACCTGCGGCGGTACTCATTTTATCAACGTTAAGATAGATGTCACCCTCCAACCAAACCTGAATATCAATGTCAGACATCTTTGACAGCGGGTCAAGTCCCTCGTTTTCCTCATATATATGCTTCACAAGATTGATAGGGAGAATATCCTCGTTGTAATGCTTGAGGATACGCTTTTTCTCGTCCTCCTTCATAATGTTGGTGTTGCCCACATAGAAAGTCTTGAGATTTTCGCCGTAGCGTTCAGCGTTGCGGTACATATTGTAACCGCCGAAAAATTCGTCAGCGCCCTCGCCTGAGTAGCAAATAGGTGTATGTTCAGCTGTTGCCTTGCAGCCAAGAGCAAAGGCAATTGCAGAAGCGTCGCCCAAAGGCTGTTCCATATTGTACATAACGTAAGGCACGATATCAAAGTAAGCCTCAGGAGTTACAAGACAACGGTTAAACTGTCTGCCGAGAATATCAGCTGTCTGCTTTGCAAGTCCCGACTCATCGAAACGCTCATCATCGTAACCGCAGGAGTTGCACGCTTCAACATCTGTCATTGCCAACACATAGGACGAATCAACGCCGCCTGAGAGGAATGACTCAGCTGTTTCGTCAGCTGTCTTAACCTCGGGGATAATCTCCTTGATTGTGGTATGGATTTCCTCTGCCCAATCTTCAAGTGACTTGCTTTCGTCAGCCTTGAAGGTAGGCTTCCAGTAACGAGTTATCTCCATTTTGCCATTTTTCCACACAAGATAGTGTCCAGGCATAAGCTTCTTTACACCCTTAAAGAATGTGTCCTCGCCTGCAACATAAGTAAGACTCATATAAATCTGCAGAAGCTCCTCGTTAAGCTCCTTGACGAAGCCTTCCTGCTCCATGATGCTGCGGATAGTCGTGCCGCAGAGAAGCTTGCCATCGGCTGTTACATAGTAGTAGAATGTCTTTGTGCCGAAGTGGTCACGCAGACAGAAAAGCTGCTGATTTTCCTCATCCCAGAGTGCAAAAGCAAACATACCATGCATATGCTCCGCCATATCGAAGCTCCACTTTTTGTATGCCTTTTTCAGGATTTCCGCTTCACGCTCCTGACGTGAAAGCTGCTCGGAAATTTCAAGCTCAGCACACAGAGCTTGCCAGTTTCTTATATGTCCTCTGTAATCTTTAATTTCAATCATAGGTGTTACCTCATCTCAAAAAACTCTATAAAAAATAATACCACAAATCAGTTTATTAGTCAATTAGAAAAATTATTCCCATGAAATTTCAGTTTATTAAACTTGCATTATTGACATATCCATGCTAAAATTGTATATGATAACAAAAACGGCAAAGGAGAATAAAAATGTATTTTGATGACCTTACACTCGGTCACGAGTTTGATATTCCGCCTGCTGTGATTGATAAACAGCAGATGATTGATTTTGCGAAGCTTTACGACAACATTCCTCTGCACACTGATGAGGAATACGCAAAGACAACCCATTTCGGACAGCTTATCGCACCGGGTATGATGTCCTTTATGGCAGTGTGGGCGAAGTATCTTGAGGTTGACCTTTTCGGTGATGACCTGCTTGCAGGCAAGTCCTCAAAGGTTGAATGGTTCAAGCCTGTTTTTGCGGGTGACGTGCTGACGGGTAAGGGTGTTATTTCAAAGCTTACCCCACGAAACGAGAAAAACGGAACAGCTGAAATTACGATTACCGTAACAAACCAGCACGGCGAGGTTGTGCTTTCTAATGTTACGGAGGCGGTTGTTAAGCGTAAAATGAATAAGTAATACAAATGCCCGAAGCCATACAGCCTCGGGCACATTTTTTAGAGCAACTTAACTCCCTTTTCTTCACATTCCTTAATCATATCGCTTGGCCATACAGATACCTGTACCTCGCCGATATGAGCCTTTTCAAGCAGGAGCATACAAAGTCTTGACTGACCGATACCACCCCCGATTGTCAGCGGAAGTGTATCGTTTGCGATAAGCTGGTGATACTCGTACTTGATTCTGTCCTGCTGACCGCTGATTTCAAGCTGTTTTTTCAGGCTTTCAGCGTCAACACGGATACCCATTGAAGAAATCTCGATAGGTGTTTTCAGCACGTTGTTCCAGATGAGCAAGTCGCCGTTAAGTGACCAGTCATCATAGTCAGGTGCACGTCCGTCGTGGCGCTCACCGCTTTTCAGCTTACAGCCAATCTGCATAATGAAAACTGTCTTATGCTTCTCGGTAATGAGCCATTCACGCTCCTTAGGAGTCTTGTCGGGATACATATCCTCAAGCTCCTGAGAGGTGATGAAGTAGGTTACGTCGCAGATTGTTTCCTTAAGCTGTGGGTACCGGAGGTTAACCTTTCTCTTTGCGTTGGAAAGAGATTTAACGATATTTTCAACGGTATTCTTCAGAAAATCAATGTTGCGGTTTTCTCTTGTGATAACCTTTTCCCAGTCCCACTGGTCAACAAAAATCGAGTGCATATTGTCAACATCGTCATCACGGCGGATAGCGTTCATATCAGTATAGATACCCTCGCCTGCTGTATAGCCGTAACGGTGGAGAGCCATTCTCTTCCATTTTGCAAGTGACTGCACAACCTCTGCTTCGTTGTCCATTTCCTTGATGGAGAACTCAACCTTACGCTCAATGCCGCTGAGGTCGTCGTTGATACCGCTGTCCTTGCGAACAAGGAGAGGAGCTGTAACTCTGTCAAGGGTAAGCGCAAAGGAAAGCGCCTGCTGGAATACGTCCTTGATATACTTGATGGCATGCTGTGTTTCACGGAGTGTCAGCGCAGATTTATAGCCGTCAGGGATATAAAGCGACTTTGACATATCAATCATTCCTTTCTGAATTATCCGATAAAAGTATATGTTCGGAATTAGCGAACATTACCTACTGTTCTTGGGTAGAGGATTACGTCTCTGATGTTGGAAACGCCTGTTACGTACATAATAAGACGCTCAAAGCCAAGACCAAAACCACCGTGTGGTACGGAACCGAACTTACGGAGTTCAAGGTAGTCTGTGTAGAGGTCGAGGTTCATATTTCTCTCGTTCATTGCTGCAACAAGCTTATCGTAGTCAGCCTCACGCTCACTGCCGCCGATGATTTCGCCTACACCAGGTACAAGAAGGTCAACAGCTGCAACTGTCTTTCCGTCAGGGTTCTGCTTCATATAGAAGGACTTGATTTCCTTAGGATAGTTTGTTACGAAAACAGCCTTGTTGAACACTTCCTCGGAGATGTATCTTTCGTGTTCAGTCTGAAGGTCGCAGCCCCATTCTACAGGGTAAACGAATTCCTTGTCAGCGCTCTTGAGAAGCTCGATAGCCTTTGTATAGTCGCAAACTGCAAACTCGTTGGAGATAAGATTCTGAAGCTTTTCGATGAGTCCGTTTTCGAAGTGTGTATCGAAGAACTTCATTTCGTCAGGGCACTTGTCAAGAACTGTCTTAACAACTGTCTTGATCATTTCTTCAGCAATTTCGATTACGTCAGGAAGCTCAGCAAATGCAATTTCAGGCTCAACGTGCCAGAATTCAGCAACGTGCTTTGGTGTGTTGCTGTTTTCAGCACGGAAGCTTGGGCCGAATGTGTAAATCTTACCGAAAGCCATAGCTGCAACTTCGCCTTCAAGCTGACCGGAAACGCTGAGACCAGCCTTCTTGCCGAAGAAGTCGTTGCTGTAGTATTCTTCTTCATTCTTATATTCTGTGTTGTAGCCGATAGTTGTTACCTGGAACATTTCGCCTGCACCCTCACAGTCGCTGCCTGTGATGAGTGGTGTATTTACATAAACGTAGTTCTTGCTCTGGAAGAAGCTGTGGATAGCTTCTGCCATTACGGAACGTACACGGAAAACAGCGTTGAATGTATTTGTTCTGCCGCGGAGGTGTGGCATTGTACGGAGAAATTCTAGAGTGTGGCGCTTCTTCTGGAGTGGGTACTCAGGAGGGCAAGTGCCGAGAACCTCGATTTCGGAAGCGTTGATTTCAACAGCAGCCTGACGTGCTTCTACAACTGTACCTGTAACCTTGAGGGAAGTACCAAGTTTGAGAGCCTGGTCGAGAGCGATGTCGGAAGCCTTGTCAATAACAATCTGGAGGTGCTTCAGGGAAGTACCGTCATTAAGCTCGATAAATGCAACGTTCTTGGAATCTCTTGATGTTCTTACCCAGCCGCAGACAGTTACGGTCTTGTTGATAAGAGCAGGATTTGTGAAAACTTCTTTGATATCAATGTGTTTCATAGTCATTTTCCTTTCTGATAAAAAATAAAAACTCCCGTACTAAACAATAGGACGGGAGAAAAATTAACCCGTGGTACCACCTAAATTACCGCATTGCGGTCACTCAACAGCAGGAACGTCAAAGCGTTCTCCCTGCCTTCCGTTTAACGCACAGAACACGACGCCCCTACTTACCTTAATCGGCTTTCAGTTTGCTGCTCGGAAGTGTTATTCACAAGGACTCTGATATGCGGTTTCCACTATCCCGCACTCACTGCAAACGAATTTCCCTGCTACTTCTCTTCGTCATAGCATTTCAAAAATCTAATTTATTTTAGCATATCTTTATAATTATGTCAAGGGGTTTGCTGAAAATTATTATATGGTACATTTCTTGTCACGTTTTGTCAATTGTGCACATTGCACCCGACCTTATTATATGCAATTGTGACAAACTTATACTTACCCCATTGACAAACATGTCGCACCGTGATATACTCAAACCATGATATATATCGCACCGTGACATATCGTGCTACAACACATCGAACTGTGACAGAAATTTTCTACAGAAAAAACTGTTACAAAAAGGAGGAAAGCAAGCTTGAACAACTACATACTGTTTTTACTAATCATATTCTTCTGCATTATCCTGCCTGCAAGGCGACGCAGAGAAGCAACCGCTGTTATTGCGACAAAGAAAATCAAAAACAAAAAGCTAAACAAAGAGGAGCGAATGAAAATGTACGAATTACTTAAAAGATTTATCGGAAAGAAATGCAATATTTCCATTATGAATTCAAGCTCAGGCATACTCGGTACAATTACAGAGGTGCAGGACAACTGGGTTGTTGTTGACACAGACAACAATGGCACTGACGCTGTTAACATTGATTACATCACTCAGATAAGTGAGTGGCCTACGAAGGAAAAGAAAAAGAAGTAAAATAAAGGAGAATTGTTATGGAAATGATGAAAAGATTTATAGACAAGGAAGTTATTATCACAA
>JAFTWI010000109.1 GCA_017465345.1 Oscillospiraceae bacterium
ATCATAGCAGATAATCAGCAAATATGGCTTTGCTTTTGATAACATTCCAAAAGCTGAGATAATAAGACTTATTGAACACGAAATTACAGATTTTCAGCAGGGTAGCTCTGAGTATATAAGGCTTTTGTGCGGGTATTTATATTGCGTTGGCGATGAAAGTGATGCCACTCTGATTGAAAAGGCTAAATACAGCATTAATATGGACGTAGGTTGTATGATTGATATTGAGTGGATTGATAGTCTGAAAGGAATTAATAGAGAATATACTCGTCCACGAAATGAAATCATTGAAAGTTTTGTAAGTTATTATAAAAATTTCAGAGCAGAAGATGAGTGGTAAATACCAAAATAACATTTGAATGATTTTTTTAGCACAATTACATAACAAAAAGACGCTCCTGACTTAAATAGTCATAAGCGTCTTTTATGTTAATTATTGATCACAAATTACTTAATGATACGTACAGCAATTACAGAATCAATAGCCTTGATCTTGTCAGCAACGCTGTCTGTATTACCCTTAACATCAAGAACTGTATAAGCCATATCCTTCTTGGACTTGCTTTCCATATTTTCGATATTAATGCCGTTTTCAGCAGCAACAGCTGTAACCTTTGTAAGAAGACCTTCAACATTCTTGTGAATTACACAGATCTTTGCATCGCCTGTCATAGGAACAGATACGTTAGGAAGGTTTACGCTATTGATGATATCACCCTTTTCGAGGTATGCCATAACTTCGTTAACAGCCATAATTGCACAGTTATCTTCGCTTTCAGGAGAAGATGCACCGAGGTGGGGGAATGCTGTAACGCCGTCAACACCGATAAGGTCATCAGTAACAAAGTCTGTTACGTATGCAGCCATACCGCCGTTAGCAAGTGCATCAATAATAGCCTTGCTGTCAACGAGGTCAGCTCTTGCAAAGTTAAGAATACGAACATTCTTCTTCATCTTTGCAATAGATTCAGCGTTAATCATGCCCTTTGTCTGGGGTGTTGCAGGAGCATGAAGTGTGATATAGTCGCACTTTTCAAAGATTTCATCATTGCTCTTTACATAGTGAATCTTTGTTGTAAGGTGGAGAGCACCATCAACAGAAAGGAAGGGGTCTGCACCGTATACTTCCATACCAAGGTGAGCAGCAGCATTAGCAACTAAAGCACCGATAGCACCAAGACCGATAACGCCAAGCTTCTTGCCCTTGATTTCTGGACCTGCAAACTGACTCTTGCCTTTTTCTACAAGCTTGCCAACTTCATCGCCCTTGCCCTTTAATGTCTTGAGCCAGTCCATAGATGCAGCAACCTTACGGCTGGAGAGGAAAAGACCTGCTAAAACAAGCTCCTTAACAGCATTTGCATTAGCACCGGGTGTGTTGAATACAACAATACCTTTTTCAGAGCACTTTTCAATCGGAATATTGTTGGTACCTGCACCAGCTCTTGCGATTGCGAGGAGATTATCACCAAGTTCCATTTCATGCATAGATGCAGAACGAACGAGGATTGCAGCAGGATCAGCCATTTCTTCACTGAATGTGTACTTGCTTGTGTCAAATAAGTCAGTACCGCAAGCAGCAATTTTATTAAGTGTTAAAATATTGTACATTGTAATTACTCCTTTAAAGTTATTTCTGAATATGTAATGCCCCTGACTGCACAGAGCAGGGGACATTACAGCTTATTTACAATCAGCAGTTTTCTGCTTCAAACTTCTTCATAAAGTCAACGAGTGCTTCAACACCAGCGATAGGCATAGCATTGTAGATAGATGCTCTCATACCGCCTACAGAACGATGACCTTTAAGATTTTCAAGACCAGCTGCCTTTGCTTCCTTTACAAACTTAGCGTCAAGTTCTTCATTGCCTGTCACAAAAGGAACATTCATAAGAGAACGGTCTTCAGGTCTTACAGTAGCCTTGAAAAGATTGCTGTTGTCAAGGAAATCATAAAGAATCTTAGCCTTCTTTTCGTTGTGAGCCTTCATAGCTTCAAGACCGCCCATCTTCTTGATCCACTTGAATACTTTACCGCAGATGTAAATACCGTAGCAGGGAGGTGTGTTGTAAAGTGAATCGTTGTCAGCCTGAGTCTTCCACTTAAGCAGTGTAGGTGTGCCGGGAAGAACATCGTCTGTGATAAGATCTTCACGGATAATAGCGATAACAACACCTGCAGGACCTACGTTCTTCTGAACACCACCGTAGATTACAGCGTACTTGCTTACATCAACGGGTTCGGAAAGGAAACAAGAGGATACGTCAGAAACGAGATCCTTACCCTTTGTGTTAGGAAGAGTCTTGAACTTTGTACCATAAATTGTGTTATTTTCACAGATATAAACGTAATCAGCATCTTCGGGGATGTCGAGATCAGAGCAATCAGGAATATAGGAGAAAGTCTTATCAGCGGATGATGCAACGTCAATAGCCTCACCGTAAATCTTAGCTTCCTGCCAAGCCTTCTTAGCCCACTGACCTGTGATTATGTAAGCAGCCTTCTTGTTCTTCATCATGTTCATAGGAACTTCTGCAAAGAACTGTGATGCACCGCCCTGAAGGAATAAAACCTTGTAGTTGTCAGGAATGTTCATAATATCTCTGAGATCCTGTTCAGCTTCCTTGATAATTGTATCATAAGCCTTGGATCTGTGGGACATTTCCATTACAGACATACCTGTACCCTTGTAGTCGAGCATTTCTTCTGCTGCTTCTTTAAGTACTTCTTCGGGCAGTACAGCGGGACCCGCACTGAAATTGTAAACTCTCATGATAAGCCTCCTGAGTTTTATAAAGATTATGATATATAAAATGAAATTTATATCCTTAAATATTATAGGTTAAAAGTGCAAATATGTCAATATAATTTGCCATATTATTACAGAAAATTGTTATTTTTTTGTTAAATTAATGGTGTAACAGCAATTACTCATACAAAATTTATGAATTTTTAATACGTTTGATTCTTACTGTTTCAGTTGTCTTCTGGCTTTCAACACGTCCGCATCTCGGGCAACGGTCACCGATAATGCCTGTATAGCAGCATACAGGGTCACGGTCAACAGGATGATTTATAGAACCATAACCGATACCTTCTTCCTTCATGCAACGGATAATCTGTTCAAATGCATCAAGGTTGCTCATTGGATCACCGTCAAGCTCTACATAGCTTATATGACCGGCATTGGTAAGAGCATGATAAGGTGCCTCAAGATGAATTTTCTTGAATGCGGAAATTTTGTAGTAAACAGGGATGTGGAAGGAGTTTGTATAGTAATCTCTGTCAGTAACGCCCTTGATTTCACCGAAAACCTTCTTGTCAATTCTTACAAATCTGCCGGAAAGACCTTCAGCAGGAGTAGCAAGGAGAGAGAAATTAAGTCCTGTCTTTTCGGATTCTTCATCCATTCTTGCTCTCATACGACTGATAATTTTGTATCCAAGCTCCTGAGCATATTCGCTTTCGCCGTGATACTGACCGATTAACGCAACAAGACATTCAGCAAGACCAATAAAGCCCATAGATAGGGTACCGTGCTTAAGGATTTCGCCTACGCAGTCATCAGGACCAAGCTTGTCTGAATCAATCCAGATTCCCTGGCCCATAAGGAAGGGGTAATTCTTTACCTTTTTCTGAGCCTGAATCTTATAACGATACATGAGCTGAGCAATTACAAGATTCATCTCATCTTCAAGAAGTTCAAAGAAACGCACGATATCTTTTCCTGCCTTAATTCCAAGGCGGGGGAGGTTTATTGAAGTAAAGCTGAGATTTCCGCGTCCTGTAACGATTTCTCTGGACTTATCAAAATTGTTGCCGATTACACGGGTACGACAT